>JAFGOE010000088.1 GCA_016926625.1 Candidatus Zhuqueibacterota bacterium
ACATAACGGTCGGCTGCTTCGAAGTTATAGCGGCCTTGTTCAGGGTGAACTTCTTCCCATTTGAGGATATTTTCGGGAGTGATACTATTGAACTGATTGGAGACTAAATCCATGGTCGCTGGTTCATTTCCGGAGATTTGGTCAATGCTCAGAGCGACACCAATTTTGAAATCATCTTTGAACGCATCTTTTAATGTCGTGCTTTTAATGGGTTTTTTCATGATTAGTTAATCCGTTTAAATGAATTTGAACCGATTCAAATATAAAAAATTAGAATTAAAAAGTCAATGAGAAAAAATAGTTTTCTTGTCGCGATTCAGCTTTTTTAATCGAATAGTTTATTGGCCTTACTTCCGGATTAGCTGATTGTGCCATAGAGAGTGCAATAATCCACTTGTTTGATGCTCTCATTGCAAAGCACTGCTTGCCGAAGTCGTATATGCCACACAGGTGCACAATCCCATCAACTGTGTGGCCGGTCCTGTCCTCGCTGGTCGCATGAGATTGCTTCTCGATTTCTAAAAGCGGAATCGCTTGCAATGATCAATGTAATGCTGCCATTATAAACGAAGCGCTCATGAAAACGTCGAAACTATGTCATTAAAAGCGGAACACCCGCTATAATGGGTAATATGATTACGTTGCATGGATTCTGCTTACCAGAATCCATGTAGTCCATTATTGTGACATTTGCATGACCTCAGTACCGGCTAACAATACAAAACCTATACCGTGTATGTCGTTCAGCGGTGTTGGTCGATGATAATAATGCACCAGATCATCGGCGACCCCGGTACCAGCACATACGCCTTCTACCTGTCCGTCAGGACGAACCCTCGTTTTGATTCCCTCCCAGCCGTTTCGGGCGATTGATGCGTAGCGAGGATCGATGTAGTTCTTATTGACAGCCCTGGCGATTACGTAAGTAAAAATAGCGCTGCAGGATGTCTCTTCGTAAGAATCGACCTTATCGAGCAATTGATGCCATAGACCATTCGAGCCCTGGTATCGAGCGATGCCCAGTATGTGGCGCTGAAGCAACGATATCAGCAGCGCGCGCTGAGGATGATCCTGTGGCAATCGATCGAGCAATTCCACATGCGCTAATAGTGCCCAACCGTTAACGCGACCCCAGAACGCTACATTAGTCTCCTCGACATCGGAGTACCAGCAATGATGCATCAACCCCATGTTCTCGTTAAACAAATAATGATGATAGTTGATGACCTGCTTTACCGCATCATCAAGATACTCCGATTTTTGCCGTTCATCATGCAGATCCGCCATCCGCGCAATCAACGCGATGCTCATGTATAGATCATCGCCCCAAAGCGTCATCTTGTGGGGAAAGTGACGTACAAGCGTGCCATCATCCAATCGTGATTGTCTTGTCTTGATATGGTTTGCGGCTTCGTTGATGTATTGCCTGTATCGCGTCTGGGGATCCCGCAGATGGACTTCAATAACGCTGGCTCCCATCGCACCGCAGTCGTCTAACTCCTCCGTAATAAATGCCTGCCCGAACGGGTAATTCCACTTGTTCTCACCCTGATATCTGTCCTTGAAATAGCTATAATGATCGAAGCTAAAGGCGACATTTTTGATAGCGAAGTCGATGTACGCTTGTTCTTTCAAGATTTCTCCTGATCGAATCATGCCGATATTGAGAACACCGTTCCAGTAATGCCATTTATTAAACGGACTATCGATCTTTAGCTTTGCCTCAGTTGGGGCACTCTGGGGTGTGCGATATAGATTTCCTGTTTCTTCCTCGACGAATCGAAAGGTTGAATTGTTGACGATGTAATCAGCAACCGATCGCAATACGGCTTCGGTGCTTAAGGTATCTTGTGCTTTAATTTGAGCTGGGATTAAAAACAAAAGCGTGAACAGCAGGAAAAAAGATTTAATCGGTATGAACCTGAAGGAAGTTGGTAATTTCATTCCGTACTCCTTGAAATTATGATTTACAAAACGTCGCAATCCCGCGCGCGACGTGACACAGCACCTCGCTGCATTCAGTGGAGGAGATTGCTTCGCGCTTCCTAAAAGCGGAAGCGCTCATAATGACAACATTCAGCCTGTGATGCAGATTCTTCACCTATTAACAATGTCTACGCTCAGATTTCTCCTATTTACCACTAATGTTCTTTACGGTCTTTACAAACTCTCTTAAATTCTCAGATGTCACTCCCGGCGGCATGCCGCCACCGCACGATAGAATGATACGAGATTTATCATGCAGCGAATTTATTAATCCTTCTGTCGCCGTCTTTACATCGGCCAGAGTACCACTGGCCAACACATCACGAGGCGGGATATTGCCGACAAGGGTGACCTTGTTCTGTGTCAATGCTTTCAATTCATTCAGTGATATATCGAACCCCATATTAAACAGGTTGACACCGATTTCCGGAAGATATGGGGCAGACACCCTGCACGCCGCATCGTTATGCAGGAATTTAATCGAAACGTCAACGTCGTATATCTCTTTGAAATAGGGGAGACCAAAGGATCGAAATTCATTCTCACCGATAAATCCGATGATGTCGTCCAAAATAAACATACCGTCGATAGTCGGAAATGTCTCCATCTGCAAATGTAACCAATCCTTGAGAAAACTGGTTATTTTTTTCAATAAGTTATCTGCGATTTCCGGTTGTAACATCATCACCGTTAAAAACTCGGTCATCCCCATCAAATAACTGGCGATGTTAAGCGGACCGCGTGCTACGGCGAAACGTATGGAGTGACCCGAATCTTCGATCTTTGGTCGCGCAATTTTCAATCGATTCAACATGAATGGCAACAAACCGTCTGTCTTCGGATTGGGCGTCGGTAACGAACTGATGTCATCTGCTGATTCGATGACCTTTTGGGCATGCGGAAATTCGTTCTCCGGGAATATAGTGCGTGCACCAAATGCTGACGGTTCTGTGCACATGCCGTATTCGGACCAAAATCCCGGCAGGAACATAACGTCCGGAAATTGTTCGATTGCTTTGAGGTTTGCTCGCAACCATAGTTCATCGTTCGTAAAGTAATCGAGAATTCGAATGCCGAACCAGTTAGGAAGCCAGGGACTGTCGATAATGAAGCCGACCGGCAGAGGAGAAATCGAATTCCCGTTAATGATTTTCTTTAATATCTCCCATTGTTGATCTGTCATATGAATCGTCCTATATAATTTTAGTCGCTTAAACTACCATCATGCATCGTTTATGATTGATGAACGAAATAAAATTATTTGTACACTTTATCATCTCCCAGGTACTCGAACCAATCGAAATAAGCGTAACGATCAATGGACTCACCAAGTGATGTGGCGTATAACGAGTAGATACATCCGACAAATCCCCCTGCCGTGCGGGTGCTCAGAAATGTTGCATCGACATGGTCTTGCAGTATAGTCCAGTTCCGACTGTCGTAAGCGTACGAAAATGAGTATACATTGCCCTTCGCTTCAATTTTAAGCTTGATATCGTCGTTCAATTTACCTGCATCTAATGGGTGCGATGCCATGAGTTCCATCTCCGAACCCTTACCTGATTTGTAGAGTTGTATCACGGGTACGTTGTTTTGCAGCGATTTACAGAGGAAATAGTAATGCTCTTCGTTTTGGAAGATCAGTAGTCCCGCCTTTTCGTATTCGGCCGCCGGCCTAAAATTCATGGAAATCGTAGCCGATCCATACTGATGCTGCTGCCGATGTCCCAGGAAGCTGGGATTCACTTTTTCGCCGCATGTCTCCGGTCGCAGCTTCATTGCTAAAACACCGGATTGTTTCGTGAGATCGTACCACGTCTCACGCGGCGTCCGTAAAAACAACCATTTCATGTCGAGCTTGTCCTCATCAAAGTCGTCTCGGATCGTAAAATTACCACTATAGCGGATTTCTGAACTTTCGGTAACCGGTTGAATCGGGAACGGATAACAAAATTGTACCTCTTGATGATCCGGATTGATCACGGGCCATCCGTCGATCCACCTGACTGGTGCTAAAAATGTCTCTCGTCCTGTATTATAGTGGTTATCTTCCACCGGTGGATAGGGTCTGCATCCCAGAAAAACAGCCCACCATTCTCCGCTATCTGTCTCCACGAGATCGGCATGGCCGGTGCTTGTGATTGGATTTGCTCTGCCGGGATCCAGGTGTCGCTGAGTAAGAATCGGATTACTTTCGTAGGGAACATAAGGCCCATCGATCTTTTTGCTGCGAAAGACGACTTCAGAATGCCGCTCTTCTGTCCC
>JAFGOE010000089.1 GCA_016926625.1 Candidatus Zhuqueibacterota bacterium
ATTTATTCAAAATAACATGAAATATTTAAAATATCAAGTTATTTTTATTGTTTAAAGGTCATGAATACTGCGAAAAGGCTCAGATATACTTCAAAGGGTTTCGAGGGGATGTCGATATCGTGTTCACCATGTGTCGATACCTTATCAAGGCCCATACGATGCGTCGTGGAGATGGTATCGATACCGATCGATCAAGATAGGAAGATTGTTGGACAATGAATAGAAGAATTAAAAAATTTGGACTACGTACAAATATGACGTGTTGAGAAGGGTAACGTGATATTTAAGCAAAATGAGATCAAGAGCCGTAGTTTATCGAACGAAGTCGGCAAATGGAAAATTACGTAGTTTTACAGAGCCATCACAGAGGCTGCTGAATAGCTGGGGGATGATTAAGAAACTAAATAAAATTCTTAACAGCCCTTTGTCTTTGAACCGCGTGCGCTTTACTGCGGTTCGCTCGCCTGGTACAGGTTAATTGATCTTCACGCCCAGGCGGATCGGGACGAACACCAGAATATCCGGCTCATCGAAGCCGATATTTGCTCCGAACTCAACAAACAGGGATGTGCTCTCCATCATGTAATGAAAACCGATGCCGAATTCAATCGCAGGCATGTCGCTACTTCTGCTGCCGATGAGGGTTTCATCCTCCTCCTCATAGATAGCGATATCCTGCTGATGTAAATGATTATAGCCTGCACCCGTATAAAAATAAGAGATCATATTGGCTGTGGAATCGTGCGGAAAATTAAAATTAGCTTTCACCTGAAAATTCGTGATCGAAGCAGGCCCACCTTCTATGGCCGCAAGACTGGAGGCGTTATATAAGTCTTCCACCCCGCGTTTGTTGAGTGTCAGATGATGATAATCGAATAGAGTAATAAGTTCAATTCTTTCCGACAGATCCAGGCTGAGCCCTAATCCCACGTTAGCACCCATGGTCCACGATTTTAAAAATTCTTTCGGTGATGCAGGCTTTGTGATACCGGTATGGACGTAAAAATGAGGAAGTTTTATGTCCTGTCCGAAAGAATGCGAGGAGATCAGGAGCAACATCATTGTCGCAATGATGAGAACACGTTTCATCTATAATACCTCTCTTAATAGTTCATTAAGAATACTCATGAAGATCAATCTTCACGACTCCGCTTCGTTTTGCCGGGATTAAATGTGTGATCCCTTATACGTATTAAATGCGTCTAATTCAGCGCATGGATTATTTCATATTATAAGCAATTCTTTGCAATTTATCAACATGAAAATAGGGTGACTATCAACTGGTTCATGAAATTTCGTTTATTGTCATAAAAAAGTTGATTTCTGGCGAACACACGAGTCGTTGAATCGCTATGGATGCTTCGATAAACATGGAACCTCCCTCACCATACCGCCTGTCCTGATGTGTCCGGTATGATATCTTCATATTTCATCAAAATGTACTTGATTATAAGAAATCTATTTTTTAAATTCGGGTAGTTAATTTTTTCAAAAAAAAAACTAAATCTATTGATCGTCATGCGTGGTTAATTTTAATCCCAAAATAGTCGTTGAATAGATGTTCATACACTGACATCGAAAGGGTACATGGTATTGATTAAACGAAAAATGAAGTGCTTCAAAAATTGCCTAAAAATTGAGAGGAATGGTGGACTATGACAACGAGTCTCAGTTTGGTTGATTGGTTGATAGTTCTTGTCATGTTTGCATTCATGGTGTGGGGTGTCATATTTAGCAAACGATTTATGCGCAGTGTTTCCGATTTCCTGGCAGCCGGTCGATCCGCCGGACGTTATATCATCAGCGTCGCTATGGGTATGGCCATGCTGGGAGCGATCAGTATCGTCGGCGAATTTCAAGTATTCTACAAGTCGGGTTTCTGTATGAAATGGTGGGAGCTTACCATGGCGCTGGCTATACTCGTGGTCACAGTTTCCGGATGGATCGTCTATCGGTTCCGGCAGACTCGCGCTCTGACTATGGCGCAATTTTTTGAGATGCGTTACAGCAGGAGCTTTCGTGTCTTTGCCGGGATACTGGCATTCATATCCGGACTCATCAATTTTGGAATTTTCCCGGCTGTTGGTGCCAGATTCTTTATCTATTACACCGGATTGCCGCTATCGATTCCCGTCTTCGGGATTGATGTCTCCACATATGTCCTGATGATGATATTCCTGTTGACGATCGCCCTGTTATTCGTTTACGCGGGTGGTCAGGTGGCGGTTATTATCGCTGATTTTATTCAGGGTACCTTTACTAATATCGTTTTCGTGCTGCTCATCGCCTACTTCTTTTTTACGATCGATTGGAACAACATCATGGAAGCGCTCAATCTGGCGCAAACCTCGCCCGATGCATCACTCATCAATCCATTCAAAACGAGTCAGGTAGAGGATTTTAACTTCTGGTACTTCCTGATCGGATTAATCGGTTTTGTGTACAACTTCATGTCGTGGCAGGGGACACAGGCATATAACGCGTCTGCTAAAAGTGCACACGAAGCCAAGATGGCGCAGGTATTAGGTAATTGGCGGAATTATCCCAGAAACATATTCCTCGTATTCATCCCCGTCATCGCAATCACCGTGATGTATCATCCCAGTTTCGCACACATCGCGGAAAAGGTCAATGCGATTTTGTTTAACGCGCCTTCGACCGAAATCCAAGATCAGATTCGTGTCCCGCTGGTGTTAAGGTATACATTACCCGTGGGATTAATAGGCGCTTTCGCTGCCGTCATGCTCGCGGCATTCATCAGCACTCACGATACCTACCTGCATTCATGGGGTAGTATCTTCATTCAGGATGTGATCATGCCGTTTCGCAAGAAACCGTTCACTCCGAAACAACATCTGAGAATTCTTCGATTATCGATTTTAGGTGTGGCTATCTTTATATTCTTCTTCAGCCTGCTTTTTAAGCAGTCACAAAACATTTATCTCTTTTTCGCTGTAACCGGTGCGATCTTCGTGGGGGGTGCCGGAGCGACAATTATCGGCGGACTCTATTGGAGCAAGGGTACAACCAATGCAGCCTGGGGTGCATTGATCGCCGGATCATCCATATCGATTGTGGGAACGATATTGACATCGATTTATGAAAATTTCCCTGTAAACGGACAATGGTTTTGGCTCATTTCGATGGTTGCTGCTTCAGCCATGTATGTGATTATTTCACTGATCGAGAATAAAAAACCGTTTAACATGGATAGACTATTACACCGCGGTAAATATGAAATTAAAGGGGAGATGAAAATCATCGATGCAGTACCTTCTCGCGGTTGGCGCGTGTTGGGCATGGGTAAAGAATTTACCAAGAGCGATAAATTTATCTATATCATCTCGTACGCATGGATTTTCGGATGGACGCTTATCTTTATCATCGGCACGATCTATAATTTTTCCCATGGTCTGCAGGACAGCAATTGGTTTGTTTTCTGGAAATATTACATTTTCATCTACGCTGCCGTTTCCGCGTTAGTCGTCATCTGGTTCACTATCGGCGGAGTCATCGATATGAAGGCGATGTTCAAACATCTGGGCACGGCGGAACGCGATGAGACCGACGACGGATATATCCGCCGTGATCAGGTGATCGACGATTAAGCCGATTACGCGAATGGAAAGATGGATGAATCATGGCATAATCATCTTATAAAGGTCTTTATCGCAGGTAAAAGCCGTGGAAAAGAGATCAATAAAAAACCTGTGTCCGTATTATTTACGACGTCAGTAGCGGCAACGGTTTGATGATAAAGGGATGAATCAGACCTTATCGCATTAAAAGAGTACATTTTTTAGCTTCGACTATTTATAAAGGTAATTCTATGATCGAACGTGAACGAACGATGTATGAAGCGCGAATCGAGAATTTTATTACACGATTGAAAGGATCCTATTATCGTGACGAGCTGCCTCTGGAAATCAAGTTTTGCAAATTTGATCCTCACGTTGATTTTAACGCCAGATTGACAGGAGAGTATAAACCTATACTCGTCGGGGACTCCTGGGGTCAAAATTGGGAGCGAGCCTGGTTTCATATTTTCGGTTCTGTGCCGGAAACCTGGAAAGGGGAGACGGTGATTGCGAGGATCAATCTCGGTGGCGAATCGATCCTTTTTGCGAACGACGGCACCCCGTTGCTGGGATTGAGTCACCATACGCTATGGGGACCAGCTTATGAGTTCGCGCGTGATCGAATCATGATCGTCGATTCGGCTAATGGTGGTGAACGATTCGAGTTCTGGCTGGAATCATCAGCAGGACAGCTCTTTGGGCTAAAATTAAACGTCGATCAGGGTGATATTGCACCCCTGACATCGGGAAGTCACATCGCCCGTGTGAATTATGCTTTACTCACTATATTTAAAAAAGAATTATGGCACTTGTACCTCGATGTCCGTGTGCTTAACGACTTGATGAAATCAATGCCGGTTCAAAGCGTGCGTCGTGCCAGGATATTGCGTACGTTGAATCGTGCAATTAATTGCTACACCGGTGATGAAGAATCGGTCAGGGAAGCCAGATCAATATTATCTGCCGCGTATGCGAGCAAGGCGACTCCCTCTGATCTGTCCACTTCCGCAGTGGGGCATGCACATATCGATACGGCCTGGTTGTGGCCGCTAGATGAAACGATACGCAAATGTGCACGAACCTTCTCGTCTCAGATCGATCTGATCGACAGATACCCTGAATATATCTTTGGTGCATCACAGCCACAACAGTACGAATTCATTAAAATGTATTATCCGCAGCTATACGAGAAAATCAAAGAGAGAGTAAAACAAGGGCGATGGGAGCTGCTGGGGGTGATGTGGGTCGAGCCCGACTGCAATCTCGCTGGCGGTGAATCGCTGATAAGACAACTCTTGCATGGAAAAAATTATTTTAAAGACGAGTTCGGTATCGAGATCGATCATCTATGGCTGCCGGATGTGTTTGGATACAGCGCCGCACTACCGCAAATCTTAAAAAAAGCCGATGTGCATTATCTGGTGACTCAGAAAATCTCATGGAACCAATTCAATAAATTCCCATTCCATACCTTCAGATGGCGCGGTATCGACGGTACGGAAGTCATCGTTCATTTCCCGCCCGAAGATAATTACAACAGCGAGCTGTTACCTGCAAAACTCGTCTATGCTCGGGATAATTTCAATGAGAAGGATTTCCTGGATCAGTTCCTGACTCTGTTTGGCATCGGAGATGGGGGATGCGGACCAACAGAAGAGATCATCGAGTTCGGATTGCGGCAAAGCGACCTCGAAGGCGCACCTCGCGTTAAATTTGCGCACGCGAGAGACTTTCTCAGAGACCTGATGTCACATGAAAGCGAGTTACCACTGTGGGTAGGAGAACTATATCTGGAACTTCATCGCGGAACGCTGACCACACAGGCGTTCATTAAAAAAGCTAATCGGCGCATGGAGCTGAATCTGAGAGAGATCGAGTTCCTGTTCTCACTTATCCCCTTAGAGCACTACCCTTCAGCAGAATTGGATCAGATGTGGAAACGAGTGTTGTTGAATCAATTCCATGATATACTTCCCGGTTCGAGTATTACCCGGGTCTATGAAGATTGTAAAAAGGATTACGAACGGCTCAATATGCAGGCTGAGGAATTAAAACGAAAAGCGATATCCGTCCTATGCCAGGAGGATCATGACTCGCTTACGCTTATCAATACGCTTTCGTTTGAGTTTCAGGCACCAGTCGCCTTGCCGCAATCTTGGGCGAATTATGAAATTGAAGATGAGTTGGGCCATTCGGTGCCGGTACAATGCGAAGATGGAATACCACTGGCTGCGGTAACGATTCCGCCGATGAGCTCGGCGGTCCTCAAACGAAAAAATTATCTTAAGAGTGACCGACAACGTTTTGAAGATAAACATTATGTCCTGGAGAACGATCTGATCCGTTATGAGTTCGATGAAACGGGTCAGTTAAGCCGCATTTTCGATAAGGAGTATAGTAAAGAGGTACTCGAAGCGGGAAAGAACGGGAACATATTCAGCCTCTACGATGATCGACCCGTGGCATGGGACGCATGGGATATCGATATCTTTTATGAAAAACAAAAAATCGGCGATGCGCGACTGGTATCTCGCGAATGGGTTTGCGACGGACCGGTTCGCCAGGGATTTCGCCAGTATTTGAAAATCGGTCATTCGGCGATAACACAGGAAATCTATCTCTCACGGCGATCAAAGCGGTTGGATTTCAGGACTCATGTGCACTGGCTGGAGACGCATAAGATGCTCAGGGTCTCGTTTGTCGTCGACATTTATTGTGACCAGGCGTCTTATGAGATACAGTACGGTTATCTGAAACGAGCGACGCACAGAAATACCAGCTGGGATATGGCGAAATTTGAAGCACCTGCCCAACGATACGTGGATTTATCTGATATGGATTATGGAGTCGCCCTGCTAAATGATTGTAAATATGGGCATAAAGTGTACGGCAACGTCCTCGATCTGAATATCTTGCGTTCACCGACTTCACCCGATCCGCAGGCAGATCGTGGGACTCATGAGCTGACATTCAGCCTGCTGCCTCATACAGGTGCGTTAGTCGATTCAGATGTATTTAGTGAGGCAGCTCAGTTGAATCAACCTCCCTTGCTGTTCGAAGGATTCGTCAATCGGGAGGTTCATGCGCCATTGAAATTGGATTCGCAAGATATCACAGTCGAAGTGATCAAAAAAGCAGAGAGGGAAGATGCCTTGATCGTGCGTTTATATGAACATCGAGGGAAACATGCAAGCGTAAATGTTGTGATCAGCCCTGATTATCGACGCGTCGCCGAGACTAATTTGATGGAGAACGAACTGGCGCTATTGAGTGTGGATGATGGGCACTTGAAATTAGATTTCAAACCGTTTGAAATAAAAACGTTAAAGCTAAGTTAACTGCCTGAAGTATACCACCCCGGTCATTGTGAAACATCAAGCAGTTAACGTTATATTGAGATTAAAGTATCGAATTATGCTTTACAAAATTTATCACATCATCGACGTATGAAAATGCGAGACATGTGACCGTATCCGCTCCTCCGTAATAGATCGCCAGGCGTCCGGTCTTCGAGTCGACCAGTGCGGCACAGGGGAAGACGACATTGGGGACGTCGCCGACGCATTCGTAGGGTTTCTGCGGAGACAGCAGATATTGTTCACCTCGATATAAAACTTTCCAGGGTTCATCGAGATCGAGCAATGCAGCTCCCATACTGTATACGAATCCATTGCACGACGTCAACACCCCATGATAGATCAACAACCAACCCTCTGAAGTTTCAATCGGCACCGGTCCGGCGCCAATCTTTGTGCTCTGCCAACTGTACGGAAGTGTACCCATGACGTATCGATGATGTCCCCAATGGATCATGTCCGGACTCTGGCTGTAGAAGATATCACCGAAAGGGGTGTGTCCGTTATCACTGGGACGACTAAGCATCGCGTATTTGCCATTTATTTTTCTGGGGAATAATACACCGTTCCTGTTGAACGGCAGGAAGGCGTTTTCCATCTGGTAGAATTCGTTAAAATCGTAAGTATAGCCCATACCGATCGTGGGGTACATATGATAACCATTGCACCAGGTGATGTAGTAACGATCTTCAATCCAACAAACACGAGGATCGTATCCGTATTCAAAGGGAAACAATTCTTTCCCATCGACCGAAGATTTGAAGTGAATTCTGTCGTCGTCGATCTTCCAATGGATACCATCGTTGCTCACACCACGATGTATCCTCATGTATCTGCTCTTATTGTCGCAACGAAAGACGCCGGCGAATTTACCTTTGAATGGGACGACGGCGCTGTTGAAAATACTGTTTGAAGAAGGTAATAGATCTCTGGGGATTATAGGATTATTGCTTGAACGCCAGAAAACCTCGCTGTGGTTCGCAGGCCTATCCTCCCAGGGAATGTTCGGCAGTTCATCGACATATAACTTAGATTTGTGCTGTGTTGGATGGCTTGACATTACTAAGCTCCTGTTAGGTAAGATGGACATCTTGAATTAGTTGCTGTTGATGCGATCCTGGATCGTAATGAGTGAATTAAAAGAGTGTGTGATTGATTGAATAAATATATTCAAAATTGCATACAAAGTCAATATTTTTTTAGAATAGAAGACAGTGCTCATCCGCTGGTTTTGTTTCTATAAGAAAGAAGAAGTGAGCGGTGTACACCAATTTTTTAAAAAGGCTTGAAATAGTCTGAAATATCTCCTATATTACATGGTAGCGGTTTCTTGTGCTAAAGATGCTATTATGCTGGACGACTCTTGTATGTCATTGCGATTCCGCGGAGCGGGAGAAGCAATCTCCCTCACGGAGAGGCAAGGTATGGTTTCGCGCTGGTCGCGGGGGATTGCTTAGTGCTTCCTAAAAGCGGAAGCGCTCGCAATGAAGGGTAAGATATTGTTGGCAATATTAAATGATAAACCTGACGGAATTGATTAGACACTTTCATTCTATAAATGAGTATCCTTATGAAACCACGACCCTATATATTAGCGGAGACGAACTGGCGGGCGATTAAAGGTTCCCGCATCGATCTGGCCATATTACCGTGGGGTGCGACTGAGGCGCATAATTATCATCTGCCGTATGCGACCGATTCGATTCAGGCCGAACGCATTGCAGCAGAGGCTGCGAGGATCGCCTGGGAGCAAGGGGCTAAAATCATCGTGCTGCCCACGATCCCGATCGGTGTAAACAGCGGGCAAGTCGACATCCTGTTGGATTTAAACTTTAATATCAGCACGCAAGCGGCGATTTTAAACGATATTATCGATTTTTTACATCGGCAGGGAATTAAGCGATTTCTGATTCTCAATGGGCACGGAGGAAATAACTTTAAGCCGATACTTCGTGAGCTCGGTTTAAAATATACGGATATGTTTTTGACCACATGCGATTGGTTCAGGGCGGTCGATAAGAAATTATATTTTGAAGAATCGGGTGACCATGCCGATGAGATGGAAACGAGCCTGATGCTGCATCTGGTACCCGAGCTCGTGTTGCCGCTGGAGCAGGCTGGTGAGGGAGTAGAGCGAAAGATTAAAATAAAAGGCATTCGTGAAGGATGGGCCTGGACGGAGAGAAAATGGTCTGAAGTGACCCCTGATACCGGTGTCGGTAATCCTAAAAAGGCATCGCCAGAAAAGGGTCGGATATATTTTCTGGCGGTAACTCAAGCCGTCGCCGATTTGATCTGTCAACTGTCCACGATCGATCTGGACAGGTTGTACGATTAGGACACTGTACGTGAATCACAATGGATTATTTTATTCAACCACGTCCTGAACTACGCGTCGATCACAGAGATGTAGATCAGCAGATGTGTAAAATAGGTTGATGTAATCCATCGACATATTGCATAACATATCGATAGCGACGCGATTAAAAATCGCTTGCTACATTGTTCATGAAATGGGACAGAATGCATATCTAATATCTAAAGGCTTATTGTTACAAAAATAATATAAACAATAACTCAAGATGAGATGACGGATGATGAAATGGAAAATTAGGTTTTTGGGACTATGTATGATGCTCGGTCTGGTGCTTATCTTAGCACGTTGCGGTTCGCGATGCGACAGAATCAGAGTGATGACATTTAATATACGATTCGACAATCCCCGGGACGGGGAAAACGCCTGGATTTATCGTAACGACAACGTCGCCAGTATGATCCGTTTTCATAAAGCCGACATAGCCGGCTTACAGGAAGCACTTTACAGTCAGATCGAATTTTTAGAATCTCGACTCTTCGAGTACGGCTGGATTGGTGTCGGCCGCGATGATGGCGAGCGCGCAGGCGAATTTTCTCCTATATTTTACAGGACGGATCGGTTTCATCTGCTGGAACAGGGTACGTTCTGGTGCTCTGAGACACCGGATAAACCGGGTTTAGGTTGGGATGCGGCTTGCAATCGTATCGTGACTTACGGCAAATTTAAAGATCGGAACACACGTAAAAATTTCTTTGTGTTTAATACCCATTTTGATCACATGGGCGAACAGGCGAGAATCAACAGCGCTTCATTATTGCTCAACAAGATCACTGAGATCGCAGATGACGATCATGTCATCGTAACCGGCGATTTTAATGCTGATACCAACTCTGAAGTTTATAAAATTTTAACTTCAGAGAATGGGATCGGTGAAGGGGATCAACTGTACAACAGCGAACAATTATCAGCATATCAGCATCATGGTCCCTGCGGTACGTACACGGGTTTTGATACCAACCTTGAACCGCAGAAACCAATCGACTTTATCTTTGTTCGGAACGAGGCTATGGTCATACATCATGGCACCCTGTCGGATCGATTCGAGGGATTGTATCCTTCAGATCACTTTCCCGTTCTAACCGAAATTGTTTTAGAATGACGTCGTTGTCCATTGCTCCGCATTCCTTTTGTCGCAACGATAGTTGGATTTACAGATAATTGTGACCTGAATACCATAGTCAGAAAAGGACGGTTCTGATGGATTGGTTTGTTCAATTATACTCGGGAAAATTGCTATATCCAGGGTGTTCGGTGGGTTCATAGGGATCGAGCGCGAATTGTCAGCTAAACCTGGCGGGTTCAGGACATTTATGTAGGTCGCAGGAGCCTCCACACTTTTAATGCGGATGGGTGACGTATTAGTGATCCATTACAGCCAGATGACGAACGTTGCGATGGGCAACATCGATCCGAGTCGCATCATCCAGGCGATCATCTTTATAAATTAACTTTAAAAAAATGAGGTACATATGAATCTCAGACTGTTCGCCATTTATCTAATGGCGCTTTTTTTATCACTATCATGTGCTAAACGACCTGTAACCTATGAGGAGGCGACACAGACCGTGATCGATATCATTCCGAAACCACAGCAACTGGATGTACTACCGGCTTTTTTTACGATGAACAAGGAGACGAAAATCGTCGTCCCTACACAGGATGATCGATTAATCGAAATCGCGCGCTATCTTAACACATTGATTCACAGATCGACTGCCTGGGAATTGGAGATATCCGCTTCGCCTGAGCCAGCCTCTGCCAATCGCATCCTGTTCATATTGGATGATGTGTATCGAGCTGGAGCCGAAGCGTATGAATTACATATGACTTCACAAGAAATCACGATCAAGGCTTCGGCACCGAACGGGATATTCTATGGTGTCCAATCGTTACGGCAACTGCTCCCGCCATCGATCGAGAGAGAGAATGGTCTTCTGGGTGAGGAATCGATCGATCTACGATGTGTGCACATTGTAGATGAACCACGCTTCAAGTGGCGTGGTGTGATGCTTGATGTATCGAGGCATTTTTTTGATGTCGATTATATCAAAAGGTTGATCGATCATCTGGCTTATCACAAGCTCAATACATTTCACTGGCATCTCTGCGACGATCAGGGTTGGCGGATCGAAATCAAGCAGTATCCCAAACTGACTACAGTCGGTGCGTGGCGGGTGGACAGGGAGAATTATCATTGGCACGCTCGCCCGCCTCAAATACCGGGAGAGGAAGCCACTTATGGGGGATTTTATACGCAGGATGAGGTGCGGGACGTGGTCAAATATGCGAGCCAGCGTTTCATCACCATCGTGCCGGAAATCGAAATGCCTGCTCATACCTCGGCGGCACTGGCCGCGTATCCTGAATATTCCTGCACCGGTGGCCCGTTTACCGTCCCACCTGGCAGTATCTGGCCGATTACTGATATCTATTGCGCTGGCAATGATAGTACGTTCGAGTTTTTGCAGAACATTCTGAAGGAGTTCATGGATTTGTTTCCCGGGGAGTATATTCACATCGGTGGGGACGAGGCCACGAAGACGAACTGGGAGACGTGTAAAAAATGTCAGGCTCGAATAGAGGCGGAAGGACTAAAGGACGAATTTGAATTGCAAAGCTATTTTGTCAGACGCATGGAGAATTTTATCCACGCTAATCACAGGAGATTGATCGGGTGGGATGAAATTTTAGAGGGCGGACTGGCTCCTCGTGCCTGTGTGATGTCATGGCGTGGGATGGAGGGTGGTATCGAGGCAGCGAAGATTGGACATGACGTGGTTATGTCGCCTGTTTCCCATTGCTATTTTAATATGTATCAGGGACCAATGGATCAGGAACCGTTCGCTTACGGTGGGTATATTCCCATTCGCATGGTCTACGAGTTTGAGCCAATACCAGAGGAATTAAATGCGAAAGAAGCGGCCCATATATTAGGAGCTCAGGCGAATCTGTGGACTGAATTTGTATCGACACCCGAGACCGCTGAATATTTGTTTATTCCCCGCATGGATGCACTGGCGGAAGTGCTATGGACACAAAAAGAAAAGCGGGATTGGAACGATTTTTCGCGTCGCCTGCTGCATCAATTCGATCGCTACGATCAATGGGGAATTAATTACGCCCGAAGCGCACTGGCGGTGAACATCGACACGGAAGTCGATGTGGAGTCGAAAACATTGCTGCTGTCTCTGCGGAGCGAAATACCTCAGGTTGACATTCGATATACACTGGATGAGAACGATCCAACTATTAATTCGATGAAATACAGGGTGCCCATCGAGATTGATGCCGATGTTCACTTCAGCACCGCGTCGTTTATCGACAGTGTGCGCGTGAGCCCCGTCCTCCGCAAGACGTTCGAGTTTCATCTGGCGACCGGGAAAAAGGTGGAATTGATCCATCCAAACGAGAGTAAATATGACGGTGGCGGCGATTATTCTCTCACCAATAGCCTGCTCGGATCGATCAACTATATGGATGGACGTTGGAAAGGATTTCATGAATTCGATTTCATTGCAACCCTCGATCTTGAAAAAATACAACAAATAAACTACATTGGGGTCGGATTCCTTCGTGATCCCATGAAGTGGATATTCTTACCGAAATCGGTCGAGTTCGCTATTTCGGAAGACGGCAAGACGTTTGAATCCATAAAATCGACCGAGTTACCTGAAGTCAAACCCGAGGATCAGGTCCAAACGGTTGAGATGTCCGCAGAACTGGCATCGAAAAAGGCGCGGTTTATTCGCATCCACGCACAGAATATCGGCCGTTGTCCCGAGTGGCATACGGGAGCCGGAGGGCCGGCCTGGGTGTTCGTCGATGAAATCGTTGTAAAATAAAGACACAGGCTAATAGAAATCGTGACGAAATTAATGAAACACATTGAATTGATGGCGCCGGCCGGATCCTGGGAATCGCTGTCGGCAGCGTTGAAGGCAGGATGCGATTCAGTCTATTTCGGAGTGAGCGATCTGAATATGCGTGCGAACTCGGCGAAAAAATTCACCATGGAAGATTTGCCCAGGATCGTCTCGCGCTGTCATAAGAAGAAGGTAAAGTGCTACCTCACGCTCAATGTGGTGATGTATGACGAGGATCTCGATCTGATGAGGGAATTGTGCGATAGCGCGAAGAGCTCTGGCGTCGATGCGGTTATCGCCACCGATATGGCCGCGATACTATACGCCAGAAGCATCGACCTGGATGTGCATTGCTCGACCCAGGTAAACGTATCAAATATCGAGGCGGTAAAATTTTTTTCCCAACACGCTGATGTGATCGTCCTTGCCAGAGAGCTAAATCTGGATCAGATATCTCGGGTATGCCAGCAGATTCAGGAGCAGAACATCACCGGCCCCTCCGGTACACTTCTCGGGATTGAAATATTCGTTCACGGAGCCCTGTGTGTATCCATTGCCGGAAAATGTTATATGAGTCTTGCGATCTATGACAGCTCCGCGAATCGGGGCAAATGCTTTCAGCCATGCCGCAGAGAATACCTGGTGAAAGATGTGGTCACCGGCAACGAATTGACCATCGATAATCGATATATCATGTCGCCGAAAGATCTTTGTACTATCCGATTTATCGATAAGATTCTTGAATCCGGTGTGTCTGTGTTGAAGATCGAAGGCAGAGGTCGCTCTGCCGATTATGTATATACAGTCGTCAAAAGTTATCGCGAAGCGGTTGAACTTTGTGCTCAAAATGAATACAATGAAGAGAAAGCACTGGTTTTGGAGCAGGAATTGAAAACCGTGTTCAATCGCGGTTTCTGGCATGGAGGTTATTATCTCGGCCATAAGCTTGGGGAATGGACTGATCGTTATGGATCCCAGGCGACGGAGGAGAAGACGTTCATCGGGCGAATTAAAAACTATTACCCCCGCGTGGGCATTTGCCAAATTCATCTGACGGCTAAAGATTTACGCCAGGGCTCTGAGATCCTTATCGTCGGTCCAACAACCGGTATTGTCCGATGCCTGGTCGGGAGCTTGCACGATGATAACGGACCTGTTGAGGTCGCTAAACAGGGGGATAAGGTCACTGTCCCTGTGCCTGAGAAAGTTCGACCAAACGATTCGGTGTACATCGTCTCAAAACGAACGTAACACGCTCTTCCCAGTGAATTCCGCGATCAAGGGTCATCGCGCAGTAACGCTTCCTGACGATGAAAAGTGTTGCATTTTTGCGACAAAATTATGGACGAAATTGTGGATAATTTGTGGATAAGTTTGGGCAGTGAAAGAAAATGACAATTTCGTAACAAAAGTGAGCATTTTCAAACCATAGACCAGATGATGACAATTTTTAATAAGAATTTAAGTATAATAAATTGAATAATTTATAAAGTGTCAGATCATGAACAATGGATCGTCAGGGTTACAAATGTGTCTTCCAATAGCCATTATTCCCGATTGAAAAAGTCGACGCGATTTAAAGAATGTGGATAACCATAGCGTAGCGATGTTATCGACTTGCAATTTAAGTCAGAATTTTTACGATCGCCATCATCGTGTGAAGTCGAATGAAGGCGTCTGAAAAAATCCTTGCAGTTGTCTCTGATAATTATTATGTTATTAATGCGTTGCATCATATCGTATGTGAATTTTGGGAATGCATCGCAAGCGAAACGATGCACAAGATTGTCTTTTGTATACCCCAATAACTTTTAACTCTAATTGTCAAATAATTAAACTTTTAACTCAAGATAAGGACAATTTTATGAATCGGATCAGAATGGGTCAGCAGATTGCGATCATGGTGGCTATTAGCCTATTGTTGATATCAAAAGTAGTTAATGCCCAAAAATTTAATGACATTAACAAATACATTGAGAACCCACGTATGTATGCCGAGAATCAGGAGGCAACCCATGTCCCGCTTATGCCGTTCGATACGGAAGAGCAGGCGCTTGCAGGCGACTGGTTAGTGTCGCCCTGGTTTATCTCGTTAAACGGCCAGTGGAAATTTAAATGGGTCCATAATCCATACGAAGTACCGGAGGGTTTCTGGATTGAAGGTTATGACGTCTCCGCCTGGGATGATATCGCGGTCCCCGGCGTTTGGCAGATGCAGGGATATGGCTACACCATCTATCGTAACATCCCTCAAGCGTTTTATCCCTTCAATCCGCCGTACGTTCCAGACGATATCAATCCGG
>JAFGOE010000090.1 GCA_016926625.1 Candidatus Zhuqueibacterota bacterium
TAAACGTAATTCACTACGGGTAGTTAATCTATTTGAAGGAGTTTATAGCATGAGAAAGCGATCTTTAGCAGCTACATTCATCATGGTGTTCATGATCTCACTGGTAATGAATCAGAGCTTAATGTCGCAGACAGGAAAGAAAGGAGCTCGAGCCTGGCCTGACACGCTGGTCACGATCACGCTGGAGGGCACAGTTCTACCGGATTCTACTCACAAGAATCTTTATTTCTTAGACGTAGATGCCGACTCTGTGGCCGATTATGTATTGCATTTCGGTCCGGAATGGTACTCACCGGATACGGGTGCGGAACGGCCCGATTATGGTGATTACATTACTATTTTCGGCAGTGTTAATTATGAGTCACTCCTGCCGACAGTCATCGTTTTTGAGATCAATGGTCTCTTATGGCGGGAGCCGATCGAGAACTGGTGGCAGCATCAGATCTGGTGCGATAGCCTGGAGATGATCACGGTTGAAGGAACTGTAATGATCGATACGACCTATTTCTATGATCATTATTATCTTGATATTGATGCCGATGATATCCCTGATTATCTGCTTAATTTCGGTCCCCCCTGGTACGAGCCGGATACCGGAGCAGAGCGCCCTCAGGATGGAGATTGGGTCGTCATCGAAGGTGGTCTGATCGAAAATGAAAATGTGGATATGATCATCGTGATTTCGATTAACGATCTTGCCTGGCGCGATAGAATCGGACCAGCTCCGTGGAGCGGGCGATGGGTTCGGAAACAGCATCAGGGAAAACAGCGCATCGGCTCTCCTCTTGATTCGTTGTCATGGTTGGAAGTACCGCAGGGTGCGATGAATGGAAGAGAATTTCCCGACTCATTATTCTTCGAATTCTTGGAGGTCTGGCGCGACAGCATTCCCAACCGCCCGGATTCGACATTACGAGGATGGAATAATCATCTAACTGATCCGAGCGGCAAGCGATTTCAGGGTCAGGGAAATATGGCACGATTTGGCACGCGACTGCGAATTCAACTCAGTATCGATGATGATCCATCAAGCGCACTCGGTAAAACGACATTCTACGGCAATAATGTGAAGGTCATGAGTTGGGATGAGGAAGCCGAGACCTGGAGCGTTATTGATGAGATGGTATACGATCCGATCGATGGTACGGTGATGATCGAAGTGGAATCCCTGGATTCGTATTATATCATCGTCGGTTCCGATGAATCGGCCACCCGAGTCGTGTTGACGGATCCCGTTATGCCTGTGCTGTTCGAGCTTGATCAGAATTATCCCAATCCGTTCAACCCGACGACCATGATCCGTTATCATCTTATGGATCAGGCATCGGTTACGTTAACGATCTATAATTCGCTCGGACAGATCGTTCGGACCCTTGTCGACGAAGTACAACCTGCCGGCAGTCACTCGGTTCAGTGGGATGCGACCGAAGCTTCCGTCAATCGCGTTTCTTCCGGTCATTACTACTACGAATTGAAGGTAAACGACAGGACGGTCAGCAAACGGATGCTGCTTTTAAAATAGAGCGAAGGATCTGCTCTTGCGAATTTTTTTTAAAGCAGAAGCGAATCGGACTCGATAATCCATGCAGTCAATCAGGATAGAGACGATCGCAACAGTATCGAATTTGACTGCTGATAATGATTGTTAGATTATGAGTTGATATCATGTTAATCCTGTCTGAAAATAGTGGCAGGATTAACATGTTTTATGGTTAGTACGGATTTAATACTTGACTTTTTACAGACAATTGTCTAATTTTAATTAAGTTGTATTTATAGTATAAAGGGAGGAAGATTGTGATCATTTTGAAGAAATACATAACCCTATTCATGATGATCCAATTGGTATTATTTTGCAGGCTCCTAGACGCGCTGGCACAGAATGCCTCGGATTCTGTATCGATTTCGGTAGTCGGCTACATCGATAAGAATAAAGATGGCATCAACGATCTATTTCACGATGCCAACGGCGATGGTATCAACGATGTTAACGACCGGCCTTATCTGCACAAGTTCGATTTTAACGATGAAAACAAAGACCAGGTCAATGATCTATGGCGAGATGAGGATGGTGATGGCGTGAACGACCTGATGATAAGCTTATTGAGACAGAGCGGCTTTAAACCGAAATCGTCATGGATCGATATGGATGGAGATGGTATCCGCGATAAAAATGCACATGAATTTGAAGGGGCTGACTTAAAAAAATACGTCCTCGATACGGATGACGATGGTATCAATGACATTACGGGGTTGGAGGTCGATGATTATTACGTTCATGGTTACCGTTACGGGATGATCGATGAAGAAGGCGGTAAAAAGTTGGCTGATTTCAATGACGATGATGGCGATTATATGCATGATCGTTATGCGAAACGATTTTCCGATGACTTGAAACGAAAAAACATGGGTAGAACTGGGGGGAGAAATTTCGACTATTTTATCGATAAAGATGGTGATGGAATCTGTGATGAACGCGGTCTAGGCGGTCTGGGTCGCAGAGGATCAGGTAGGCGACATGGGAAAAAGAGTGGTAATTAGATCTTCATTTATATTTTTATGTTTTATTTATCTCCAGATTTATCTCACCTGCGCACCCGAAGCCCGCGGTGCTGTTAACATCAGTGTCGATCAATCTGTTGTCTATGATAATAACATTTTCCGGAATTCAAGTGTTCGAGCTGATTTCTTGTATCTAACGTATGTCGATCTTGCCTATCTGTTCGATTTTGAGAGACTGGATATAAATTTAAATTACAACGGGGGTCTCTCCGCCTACCAGGATTATAATGAACATCGGTTTAATATAAGCGCTTTTAACGCTGACATCCAAATTCCGATAATGCAGCATTTATTATACGGTGCTGAGATCGGATTTATGAGAAATGGACACGATACGGAATATGCTGTGTTCGACAATCGCAATCTTGAGCTCACCACAAATTTACGTCTAAATCTGGGTAATCGATTTTTCCAGGCGGCGTCTTTTACGTATCTCGATAAAGATTATCACAACACAATGGAATTAAGTTTTCGTGAATACCAATTATCATTGAGCTCCCGTCTGTTTCTGGAAACTCGTACCACCTTGATCATGGAACTTCACTTGAAGCAGAAGGATTTTACTCATGATTCCACAGTTTTAGAGAAGGTTATATATGAAAAAGATATGGGAAATCCGGGGTACGGTAAAGGTCGGGGCAACCCCTACGGGGGATATGGGAACGGGTACTCATCCAGACCGGATTCTCTCCTCATGATATCCAACATCTCTCGTCCCGGCGTATCGCAAGCCATGCTCAATCTTAAAATCGCTCAATCGATCACCGCTTCCACAGGTATGAGCATCGGATTCTCCCGTTATTTCCCGGCTTCGGAAACCACCCGTTACTTAACAGGGCAGGATTACTTTTATAATGAGGGAGACGAGTTGTACGATGATCCTTACACGTACCATAGCAAGGGAGTGCAACTGACGCTGACTCAGATGCTACCCTTTGATGCGAAGTTTGAAGGTTACGTCTCTTATGCTGATAAAAAATATAACTATAACATCGATAGCCTGTCAACAGGTGGCAATGACAGGGAGGATAATCAGTGGCGATTCGGTATGGGGATCCGAAAACAAATAACACCTCAGATGATCGACACTGTCAACCTGACCATTGATCTTTTATGGTTAAAGAACACGTCAAATGAGGTCTATTTTGATTACAAAGGATTTTCGGTCATGACAGGTATCGGTGTTTCATTTTAAAAGCGTATGCATGCATCGATGCTCAGTAAGTTTCCGCGATCGATTTCTGACTCGACTCATTATCGTTATCTCCTGGCCTTATAGTTTGTTCATAAACATTGGCAGCTAACTGTTATTAAAAACTACGTAAATAGAAGTAACGCCTATGAATGATACCGCAAATCAAAATGCATTTAAGAAGATCAGCCGGTTACAGCCTTCCTACATCGTTATCATCGCCGTTGTCCTGATTATTGCTCTGGTTATATCCGGTATAATCGAACTTTCTCATACGCGGCGGGAGATCTATCTTCTGATGGAGGAAGAGGCCGCTACCTTGCATCAGGCGCTTCAATTAAGCGCGAGCAACGCGATATCATCCTATGATGAAATCGAATATCAGGTGGGGGATAAATTGCTTGCGGTCTCCAGACTCGTCGACCGACTCGATCGATCCAGCCGGTTATCGACAGAAATTTTGTCGCAAATAGCTGCTGAAAATGGGATATTAAGAATTAACATATTCGATGACCAGGGTAACAAGATATTAAGTAACGTCAAGGAGGAATTGGCGTCTGCGATCGCGCCCGATGAAGCTTATCGAAAATACATCTTACCATTGCAACAGGCAGGTGTTAACGAACTCGTTCTGGGCATTGTCGAGAGCCGCCATGAATCGGAACAACGATATGCGATTATCGTCAGACGAACGAACGGAGGCGTGATCGTCACTAATATCGATCCGTCTGAGTTGCTTGCTTTCCGGCGGTCCATCGGTGTCGGAAAACTGATGCAGGATGTAGGCGCTTATGAAAATTTCGTGTACATCGTGCTACAGGATGAGGAAGGGATTCTCCTGGCGACGGAGAACGTCGCTAAAATTAATAGCATCGAAAGCGATCCATTTTTAGTAAGTACGCTGATGAACGCTACATCCGCATCACGTTACTTCGATTATGACAGCGATACAATCTTCGAATTTGTGGGGCCTTTCATCCTCAACGACGAACCGATCGGTCTCTTTCGTCTCGGGTTGATAACCGACCATCTGGAAGAAGCAAGTCAGCGTATCAGAAGGCGATTAATCCTTATGTCACTCGCTATCGGTGCGTTTATATTAATTATGTTTAATTTATTGACCATCAATCAGAACTATCATCTGGTAAAAAATGCCTACCATCGCATCCAAACTTACACGGGTAATATTCTCGAACATATGGCTGACGCCGTCGTGGCTATTAATCGAAATCACGAGATCACGATATTCAACGAAGCCGCATCGCGACTATTTAACGTTTCTGCGGATGATATTTTGAACAAAAAAGACACCCTTGATCTTCCGGAAAAGGTCCCGGCGTTAATAACAGCGTTGGAGACGGGTGAAACGGTGCTGGATCTGGAGGACAACATGTCTGTCGACGATTCGATGTCGATCATCTCCATCAACACATCGGTAATCAGGCAGCAAAACGGTGATATCGAATCAGCGTTTGCCGTGATTAAAGATCTCACTGAAAAAAGACGTCTGGAAGAGACCATTAAACGGAAAGAGAAGTTGACTGCCATGGGCCAGTTGGCATCCGGTGTGGCCCATGAGATCAGAAATCCATTGAACGCCATCGGTTTGATATCGCAGCGCTTGCATAAAGAATTCGAACCGGTCGCCGAAAAGGAGGAGTTCTCTGAATTAACGAAGACCATGGTCAATGAAGTGCGACGAATCAATGATATCATTAAACAATTTTTAACGATCGCCCGTCCCCCGAAGCTCAATCGTGCACCCACAGACATCAACGAGGTGCTGCGATCGATAAATCTTCTGGTGAATGCAGGTGCGCGTGAAAAGAATATCACGATCGCGGAGAGCTTCAGCGATCTTCCGGTGATTTCGGTGGATGAAAGCCAGATTCGTCAGGCTATTCTTAATATCGTTCAGAATGCGATCGAGGCTATCGAAGGATCCGGAGAATTACGTGTAGCCACAGAACTGAACGATGATGACGTGTGCATTAAGATAACGGATTCGGGACCGGGCATGGACGAGACAACCCTGTCCAAAATATTCAATCTTTATTATACAACGAAACCTCATGGGACCGGTCTCGGCTTGAGCATTGCGCATCAGATTGTAGCGCAACACGATGGCCGTATTCATGTCGACAGTAAAAAAGATGTTGGCACCACGTTCATGATTTTTCTGCCGAAGGATGTGTAATTAATTTACTCTGCTAATTGAGGAGCTAACGAATATATGAGCCACCATATAGTAATCATCGACGATGAAAAAGCGCAGGTCGATGCCCTGGCCGGATATTTTAAGAAAAAAAATTTTACCATATCCACAGCTTACAATGGAACAGAAGGCTTAAGGATAGTTGGAGATCAGGCGGTGGATGTAGTGATCACCGATTTCAGAATGCCGGATATGAGCGGGATCGACGTGTTGAAACAGGTGAAGGAGATTAATCCTGAGATCGCCGTGATCATCATGACGGCGTTTGGCAGCATCGATAGTGCGATCGAAGCCATGCATGCCGGAGCTACGGATTACCTGACGAAGCCGATCGATCTGGATCAGTTGCAGATCGTCGTGGATAGGACGCTGGAATATCGGCAGGTGATGACGGAGAACAGAACCTTAAGGGAACAGTTGCGAGAGCGCCACCAATTAGGCCAGATTATATCATCGAGCGGAGCCATGGAAGAAGCGTTGAATATTGCGGCGAGGGTCGCTCCCGGAAAGACGACGGTGCTGATTACCGGAGAGAGCGGAACGGGTAAAGAATTAATCGCCAGGGCTATACACGAAGCGAGTCCCCGAAGCCATGCTCCGTTTGTCGCCGTCAATTGCGCTGCATTGGCGGAAAATCTGCTGGAGAGCGAACTGTTCGGTCATGAGAAGGGAGCTTTTACAGGAGCCGTTCAGCAGCGTAAAGGCAGGTTTGAGCGGGCCCATTTGGGTACGCTGTTCATCGATGAGGTGGGGGAGATCCCGTTAGCAACGCAGGTAAAGCTGTTGCGCGTGCTTCAAGAGCAGGCCTTTGAGCGTGTCGGCGGGACAGAGCTCGTCCGGGTCGATGTCCGAATTATCGCCGCCACGAATCAAAATTTGGAGGAGATGATCGAGAAGAGCATGTTCCGTGAGGACCTATATTACCGACTGAATGTGGTGCGACTCAATGTCCCGGCACTGCGGTATAGAAAGACCGACATCCCGCTGCTTATCGACCACTTCTTAAAACGATACGCGGCTGAAAATTCAAAAACAATTACGGGGATATCGAAAGAAGCACTGGATATGCTGATGAAGTACGATTATCCTGGTAATGTTCGGGAACTTGAGAACATCATCGAGCAGAGCGTGGTTTTGAGTCGATCTGATATGATAACGACGAAAGATTTGCCGGCGACGGTGAAAGGGGGAGTTCTTTCCTATCAGCGAATGGCATCGCTTGACCGTGGAACGCTCTCCGAACAGGTCGAAAATCTGGAGATCGAGCTCATTAAGCAGGCACTCGAGCAGGCAGGAGATATACAAACAAAAGCTGCCGAATTACTGGGTATTACCGAAAGAAATTTACGATATAAGATTCAGAAATATCATTTGAAATCGTAAGGGGAGATCAATATAAGATCAAGTAAACAGGGGATTGAATCCGGATAGAGATCCGAATCCGGATTTACCATCAACGTATCGAAAAATAAAATTTAAACTATGTTTGTAATGCATTAATTCCTCCTCATTCACACTGCTGCATCATATAAGGACTGGACTGAACAGCCAGTTTTTCCGATTATCGTCTGCGGCAAAGTGGTTCTTAACACCATTTCTAATTTCTGCTGCTCTATTGTTCAATGTTCAATTCAACGCCTAAGCTCATGTAGATATTATTGAAGTCGTAATAATTATCGTTCGATAGGTTTTTCAGATATCCTGTCGATAGATACATGGTCGCTGTATCGATTAATTTATCTATTTTAAATGATCGACTCAGGCTAAACCAGCCATAATAACGGCGGTCACGTCTGATCTCGCTGGCTTCATCCGAAAATTCTCCATATTCGTCGATGACGAGTCGGTGATGATATTTTTTTTGGATAGACCCGATGCTCAGCTCTGATTTGATGTTGTATGGTAAATAGTATATCAGTTTTGAGCTGATTTCAGTTCCACTGTAACCATAGCGATCGTCAAATAGTTCGTCTTCGGTAAATAAATAGACCGTGTTTAAGACGGTTGTTTCACCATCAACCAGACCGGGTTTGAAACGATTGAGGTATGAGAGGCTGATCGCTGAACGTGAACTAAGCGATTGGGCGACCTTCGCAAAGATGACGACCTGATCAGTCGAGGCGTCGGCTAGACCGTCATTTACCATGTTCGAGTAATTTTTTAATCCGTAATTGATATAACCTGATAACGATGTTCCCGACTGAAAATAGGTATTGAGTCGCACATAAACCAGATGTTCCCGGTAACTGAAGGCGGGAAGTTCATCATAATTCCGGCTCGACAGGACATATCCGATCCGGGAGATCAGATTATCGGCCAGATAGTGCTTGAGGTTCAGATAGTAATCCGATGAAAAATGATCGTAAATCGTGTAATCTGCTTTGTCGAGGTTCCTGATCCATGATGTACCCAAATAAATGGTACTAGCACCATTACGCATCGGTACGATCCCGTCGTATCCAAATTCATGATTATGATTGCGACGGTCTATGTAAACCTGGTATGTGTTCAGGTTACCTTCGTAATAAAAACGAGATTGCAGGACATCGTGCATGATGATATGTTGAAGATTCATACCAATGCTGTTATTCATATCCGGGAATTGATTGGAGTTGTAAAATGAGTTACTATAATATGCGTTGTGTTGAGAAATGGTGATGTTCGTCTGACCTGCAACAAGAGAACCCGTTGCAGCGATGGTTATCCACCCGCTTAATGCGACATACCTTATGTGCTTGCTCATCTTATCCTCATTTGCTAATATAAAGAGGCGACCATCGTTATCAATGGCCGCCTGTTATTCGTTTGCACTTACGTTACAGATTAGTTACTTATCGCCTTTACCTTTATTGCCTTTTTTGGAGTTTCCTTTGGGACCTGTTCCATCACATTCGCCCGTTCCTTCGTTCGATCCGTTCCGGTTACCTTTGAATTCTTGTCCTTTGCCTTTACCCCTGTTGCTTTTTGGGTCTTCAGCCTGTTGTCCGAACTTATTACCCGTTCCATCCTTGGGCCGTACCCAGTCATCATCTTCACAATTGGGTATACCATCATTATCCGCATCCTGCTGGCGATCGTTGATTCCGTCGTTGTCCTCATCAATAAAACCGAACCTTTTACCACGTTCCGGATTCTGGGGCACGTAATCAGGATCCTGTCCATTGGGTATACCATCGTTGTCGTGATCCGGTGCGTTATCATTGAAGCCGTCGCCGTTGTTATCGACAAAGTTTGGCCCATGTTGGATCGTCTTACTCTCATCCTGGGCATAGCCAGAGATAGCGAACAAAACAAATGCGATAGCGAACATCATGGTGCTGAGTTTAAATGACTTTTTCATGTGAAACCTCCGATTAATTTATGTTGTTTTTGGTTAATTTATTTTTCTTGCTTCTGCCCATTATTAAGCAATCGATATGCCAAAATAAAATTATTCATGAAATAAGCTGTTTAAGTGTATAATAATCAAGTGATAATCAACTTAAGTTAAATAGTAAAAATTAAAATAATCTTCCTGTAAAGAAGCTCTATATCGACGAAATTAGCATTCAATTCGACGATTTGGTCGATGTGTCGCATAGTTTTTCTTATTGTGCTGCAACATCGTGAAATATTATCTTGCTTTTTTCGAAAAGTTTATTAAAATATAGAGCTACCGAGCAACATCGACGGACGTTCCATTACGTCAGTAGAAGTGAGTTGGGGGCTGTATCAAATGTCCTACTGCAATATATTTAACACAATTTGTAGTAGCAAATCTGTTCTCTGCATACAATAGGTGGTATTTGACGAATAAATTCGTCACTACAAGTCGACTTTTAATACAGCCCCAAAACCGGGATGCAGAAAGCATTCGGGCTTTTAAGCCCGGCACAAGAAATTCTGTCAGACCGAAGCGAGTCATGACATGTCGAAGATTGAGTAAATTTCCATCGTATCGACTCTGTGTTTCCTGAAAAGATAGAACGAAATCATAAAAAAATTGAGAAAGGATATATATGCCATTGTTAAAAGGATTACCCATCTTGCTTTTCCTGATATTCACGATGTGCGATACAGCGAACAATTCGAGATCGTCGTTTGTGACAGTCGACGGAACGCAGTTTATGATCGATGGAGAGCCGTATTATTTTCTGGGCACGAATATGTGGTACGGCGCGAACCTGGGAATGGAAGGGGAAAAAGGTGACCGCGAGCGGCTGATAAAGGAGTTGGATCTGCTCAGGGAGATCGGAGTCACCAACCTGAGAGTCATGGGTGCGTCAGAGGGGTTGGGCGAATACAGACAGGTTAAGCCAGCGATACAACCGTATCCGGGCGAATATAACGAAGATGTGCTGGTGGGACTCGATTTTCTGCTCGACGAAATGTCGAAGCGAGGTATGTATGCCGTCATCTTTCTGAATAACAACTGGGTGTGGACCGGTGGTTTTTCGCAGTATGTATCGTGGATGACCGGAGAGGAGGTGCCCAACCCGTTTAAAGAGGAGTACAGTTGGAGTCAGTTCATGAACTTCACCGGTCGGTTTTATGTGACTCCGGGAGCGGACGAGCTGTACAGGACGTACTTAAAATCTCTTATCACACGTGTTAACACGATCAACGGCCGTCCCTACCGATCTGATCCGACGATCATGTCCTGGCAATTGGCCAATGAGCCCCGTCCCCGATCCGGAGAGAATGACGCGGAGAGCATTGAACATTATTTGCGATGGGTTCATGAGACCGCGGCGTACATCAAATCGCTGGATCCGGATCATCTGGTGAGTACGGGAAATGAGGGGCTGGCAGGCAGCTTACAATCTGAAGATTGTTATCTGCGAGCGCATGAGGACGAGAATATTGATTACATGACGTTTCATCTCTGGCTGCTGAACTGGAGCTGGTTTGATCCAAAGAACGCCGAGGCGACCTATCCGCAGGCTGAAGCGAACGCCATGAATTACATCGAACAGCACATTCAATATGCTGAGAAGTTGAAAAAGCCGATAACCATGGAGGAGTTTGGCATCCCGCGCGATATGCATTCCTTTTCGCCGAAAGCGAGTACGTCCTATCGCGATCGATATTTCAAAACTGTGTTCGATGCCATCCATGAGAGCGCCAGAAACAACTCTCCGTTTGCAGGCAGCAATTTTTGGGCGTGGGGCGGCTACGGAAGAGCATCCGATCCTGAGGGTGAAGCGGTCTGGAAAGAGAATGACGACTTCACCGGTGATCCGCCGCAGGAACCGCAGGGAAGGAATTCGGTGTTCGCCTACGATAAAAGCACCATCCAGCTACTGATCGATCACGGTTCCAAGATGCGGGCGCTTATGAAGTAGACTGTGAGTTTTGCGAGAGGGAATACGAATCGCTTCTAATCCAAAGAAATATCATGTTCAAATACAACGAACACACTAAAACTGGTGCCTGATCGATTTCTTGTGCACGAGACTGGGAGTAATACATCAGTCGGCGAGCCTTTTCGTCGAAAAATAATCAATTGCTTTCCAGGATGAAGCCAGGGGCCAATACCGGGAGAAGAAATATGTCGGAGCCGTTATTATTAAAATGGGCCAGGGAACTGATGGCCATTGCTCAATCGGGTATGCACTATACGGATAACGTGTATGATAAAGAGCGATTCATACGTGTTCGTCAATTAGCTGCCGAGATGATTGCGAATAATAGTGCACTGGATCTTAATCATGTGTTAAAGATAATGGAGAGCGAAGGTGGTTACGCCACTCCGAAGGTCGATGTCCGTGGTGTCGTGTTCAGGGAGGATAAAATATTGCTGGTGCGGGAGATCATGGATCAGAACCGGTGGACTCTTCCCGGCGGATGGGCCGATGTGAACGAGAGTCCCGCCGAAAGTGTAGAGCGTGAGGTGTACGAAGAGAGCGGTTTTCGAACGAAAGTCGACAAGGTACTGGCCGTCTACGACCGCACCAAGCAGGGACACGTCCCGGCATATATCTTTCACATCTACAAGCTGTTCTTCCACTGCACGATTACAGGGGGCGAAGCGGCGGCTAGCATGGAGACGAGCGAGGTGGGGTTCTTTTCAGAGAAGGAAATTCCTGAGCTCTCGGTCGCCCGGGTCACCGACAAACAGATACGGCGATTTTTCGAACATCATCGCCATCCGGACTTGCCCACTGACTTTGATTAACGCCATGTTCATCCCTCACAAAATGGAGATACACAGCGTCTTTTTATTAAAAAAATACTTGACAATTTCTTAATAATTTTGTATTATTCACTTGCTGGAAGTGCTTCCACAATGTGAGGTTAACCTATATGTCAATAACCATATACGATGTAGCCAAAAAGGCGAAAGTCGGTATAGGTACTGTATCTAGAGCAATTAATGATAGCCCCCATATTTCACCCCACACCAGGGACAAGGTCCTCCAGGTCGTTAAGGAATTAAAGTATCAACCTCACGCCATGGCACAAGGCCTCGCCAGGAAGAAAACCAAAATTATCGCCTGCATCGTTCCGTTCTTTACAGGATATTTCTTTGTCGAACTACTCCGTAGTATTCAAAGAGATATCAGTGCCTACGGCTACGATCTTATTCTATACAGCGTCGACGAAATGAATAAGAAAGAGGTCTTCTTAAAACGCGCGCTACGCGAGAAGAAAGTAGATGGCGTACTCGTGTTCTCGCTTCCCATCAATGATAACGATGCCAATATTTTTATCAATAATAATTTCCCGATTGTGTTGATCGATAGCTATCATCGTGACCTCGATTCGATCTCGATTCAAAATCAACAGGGGGCTTATCTGGCTACACGCCACCTGATCGAACTGGGGCATACCCGGATCGCGATGATAACGGGTCACATTCAAAGTATTCCGGCACAAAGACGGTTGGAAGGATACAAAATTGCTCTGCACGAGGACGACATCGAGTTCAAAGAAAATTACGTATTGTATATTGATAGCTCCGAGGTAAATGCTGATTTAATGTTAAACGACGGATTCAACGAAAAGTCGGGTTATCAACTCATGCTGCGGTTGTTAGAGTCTGGAACAGAGAGACCAACCGCAGTTTTTGTTTCGAGTGATATTCAAGCGATCGGTGCCATGAAGGCGATTCGCGAAAAAGGACTGAGTATACCGGATGATATCGCCGTGGTCGGCTTCGATGACATCGAATTAGCCCGCTTGCTCGGATTGACAACGATTCATCAACCGATCGCTGAGATGGGACATTATGCAGTGAAGCGTTTGATCGATAGGATGAATGGCCATAACGCAGACCATTATGAGTGTGATATGGAAACACATCTCGTCATCCGAAGAACGTGTGGTTCGATCAATAATGAATCAAATGATTTTTTTTAATGTTTTTTCTTTATTTTGCCTGTTCAATAGATCAAAATCGATGCTGCTGCATCAAATATTCTGATCGCCCGTTTCAACAGATAACAAACGTTTGATATTTTGGCGTAAGAATGTGTATCCCTGAACAGTGTCTTGTCTATTTAAAATTAATAGAAGGAGTAAACATGAGGTCGAAGACATTAATTGCTACGTTGTTAATGACGTTGCTCATTTTCTCTGCTACTCTGTTATTCGCGGGTACTACCGGTAAAATTACCGGTAAGGTTACCGATGCCCAAAATGGCGATCCGCTACCCGGAGTAAACGTCCTGGTCGAAGGGACGATGATGGGTGCGGCAACTGACCTGGATGGTGAATACATCATCTTAAACGTTCCCCCGGGAATCTATTCCCTTCGTGCAACGATGATAGGTTATTCTGCATCAGTCGTTGAAAATGTGAGAGTCTCTATCGATTTAACGACGACGATGGATATAAAAATCAGTTCGTCAGTGCTCGACCTGGGTGAAGAGGTCACCGTCGTGGCCGAACGCGAAGTCATCCAAAAGGACATGACGTCTTCACTGGCGGCGGTTAGCTCTGACCAGATTGCATCGATGCCTGTCCAGGAGATCGCCGACGTTTTAGAGCTGCAAGCCGGTTTGGTTCGTGATAACGTGGGTGGCATTCACGTGCGAGGAGGGCGTTCCGGAGAAGTCGCTTTCTGGATCGATGGCATTGCCGCTACCGATGTCTACGGAGGCGATATGGGCGTTGAAGTTGAAAATTCATCGGTTCAGGAATTACAGCTCATCAGTGGAACATTCAATGCCGAATATGGTCAGGCCATGTCCGGTATCATCAACATCGTCACCAAAGATGGCGGTCCCCAATTTACCGGTGAGATCTCCGGTTATGTCGGCGATTATCTACCTACGGACGGTGATCGTGAATTTGGTCTCTACGATCCGATCGCGTCCGACATTGCTGCCATCCGTTCTCCGCATCCGGATTCAGTCAAGCTGGTCAACCCTCTTGACGATTTTAATAATATTTTCAACATCCAGGGCAGCCTTTCCGGTCCGATACCCATACTGCCTAATTTAACGTTCTTTTCAAACTTTCGTTATTTTACGACCGATGGTTATCGCTACGGCATGCGCTGGTTTACTCCTCAGGGAGAAAAGGGGAATGAAGAGATCGTTCCGATGGAGCCGTTCCGAAAGATAACCGGTCAGTTCAAGCTGGCTTATCAATTAACACCATCGATGAAATTGACCTACAACATATTGGGTAACGACAACGAGTTTCGCTGGTACGATCGTTATTACAAATACAATCCGGACGGCGATTACCAGCGATTCGAGAACAGCATGAATCACATCCTCGGCATGACTCATGTACTGAGTTCCAAGACGTTCTACGATCTTAAGGTGTCTTACTTCGACACCGAGTACCAGCATTACGTATACGAAAATCCACTTTCCACTGTTACTTATGACAGTATCAGGGTCATCGACGGCCAGGAAGTCGTTGTGCCCATTTATGTCACCAGCAGGGGTTACGTTCACCCCGACTCCGTGAATGTCGCTCCCGCCTCATGGAGCTTCAATGACGGTGGTACAAAGATGCAGCACTTTGAACGAAATACAAAATATTTCGTGGGAAAGATTGATCTGACCAGCCAGGTAACCAAAAGGCACCAGGTTAAAGCCGGTTTTGAAACGAGGTTCTATGATCTGACTCTCGAGGAGTTCGATATCATACCGGCCCGAATTGGAAACGATGAGGTAATTCCATTCCAGCCATCCATACCTGCGGTCACCAATACAAATCATAACAATTACGAGTATAATCCTTTCGAATTTTCAGCCTATGCGCAGGACAAGATCGAGTTAAAGAGCATGATCGTGAACCTTGGTCTGCGTTTTGATTATTTCGATCCGGATGGAAGAGTATTCGCTGATCCGAAAGATCCGAACATCAACGATCCGTATTCGGCAGCGAACCGATACGTCAATCCCACGGCGCCTGATTCCGAGCGAGTGGAATACACATTAGCCGAACGTGAAAAGTTTTGGTGGAATGACGTCAGCGCCAAGTATCAATTCAGTCCCCGCTTCGGTATCGCCTATCCGATTACTGATCGCGGTGTGATTCACTTCTCTTACGGTCACTTCTTCCAGATGCCGTCATTTAAGATCCTCTACGGTGCCAATGACGGCAGCGATAACGCGAATCCGGATCTGGAAGTCGCAAAGACGAGCAGCAACGCCTTCGTGGCTAACGCCGATCTGAAACCACAGAAGACGGTGATGTACGAATTGGGATTGCAGCAACAATTGACAGACGATGTGGGATTCGATCTTACGATGTTCTATCGTGATATACGTGACTGGATTGGTTCCAGCACGCCGATTGATACCTATATCAAAAGCGTTTCATATTTTACTTATGTAAATAAAGATTATTCCAATGTTCGCGGGGTGACGTTCTCATTGAATAAGCGATACTCCAATTATCTGGAAGCAGCTTTAGATTATACGTACATGGTTGCCGAAGGTACGGCTTCCAATCCACAGGACGAGTACAACGATATCTTATCCAATGAGGCTCCTCGAATTCAGATCATTCCGCTGGGCTGGGATCAACGCCATACATTAAACGGCCATATCAGTTTCGGAGAGAGAGACTGGCGAGCGACTTTGCTGGGAAGATTCTGGACTGGTACACCTTATACCCCTTCGTTCGCTGTCGGTGAAATATCCGGTACCAGTGCATTTAGCGGCCTCGCAGAAAACAGTGCTCGCAAACCGAGCATCACTACATTTGATTTGAAATTTTTCAAGGCGTTCGAATTTGGGAAAATGAGATATACGCTGTTCGCAAACATATATAATTTATTGGATGCTCGTGGGCAGACAGGCGTCTATTCCGATACGGGCGATGCTGATTATACGCTTGATGTAAGAAACGCCGGCAACGAACCCAAACGCGTCAGTCTCCTCGATGATAATGTCGTCCATACCGAATATTACATCGAACCGCGACAAGTACAAATCGGTCTTTCAATTGGTTTTTAATTAAATTTAATAATGGTGGATAGATCATGACAAAAAAAATAACGTACATATCAATTGCTGTCATACTCATTCTGACTGCTGCGACGTGCGTTTTCTCTCAACCGAAGCCTCATGGGACTCTCGAAGATGAGCGAAGCAATATACACAGCGGTAATCAGATCAGAACAACGTTCTATAATAACGGTTTCGTAGGGCGAGTCGGTGATAAAGCCAACGATATCGGAGGCGAATATCCGATTAATAGCGGGCATATGTATATCGGTGACTACCTGATTATGGTAGGAGCGGAAATTACGGATATTAACGGCGATATCAAGCATTCCGTCATCACACCACGTGGCCCAAAGGTAAGCGCACGTACCGGCGACCAGTCATCCGATGGCTCCCTGTGGTACACCTGGGAAGGGCTGCCCGGTTATGCTAATCCCGATACGAACCTGGTGGCGATGACCGATCTCAAGGACTCTGAATATAATAATATGGCCACAAACCCACTGACGGGGAAACCATTCGGTGTAACTGATAATTTCGGTATCACATGGCCTGATCAATGGCCCGACAAACTGGGCGACGTGGTCGATCCGGGCTGGCCGGGTAAATGGAACGGTTACTTCGGTAAAAATGTATTCAACGCCGATCAGGAAAGTTACTATCTGATGGACGATTACAATGACCAGCGCTATCAGTTTTACCCGGATTCAACCGACCTGTCCAGGCGTGGTCTGGGTCTCTATGCCTATTGCCGCGGATTTCAGTGGTCACAGGTGTTAGCTCAGGATGTGCTGTTCTCACTCTACGATATTCAAAACATAGGTACCACCGAATACGACAAAGTCGTTTTTGCGACGATTTTTGGAAATATGGTCGGTGAAGATGGTGAGGATGATAACTCGGATTTTGACAGATCTGAAAACATCACCTATTCCTGGGATTTTGACGGGATAGGCTCCGGAGGATGGACGCCGGTCTATACCATCGGTGCTGCGTTTTTGGAAAGTCCTGGAAACGCGATCGACGGTATTGATAATGATGGCGACGGGGCAAGTGGCCCGGGTCCCCTCATAGCAGAGACCATGTTTGAGCCGAAAACGATCAACTTCGGAGACAAAATAGTCTATATGAATTACGTGACCTTCGACCGAAATGTAACTACTATGCAGGATTCTGTCGTCATCTTTAACAAAAATTACCGTAAAACAATTTATGCCGGTGACACGGTAGAAGAAATCCCGTTTAACGGTATCGACGATAATCTGGATGGCGTGATCGATGAAAATAACGGCGCCGAAGTGGAAGTCGCTCCGAACGTTGTCCAATCGAGTTACCTCAACGAAGGTTTGAAGTACAAGGACTATCTTAACAACGACGGTCTTGGAAATTTGCTCATCGATGAGCGGCGAGACGATGGTATCGATAACGATGGCGATTGGAATCCACTGACCGACGATGTCGGTTTGGACGGTCTCGAAAACACCAATGATCCCGGTGAAGGGGATGGTCTGCCCACATCGGGTAAGGGAACAGATCTACCAGGTGAACCCCATGTGGATAAGACGGACATAAAAGAATCTGATCAACTTGGACTCACCAGCTTCTACTTCTTTTATCCGTTTAACATCTTCAGCCTGCGCGAAGACGAGAAGATTTGGACATATATGCAGCCGGGTTACTTTAATTCGACCGCAAGCAATGTGGATGGTGATTTCATCTATGGTTCTGGCTACTTCCCGTTAAAACCAGGTGAAACAGAGCGTATCTCAGTGGCCGTCCTGTTCGGTAAGAAAGTTGAAGATTTGATTCGAACGAAGCAGACGGTGCAAAAAATTTACAACGAAAACTATAATTTTGCCAAAGCACCCGTATTACCTACTGCCTGGGCAGTGGCTGGCGATGGCGAGGTAACCCTGTACTGGGATGATCAGGCAGAGCTGTCGAAGGACGTGATATCCGGATACGACTTCGAAGGTTATAAAATCTACCGCGCCACGGATCCCGGTTTCGAAGATGCCGAGCCGATCACCAACGCCTTCGGTGCCGACATAATGGATACACCGATTGCTCAGTATGATAAGAAGAACGGTATAACCGGATTCTTCCCCGTCGGATTTGATGGTGCCCAGTTCTATATGGGTGAGGATACGGGGCTGAAGCATATGTACAAAGATACGACGGTCACCAACGGTCTGACGTATTTCTATGCGGTAACGGCGTACGATCACGGCAATCTGGATCAGGGAATTCAACCCTCAGAAACATCGAAATTTGCCACGATTGACCAGGCCGGCAATATCGAGACGAATAAAAATGTCGTCGTTGTGAGACCCGAAGCTCCCGCCGCTGGTTACGTGGAACGTGATAAAGAAGAATCACTAGCAGGGGAACCCGGGAATTTCGGAACCGGATCCGTCCGACTCGAGATTATCGATGAAACCGCACTGCAGGATAATCACGACTACGTGCTCGAGTTCGAGGATCAATCTGCCGATGGTATCGATAATGATAATGACTGGAGCAGAGCCACCGATGACGTGGGAGCCGATGGATTAGGACCAACTGATGTGGGATATACTGGTCCGGATAGAGGGGAAGGCGATGGTAAACCCACTCCGGGAGAACCGAACATCGATTCCAGAGATGTGGAGGAAATCGTACCCTTAACCTCTTTATATCGCATTATCGATATAACAGACGGTGCTACGGATACTCTCATCAACGCTCAGTTCAAAATATCGGTTCTCGCCGGTGATTCCACACAGCTCATCGTCGATCGCGTTGCCGATATCGACGGCAGTCGCGATTTCTTCGATGGACTTCGTGTTAATATAACGAACGACTGGAAGATCACCCGAAAAATAGACAAATCGGGCTGGTCACCGCTCTATGAGAAAAATTATAACTACACATTTACACCGTACACCGCATTCGGAATTTTGAATGCGGGTGTCGCCTATCCGGTCGATTACAGCTTTATCTTCAACGAGGACGTCGATCAGGAATCGGACTCGTTAATATTTTTGCAAAAACGAGGATCACAGATAAGAGAGGTACTGGTCCCACCGATAGCGACCAATTTCCGTGTTGTCGATAATGTGACCGGAGATGAGGTGAAGTATGCGTTCATCGATTATAACCGACCGGTTGATTATTTTATTTCAGCTGGTAAACTTTCGGCGAACGATCAGGTCATATTCTTCGAGGAGTTGGAGGACACGACGATCATCACCTGGAAATTTGCGATAGCAGGTAATGATTCTATTGCTCATGTACCGACGCTCGGCGACACATTTAAGATTGTGACGACAAAACCCTTCAGAACGGGGGATAAATTCAAGTTCACATCCACAGCGACTAAGATAGATAACCAACTCGCGAAACAACAGCTGGACATGATTAAAGTCGTTCCCAATCCTTATGTTGCCGCGGCCATTTGGGAGCCCAAAAATCCGTTCTCTACCGGGCGAGGTGATCGTGAGATTCATTTCACTCATCTCCCCATGAATTGTACGATCCGAATTTACACGGTTGAAGGAGAATTAGTCAAGACGATAGAACATCAGGGTCAGATAAACGATGGAACCGAAGCATGGGACATGTTAACTAAGGATAATCTGGATATCTCCTATGGTATCTACGTCTATCATGTTGACGCTCCGGGGATCGGAGAGAAAGTCGGCAAATTTGCGGTAATCAAATAAGCAGATAAAGTTCAAAATAAAATAGAAGAGGTTAAGTCGTGAAAAAGAATATTATAATAACCTTGACGATAATCGCACTCGTAAGCGTGCCCATCGCCATGAACGCGCAGAGCGTTACAAAGGTAGGCACTACTGCAGCCAATTTTCTTAAAATTGGAGTCGGATCACGCGCCATAGGCATGGGCGGTGCCTTCGTATCCCTGGCGAACGATGCGTCTGCTATGTACTGGAATCCGGCTGGTATCGCCCTTATCTCCGGTGGAGAGGCATTCTTTAACCATAGCGAATGGATCGCTGATATGAGTTTCGATTATGCTGGTGTCGTGGTAGCAATTCCATCGATCGGGTCTTTCGGTTTCAATGCTACTTTCTTAAGCATGGGTGAGATGGAGAGAACAACGGAATACTACCCCGAAGGAACCGGACAGAAATTCGATGCAGGCAGTTACGCACTCGGATTAAGCTATGCCCGGAGCCTGACGGATCGTTTCTCGATCGGTTTTAATGTGAAATATATTTCCGAACATATTTTAAACTCCTCTGCCAGCGGTATGGCGCTCGATTTAGGTACCATGTTTGTCACGCCGTTAAACAATCTGCGGATTGGTGCAAGCATTACTAATTTTGGCACCAAAATGCAGATGGACGGCCGTGATATACTGGTTCAACACGATGTCGATCCCTTGCACGCGGGTAACAATGAGAGGATTAACGCCAATTTGAAGACCGATCAATACGATCTGCCGCTGCATCTGCGCGTCGGTATCTCGTACGATTTTCTGCAGAATGTGGAAAATAATCAATTGTGGCTGGCGATCGATGCGACGCATCCGAACGATAATGTGGAGATGGTGAATATCGGGAGTGAATATGTCTTCATGGACCTTGTCTCCCTGAGAGCTGGCTATAATTCACTGTTCAATGACGAGAGCGAGAAAGGCCTGGCGTTTGGGGCCGGATTAAAATATAAATTTATGGGCTCGGTTCAGGCGAAAGTCGATTACGCTTACGAAGCATTCGGACGCTTCGATAATGTTCAGAAAATTAGTTTTGCTATCGGTTTTTAATTAACGGAAAAATTTTATTCCGGGCTAAGAGGAGTTTTAATAAATAGTCCGACGCGCAGTTAACTTCTGTGCTTGGACTGTTTTACCGATCGTGTTCAACGATCATCATTCTCCCTGAACCTGGAATATAAATTGTAACTCACACTTTCGATTTTTTGAAGGTTTCTTTAACTAACTAATAAATTAACTAAACTGGAGGTATTGCAGTATGATGAAGAAGTTATTGATTCTTAACGTAGCATTTTTGCTCGTTCTTTCAATGACCGGATTGGCTTCTGCCCAGAATCCTGTAACGTTCCAAGTCGATATGAGCTTACAGACATTCCTGGGTAACTTTAATCCGGCCGCGGACGTTGTTACCGTTCGTGGTGGATTCAATGATTGGGCAGGTGCAACGCCCATGGAAGATCCGGAATCAGATGGTGTTTACACATTAGTAGCTGATTTGGGCGATGCCCTTGTCGGAACTGCCGTTGAATATAAGTTTGTGATGATACCCAGCGGTGGCGGCGATGTTTGGGAATCGATATCAAATCGCAGTTTTGTCCTGGCCGCTGGCGGCCAAACGCTTGATGTGGTATTCTTCGATGATGTCTCGACCATCCCTGCGACGGCCTGGGTGACGTTCCAGGCGGATATGGCCGACCTGCTGGATAAAGGTTGGTTCGATCCTGCCGAAGATAGTATCCGTGTCGTTGGTGGATTCAATGGTTGGGGGAACGAAGAATCCATGGTGCCGGATCCGTTCGATCCGAGTCTGTATCTCTATGATGCCGAAGTCAGTGCGTCTGTGGGACAGGATATCGAATGGAAGTTCAGAGCCTATCCGACCGATAATTTTGCCGATAATGGCTGGTCTGCCGGCTCAAATTATAAATTCACCTTCACGGGCGAAGATATGGTACTCGATCCTGAAAAACCGAATATTCTTCCCTCGGGTTCTCCTCTGGCTCAGGATGTAACCGTCCGCTTCACCGTGGATGTGAATGGAGCCCTGGATTGGTACAATAAGGAACCGTTCCAGAATATTCAGGGCGTTTTCATTAATGGTGATTTCCTCGGTTGGCCAGGCTCATGGGGTGCTGCCGATACAGCCGTTCTGATCAAAATGTACGACGATGGCGTGACCCAGGGCGATGCCATGGCCGATGACGGTATCTGGACCGCCGAATATCTGAAGGCAGCCGGAACCGGTAACTTTATTATCTACAAGTATGGTATCTGGGCCGAAGGCACTGATACATTGAACAACGGTGTGACTCCTCTGGATAACGAAGCCGGATTCTCGATGAACCATTCGACCATGATCGATGACACCAATCCTGTGTTCATCAATGTAACCGATATCTTCGGAAGCCAGTGGAAAAATCTGGTCACCTTCCGTGTGAATATGTCCATCCAGCAGACTATCGGCAACTTTAATCCGGAGACGGATAAAGTTGTGGTACGCGGTGCCTTCAATGATTGGGGTGGCGTAGCAAATGAGTGTAAAGATATGGATGGAGATCATGTATTCACCCATACCGCTCATATCGATAGCTCCTGGCTCGAGCAAAATGTGGAATACAAATTCGTTATGATCCCCGCCGGTGGCGGCGATGTCTGGGAATCCATAAACAACAGAAGCTTCGTCGGTGAACGAGGACTCGTGTTAGACGTCGTCTATTTCGATGATGTGAGCACGCTGCCCAGCGCCGCATTCGTTACCTTCCAGGCCGATATGTCCGACCTGCTGGATAAAGGCTGGTTTGATCCTTCTACGGACAGTATCCGCGTTGTGGGTGGTTTCAATGGCTGGGGAAATGAAGAATCCATGGTTCCCGATCCGTTCGATCCTTCGCTGTATATCTACGATGTCGAGGTTGATGCGGCGATCGGTTCCAATGTGGAATGGAAATTCAGAGCCTATCCGACGGATCATTTCGCAGATGACGGCTGGTCTGGTGGTTCTAATTACAGCTTCGAATTTACCGGACAGGATATAGTTCTCGATCCAGTACAGCCGAACATATTACCGGCCGGAAGTCCTCTTGCTCAGGATGTAACGGTTCGCTTCACCTGTGATGTGAACGATGCAATCGATTACTACAACCAGGAACCGTTCCAAAATATTCAGGGTGTCTACATCAATGGTGATTTCCTTGGATGGCCAGGCTCCTGGGGTGTAGCCGATGTCGCTGTCTTGATTCCGATGTTCGACGATGGTTCTACCGATAATGATGCCGTGGCAAATGATGGTATCTGGACGGCCGAATACCTGATGGCAGCAGGCGAAGGTAGCTTTATCATTTACAAATACGGTATCATGGCCGACGGTGTTGATACACTCAATAATGGTGTTACTCCGCTGGATAACGAAGCCGGATTCGCGATGAACCACAGTCTTCTGATCCCGGACGACAGCCCGTTGTACACTCCACCGACCGACGTGTTTGGTAGCCAGTGGAGAACGGTATCAGTACGACCGATCGATGCGGCTGCACTGCCGACTGAGTTCGCACTTCGTCAGAATTATCCCAACCCGTTCAACCCGACAACCGAAATCGTCTACGATCTGCCCAAGAACGTCAATGTTGAATTGACCGTTTATAACTCATTGGGACAGAAGATCGCGGTGATTGTTAATGAGAAACAGGACGCCGGTACGTATCAGGCGACCTGGGACGGACTGGATCTGTACGGAAATTCAGTAACCAGTGGTGTCTATTTCTATCGCATCAACGCCGGAGAATTCCAGGCGACCAAGAAGATGATGTTCATCAAGTAGAATGAAGCACTACGTTTTTTGTGTTTTTATTCGTATGAATAATTAGATGGAAGAGGGGAGAAAGCGACATTGTTTTCTCCCCTTTATTTCTATAGTCATTGAAACAACTGGTAATGACGGTGGTTATCACAAGTTCCGAATACTATTGAAAAAGGATTTAACATGCGATTTCGATTTTTAAAGCGAATTCATTTGATTCTGTTCATGATGATGGTAATCTCTGGTCTCTTCTGCACTCAGACCAAAATGGATGGAGATACTGTTGCGATCGTCGGTAACGAAAAAATTTCGCAAAACGATCTGCTTACCAGTTATGAATTATTACCGCATTATGCCCCCTCAAAAAAGGGATTGGATGGTCTGCAAGCTCATCTCGATTTACTGATTGAGAAAAAGTTGTTCGCTCAGGAAGGACGTCGCCGTGGGTATGCAAAGGATCCGATCGTCAGAAGGGCAGTCGACTGGTACACGAATGAGGCGTTGAGAACGGCTCTCTATCAGGACGAGATCGAAAGTAAAATCGAAGCGAGCGACCAGGAATTGCTCGATTTTTATGCGAATCAAAATACACAAGTAAAGGTCAAACATCTGTTTGCGAAGACGAGGGAACAGATCGAACAACTGCAGGACGCATTGAAACAGAATATACCATGGGAGGAACTCGCCAGATTTGCCTTCGAGGATTCGGTGATGGCCAGTAATGGCGGCGATTTGGGTTGGATTGGCTATGGCCAAATGGATGAGGCGTTCGAAGATTCCGCATTCAGTCTGAAAATCGGCGAAATTTCAGAACCCGTTCGTTCAAAATATGGTTACCATCTGATTAAATTAGAAAATATTCGTCGAAATGTCATGTTGAGCAAAGATGATTTCAATCTAAATAAAGAAAACCTGAAGGCATCGTATGTAAAACGCCAGGAGAAAATCCTTTCATCTGAATTTATTTCCGAATTTATGGCGCAAAAGGACTTAAAACTGATGAATGAGACGTTCAACGTCCTGGTAGACTTTATCGGCCAATCCGTCATCGATAATCAATTATCTGAGGCGATGCTGAATCCAGTGCTTCGGGACGAAGAATTGGATACACTATCAAATGATCTGAGGCAGCATTACAATGATATATTGTTCACTTTCGACGGCGGTGAATGGACGATAGAGGATTTCCTCAACTATTTATCAGGCATCCCCCGTACCAATCGTCCCCGAATCGATAGCCCCGCCAGATTTCGCAGAGATCTGGGTATCCTGATGCGCGACTACTTCCTTAATGAAGAAGCAAAAAAAAGAGGCTTGCAGAATGATCCGTATGTGAAGAAACAGCGAAAACATTGGGAGGATGAATTTATCTTCAGTCATTTCTGGAACGATATCATCTCTTCGCTGGACATATCAAACGAACAAGCTCAAGAATACTACCAGTCCCACATATCACGTTATTGGATCCCGGAGAAAGTTCATGTACAGGAAATATTGGTAAGAACAAGACAAGAAGCCGAATCGATTCGATCGAGGTTAAAACAAGGAGATGATTTCTCGGAATTGGCACGACGATATTCACTCAGATCGTCAGCAACAGAAAATGGCGGCGACTTGGGATTTATTGTCTGGGGACAGTACGGTGATGTTTCTAAAACTGCATTCGAATTAGACGTGGGAGAAGTATCAGAACCGATCGAATTGGATGCAGGGTATTCGATCATCAAATTGCTCGGGAAACAAAAGCAGCGAGCGATGACGTACGATGAAGCCCGGGATGAAGTGCTGGTCGGTCTTCGTCGCGAATTGAATAATGACGTCTATGATCAATGGACTGAACAGCTCTGGACTAAAGCGAATATCATCCCCAATGATTCGCTCCTCATCAGATTGGCAGACGAACTCGGTGACCAGGATCAGGTATCCATGCCGGGTATCAAGCGAATGAATTAACGATACCTTCTTCTGTTCCAACACCTGCACAGCGCGGAACTGTGTGTGATCTGACATTGACGAGTGATTGCCAACGGGGTGGTGCAATGATTTCAGTTCTGATAACGATGGGGGATAACGAAATACGATATCCACTACTATTACGAGGAGATTTGTATGAATATTGTTAACAAGCTGGCGGTAACGTTTGTTTTGTGTAGCCTGTTATCCTACTCGGCTTACGCTGAAAATCCCCATAAAGATCAATTGAAGGTCCTGTTACGATTTGCAGAGCAGCAAAAAGCGGATAGCAATTATATCCCGGTAGAATTTGAGTTTCACATCGAATTGTCACCCAACGATTCCGGCGTGGGCATTAATGGCACCTTCAACGGATGGGGCGATGTGTATAAAATGGAACAGACCGCAAAGGATGTGTGGACGCGCACACTTTACCTGGCACCGGGCATGTACGCCTATAAATTTGTGACCTATATCGATACTGTGGGACAGGCGGGGGTTACAGGTTGGTTCACAGACCCTCTGAACCCTGAGTACAGCGGACCCTATCGCGATTCTAACATCCTGGTTAAAGATCCCATGATCTACTATTTCCTACCGGTAAGAGACAGCGAAATTAACAATCCCTTGCCTGAGATCACAGCTAAAATGTCCACTGCTCTCAAAAACGAACTAGTCCCCGAATCGATCTCATTCTCAATCGATAATAACCCGAAAGCCGATCCCTGTAACTATTTTAACTCGGAAACGCACAAGTTCTCATATACTCCGGACGCCGAGCTGTCCTACGCGAAACATGACTTATCCCTCTCGGTACAGAACAATCTCGGCGTAAGCGCTGAGGAGATAAGTTCATTCACGATCACACGGGGAATTATTGAAGCACCGTACACTCTGACGTTCGACGGCAAGAGCCCGCTACTGGAGTTAAGAGCCCCGGTGGAAAAGGTGAGTTTTGAATGGATGGATCAGCCGGTCACTGATGGACTCGCCGATCCTGATGGCGACGGTATATTTACCAGGGAGAAGAGTCTAAGATTGAACGAAGAACGTTTTTATCGTGTGATCGTAAATCAGGATATTTATCTGGAAAATGATCCAACCAACCCAAACATCAACCATGAACTTCGAAGTGTCGTCGTTAAGCAGGTCGCTCCCTTCCCCAAAGTCGTAGCATATACACCCCAACAAGGTACGATCTATGAGACGGTCGACACCACAATCACCTTCCTGACCAAAATCGTGCCGAGTGATTCCGGATATGCGTTGCTCGCCACTTCGGCCAGGGCGTGGTTCGATGGTCAGGAGATCACACCGAATACGTCGGTAAGCGACGACACACTGATGATCTACTTCGACCAGGTCGTACCCAGGGGAAGACATACGATCCAATTTTCAGCGACAGATGAAGCCGGCGTAGAGGTTGAAGACGCGCTGTTAACGATCGGTGCCTATCCTCCAGCATCAGGATATCACTATGTCGATGCCGAAGATGATGATAATGCGTATGGGGAATATAGTTACCCGGCTTTTATACTACCGAACTCCGCTGATATACAGGCCGTGCATGCCGATTTTACTGAAAATTACGATAGTCTGAATTTCAAAATCGAAATGGAACGACTCTCAGACAATACACGAATCGGATTTTACATCCTTAATAATCTGGAGGGCAACCTTACGGAGGCGATGGACGATGTCGATATAAACATGCCAGCCTGGGAGGGACGCGGTGTATTCGTCTCTCTGGCAGATCCGACATCTGAGATTCTTAGAACACTATACGACAACAAGTTCCTGTTGAAGAAAGGATCAACGTCCGAATTTATTCCGATCA
>JAFGOE010000091.1 GCA_016926625.1 Candidatus Zhuqueibacterota bacterium
ATATTACAAATATTTTAAAAATATTCATAATTTATTAAATATAATTAATTTACATAGTTCTCAAAAAGTCATTGATAATAAATTTTTGCAATATTTTTGTAACAATTTATATTACTGTTTATAAATGATACAGTTATGTTAGTAGACATGAAATTTATTCAGTACAAACTGGTTACCGGTCGGATCATGAAACCATGAATTGAAGCCACACCTTTCGTGTTCGCGGACCATCAAACTCACAGAAAAAAACGGATTGCCATGTGCCCAGCTTCAACCTACCATCCTCGATGAATATTTGTTCGGACGCTCCGACCAGGGTGGACTTTATATGCGCGGCGGAATTACCTTCGACATGATGATAACCATCGGCGAACGGAATAATTTTGTTAAGCTCCATGTTGATATCTCGCATAACATCAGGATCTGCGTTTTCGTTTATTGTTACCGCTGCTGTCGTATGAGGAACGAATACAGTACAAATGCCTTCATTTATTTGATGCTCCTGAATCGAAGATGCGATGTAGTGATCGATGTTAATCACTTCGACCCGGGAATGACTTTTAATCGAAAATTCTTTTCTTATAAGAATCATGTTTTCCTCAACTTCTTTTTGGCTGCAGGGAATAAAATATTATTCAAAATTAGCCTGTAGCCGGGAGAATTTTTATGAAGTGATAATTGCGTAGGTGGATCCCCCACGAAATGCTGGTAATCTTCCGGGTCATGTCCACCTAAAAATGTAAATGTACCCCTGCCTAAATTACCATGTATATATTTGACCTGTTCCGTACCTTCAGCCTCTGCCATGATAGTGACAGTTCTTTTTATTTTATCTCGTTTGAAACCTGTTGTTTGTCCCATGAAACCCTTTATCACCGATACATGGTTCTGGGTCAGCATCGTTGGCACCTGATCATATTTCGCCGAAAACTCAAACAATGTGAAATAATCTGCATCAGCGCCTCGTAATACAGGAGCATTGCTCGGCGGGATGTCGATGTCCGAATATTCATAGACCATAGGATCCGTGATGATTTCAAAATTTTCAAAGGCCATGGTGTTTGAAAAATCAAGTTTGGATCGGTATTCAGGATCCAACGTATCGTAATCGTACACGGCGTCAACGATGTCTGTATTCATAGCCGCCAAAGCGATATCCAACGCATCGGTAGCAGAACACATCGCAAATAAAAATCCACCGCTTAACACATAATCTTTAATTTTAATGGCGACTGCTAATTTTTCTTTGGAAACCTTATCAAAACCAAATTTTCGAGCTATCCGCTCATTTATCTTCACGTTTTCCTGGTACCATGCCGCATTATGGAAACTTCGATAGAATTTTCCGTACTGTCCTGTGAAATCTTCGTGATGCAGGTGCAACCAATCGTATTCATCAAGTTGATCAGTTAACACTTCCGCATCCCATAATTTGGTGTGCGGTATCTCGGCATAATCTAAGGCAAGTGCAACAGCATCGTCCCACTTGTTTTCCTTCTCAGGTTGATATATTGCCACATCAGGTGCCTTTTCCAGTAAAACAATTTCCATGTTGTTCTGCTCAATAGCTCCATAGATTTCCGCAACCTCTGAGTTGGAGATAACGATGTAATCGACGCCACGAACATTCAGCACTTTTTCCACACCCGGGTGCTGATCCAACAGAAAGGAACCACCGCGATAATTAAGCAGCCACTCGACATTGATGCTGTTTTCCAAAGCCCAATAGGCAACACCGTACGCTTTCAAATGATCACTTTGACGTAAATCCATCGGTATTAAAATACTATTGGAATAACTCGCTGTGCAGGATAACAATAGAGAAAAAATAATCATCAACCATCTCTTCATAATCAATCCTTCCTGTGGGCTTGTATGTCTCTTATTTTTCGTCTGGCTTCCTCAACATAAAGGCTTTGGGGATGATTTACCAGCAACATCTCGTAGGCCTTAATGGCGCTTTCTTCATCGTTCAAATGAGGAAAATGAATCTGTGCAATGTAGTATTGGGCTTCATCACAATAGCGGCTCTCGGGTATGTCTTCAAGCAAAGTCCTGAACGTGCGCAACGCATCATCGTATCGACTCATCGTATATTGCAGCTCACCCAATTTCACCAGTATGTCATCGCAGATCTCTGTATCACCATAATCTCCCGCTAATTGCGTCAATCGCCCAAGTGATTGCACCAGTTGGTGCTGATAGATGAGTAGATCTGCAATAGCGTATTCATGTAGCGCTTCTTCCTCCTTACGGTTTTCTTCGATTAGAAATAGAAGATTCAAGGCATCGTTCACCCAAAACCCTCTCCTGTCCCCAATTCTCGACGAGGTAGGACCTTCAGCTAAAGTTCCTAATGTTTTCATGGCATCGTCAAAATTACCCATCCAAAGCGAAATTCGAGCTAACTGGTACAGGGACCTCTCCTTTAATTCATCGGATGATCCCCTGGAATCGATGATGTTTTTAAACCATTTTCTTCCTTCCTCGATGTTGTTTTCTTTTAATTCACATTCTCCGCGATGAAATGACGCCTTATAGTATAAAGGACTACGAGGCACTCGCTTGATGATCTTGTCGAAATACTCCCGCGCCAGCCCATAGTTGTGAAGGTCATCTAAATAGATATTTCCAATATTTAATGTAGCGGTTTGAGCCATAAAATGATCTGCATCTGCGTTCACAATCATTGAGTAATGTTCGACTGCTTTCATAAATTCTTTACGCATCGCATACGATTCTGCCAATCCCATGTAGACATCTATTTTATCTTCACGTTGCGAATGTTTGGATAAATACAGATCATATGCCTTGATGGCATAATCATACTGTTCATCGTGAAGGGCAAACTTTGCAAAATTCAACAACGCATGTCGTGTCTCTTCATCAATACCTTCACCGTGTTTGGATGAAAATTCATCGATGTAATCATATGTTTTGAAAGCAAGGGCATAATTCGAAGACCGAATATATAAGCTTGCCAACAATTTATGAATATAGATCGTATCTTTATGTTTCGAGAGCTCTCTGTTTAATACGTTGATGATCGGATTAAATTCCTCGATCTGCTGACCTAAGCGCAACAGTCTATTCTCCACATAAGCATATTTATCATTCTCTCTCTCCAATAAATCAAGATAAGTTAACGTCGCCTCCTGATAATCAAAACCAATCGAATACAGATCGGCTAATTCCATCAGAAAGTACGACTGGTCTATGAATTTTTCTCGTCCTTTTTTATAGACCTCAATCGCCTCCTGGATCAAGTTGCTTCCGATCATAGAATTGGCTACGACAGTGTAAACATGTCTGTCGTCTGCGTGCTGACGAAGCATCGCGTTCCAGACTGCGATCGCTTTTTCCTTATCCGCAGCCTTAAAATATATTTCAGCTACATCTGCTTGAAATGAATAATTAGACGAGGTCTGAATCATGATGTTCGCTGCATCAATCGCCTCATCAAAACGGCCTGCCCGTAACAAATTATTTTTCACGCCATTGTAATAGGCCATATTGGAACGATTACCGTCCCATAATTGTCGAAATAAAGCCAGGGCTTCCTCATATTTATCCGCATTTTCTAATTGACGTGCCATGACAAGTAATCTGCTCTCATTCTGAACAGACCAGACATTGGACGTAACGCCAGGACAAACTGAAAAAAATGTTATCAACAGCACTATGTTAATTGATTTCGCCATCCTTGAATAATTCCTCAAAATAAAGCTTGATCAATTCTTCAAAATCTTTTTTATAACCTTCATTCTCTAAATTGAGCAGATCTCGCCGTAATTGTTGATTTTTCTCGCCCAGATCGGTCGGAAGCATTCCGGGATCGAGGACATGATATTCTTTTGCCGTCTCTGCCTGACGCTTATTACTGAATTCTCGCTTCCGAACAGACTTTTGTGCATCAAGGAGTCTTGACAATATTTCCCTCTGACGCTGAATTGTCTTCCTCGAAATGTTGTTCGATTTTAAGTCGCTTACTACATCTGCCATCTCATTGGCAAGCTGATCCAGTCTTCCCAGCATATCGGCTCGATTCCCATATTCTCTCTCCAACTCCTCAAGAGATTTCTTGACAGCCGCCTGCTCGGCAGCCAGTCTGTCCATCGAAGCTTGTTGCTGTAACGACAACATTTGTCCACTTGCACCGATTTGCAGTGTCGACTGATTGATGCCTTGTTGCTGGCATGACATCTGTTGAAGTTTCTGCATCATCTGTTCGAGTCCCGACGCCGATGATGAACTATTTAACTCATTGATCGATTTCCTTAACTCCTTAACGGCATCGTTCAACCGAAACATAGCCTCCTTTTGATTACGGTTCACGGCAGCCAGTGACCGCTCTTCAAAATATTGTACGGATTGTTGCATATTCGTGTAAGCTAACCCTATATAATTCGCGACGGATGATGACATGAAAAATGTCTTATTAGACAATTGATTGGTAGTCTCTATGACTCTTTTCAATCCACTTATTAAATTTTGCTGTCTGTCAGCCACATCGGGGATGGTATTATCCGCGATACCCAATCCTTCGGAATCATTTAATATATCTTCTTGTCTCATGGATACTTCGAGCAAATCCTTTGACAGATCTCTCAATCCATCCAGAACCTGCTTTTGCTGTGATTGCGCCAGCTCTTGTTTCGCTGCTTGAAGCATGGTGTGTAATTCCAACAATGCTTTTTCGGCTAACTCACCACTTTTCATGCCGCGCTTCAAGTCGCCATGCTGAAAATTCTGAGCCGACTGTTGCATATGTTGATTCATGTTGCTTTGTTCCATGTGATCGAGGGCAGTATCCAGCTTCTCAGTGGACATGTCAGGGAATTGTTCCATCTGTTCTTTAACTGCGGCTATTTCACTCTTCAGATCTTCCGCGCGTCGTTCAATATCATTCTCTTGTTTAGACAGTGTTTCACCGTCTTCAGGCGATGATTCCTGAGCTTTACTCAGTAGATCCATCTGATCGGATAATAATTCCTCTGATTTTTTCACGAGTTCATCTAATTTCATTTCAATCTGTAGCCGTTTCATAATCTCGATGTTACGCTCCAGATTCTTGAGTAAATCCTGTTGGTTGAGGTCTAATTTTTCCATGGCTTGCTGCAACTGTTTCGGGTCGATCGACTGAAAATTCTCCTGTAACTTCTTTAATAAATTTTTCATTTCGTCTGTCATGACTTCATTCATTAACTCCTGCAATTCTTGTAACTTCGTCATCATCTCCATACTGATCAGGTCATGCGTCTCTAGCTTTTCAATCAAATCATCCACATTCTTTTCAAGATCTTGCAGCGTTTGTTGTATGCTTTGTTGCTCCTCGGTAATCTCCTCCAATACTTTTCTTTCTTCCCAATTTAGTTCGGGATCCCTTTTCATCTCCTGGACGATCTTCTCTAATTTTTCCTTTATATCTCTACTCTGTTGGTACATCCCTTCGAAACTTTCCAGCGTATTATCGTAACCACGTTCGACTTCTGCAAATATCTCATCAGCCGAAGGAAAACGAACACGATATGTCGACGATCTGGCCGATTTAGGACCCGAAATGTCATCGGTATCAAACACCTCGATATAATATGCAACAACATCTTCAGGAAATAAATTCAATCCAGTTAAATTCCAGTCATATTCGACTCGCAATTCACGGGAATTCTTCGCATCCAGATGGATTGCTTCGTACTGTAACGTATCGTGTACCTCAAATTGACTGTTTATCTTTTGATACACGAGACGAGCCTGTGATATGCCGAAATCATCATACATATCGGCTATAAGCTTTATCTTCATCTCTTCATCCATATCGATATCCTTGCCGGGTAGCGCAATCTTAACTTTAGGATACTCATCTTCCGCTATCTTGATATGATATCTGATAGGATCAATATTTTCTCTGTGCTGTGTGTCCTCGAGCCTGATGTGATAGGAATGATTACGGTGGACGATCATGGATCCTTCGGCCCGATCGTCTGACGGATTTAAATTGAGTCTCCTGTCAGCGTTATCAAACACCAAATCGGCACGATAGATGGTTTTATTGGCAGAGAGCCGAAAAGTCACCCGGGTTCCTTTCAATGCCTCAAAGTCGCCCACATTTTCTTCCAGCACCTGGGCTGCTAGTTTCGTATATGGAGGTGGAAATAGCGTCAGTTGAAGATGTCGAACGAAGGGATGTTCGATGACAGATATCACATAGGTATCAGTCCTGCAATCTTCGGTGAAAAAATAATATGCTGTTGAATCTCTGATTCCCCAAATAGTATGCTCATAGTGTCCATCGTTCGTTTCGGAGATCTCAGTCTCACTTTCCTGGCCATTGACTAAATTGCGTGTACCTAATTTAATGTAAGGGGGCTCACCCCCGCTGACGTACACTTGAAGTTGAACATTATCGTGTTTTACGACTTCCACATCACCAGGAAATACATCCATACGGTAAGGACTTGCCTCAACGATCGTGTAATTGGGGTGAAATATCGCGTAAGCAGCCTTGAAAAAGAAGGTGGAAAACATCAATATGACGGCGAAGAGAATAATACATATCAGGAAAGATCGGATGATGCTCTTTGCCGTACGACGAGTATCGATGATGACGTTAAAATCTAAATCCTCTGACCCCTGATGAACCCTGGATAATGCCTCATCGACTAATCCTAATGAGTAATTCTCGTCATTTCTCTGAAAAAATTTATATAATTCCAATGCGTTTTTCAAACGGTCTTGAATAGCAGGAAAGTGCAAACCTATTTTTTCTGCGACATGGTACAGGGAAGTTTTCCGATATCGAATGATTAATCTTAATACCACCACGCTGAGCGAGACAAGACCGATCGTTATCATCATGAGCAACAACACATATCGGCCAGTCGACGAAACCTTCCAGAAGATTTGAATTAACAAGACTAAAAAAAACATGATGCCTGTCATCGCGAGCCATTTGGAGACATCGGCTGATAAGTGTAGAATAAATTCACGACGCTTCGTGTAAATAATGCGTTGTATCAGTTTGTTATATTTTAACTGAGGTTCCATGATAAGCTATCAGTTTAATTATTCAGTACATAAACGACGATGTTTACGCCCATTTTTAAAGCCTGAATTCGTACATTTTCAGGATTACCATGAACACGCGATTCCGGCCAACCATCGGATATATTGGAACTGTATGTGTAAAACACGACTAATCTTCCTTCATGAAACATGCCATAACCGTGAGGAGGCTCTCCGTCATGCTCATGAATCTTGGGTAAACCCGACTCGAATTCATAATGAGAATGGTAAATTTCATGCGAGAACGGAAGTTCGATAAATTCTTTATCCGGAAACACCTTTTTCATTTCGTTTCTAAACGAGGAATCCATACCGTAATCATCATCGGCATATAAAAATCCTCCGTTCGTTAAAAAATGACGAAGTCGCTCAACCTCGACATTTGAAAATATAATTTTGCCATGGCCGGTCATAAACAACAGTGGGTAAGCATAAAGATCCTCTGATAACAGATTTATTTTCACCTCATCATCGGCCGCGTCGATCAATGTTTCTTCGCGAATGAATTTTAAAAGGTTTGATATAGCAGACGGATCATTGTACCAGTCTCCGCCTCCGCGGTATTTTAACCTGGCGATCGTGAATTTACCCTGCGACCATGATGGATCGTGTGACAATAACATCAAGATACAACAAGTAAAGAAAAAGTAACTCAATCGTTTCATTTTTTATCACCACATCTCTATAGCTGTAACTGCGAACATGAATCGTGTTTCAAATTATTTAAACTCTGTTTGTAATTTTAGTGTTCCTTAAACTAATTAAATATAAGTTTTAATTTTTTAATATAGTTTCATTATTAAAAACTTGTATCCTTCATATCATGAAAAAAAATAGCGACACGAAGGTCGCTATTTAAAGTACAGGATACTCAGCAATGTATGTTTATTGTTTTATATCCACAAAAGTCTGCGTCTTCAATTTCTCCAGCCATTTTTCAAGTTCTTGCTGCTGTTTGACGTTAAGTGCCCATTTTTCGATCTGTTCCCAATCTTTTTCGATGGAGATCTCTCTGGCTTCCTCGCGGCTATTTAATTTAAGGATATGCCATCCAAAACGTGTTTTGAACGGTTTCGAAACTTCACCGACATCCAGCTGATTGATGGCCTTGATAAACTCCGGCTCCTGTAATTCCTCCACCGCAAAAAGACCTAAATGGCCTCCCTGATCCTTCGTCGTCTCATCATCAGAATATTGTTTAGCTAAATCGGCGAAAGTGACCTCCGGATCGTCCATCATCGCCACGATGTTGTCCACATATCTTTGACTTTCCTCTGCATCTTCCTTCGTCGATGTCAGCCGGATCAGAATATGCCTCACATTAATTCGTTCTCCCTGGCGCTCTATCAGTTTAATAATATGGTATCCGTGCTCCGTTTGAACGACATCGGATAATTGATCGGGTTTTAAGTTAAACGCCGCCTCTTCAAATTCCTTGATAAATTCACCCCGATTAAAAAATCCGAGCTCTCCGCCTCGGTCCTTGGAACCGGGGTCCTCGGAAAATTGCTTTGCCATTTCAGCGAAATCTTCTCCTGATTCAAGACGTTGTCTAATCTCAGTAGCTTTAGCTAATGCTCTTTTCTCTGCTTCAATACTGGGTTTCTCTGTAATCAAAATATGACTGATATCTACCGTCTCCTTAAAATTCGGTAGGCTATCCTTCATCGTGGAATAGAACTCATTCACCTCGCGTCTGGATATCTGTATACCCCGAATAAACTGTGCCTTGAGGGACTCGACTTTTAAATTATCTCTCACATCATCACGGAAATCACGTTTGATCTTACTTATCGGTGCTCCCATGTACTCTTCCAGCTTCTCTTCGGAACCGAGTTGACTGACCATGCGCTCAATCTGCGATTCGAGCATATTATCCACCTCTCGCTCATTCACCTCAATGGTATCTTCTTCAGCCTTTGTCAGAAAGATTTTCTGATTGATCATGTTGTTCAGAACATTGGACTGAAGTTCAGTAAATTTTTGCTGATCCACGCGAGGATCGACCTTCATCTGGAAAGCCAGGTTAAGGCTGTATTGCAGCAACTCCGACTGTAAGATGATGTCATCGTCTACGATAGCTACGATTTTATCGATGACCTGTTGCGGATAGACCGATGTCTGAGCTATGAATAGTAACAGATAAAATAATGCGATTATTTTTCTCAACATGTTTACTCCGTTGTGTATACTCTTAATTGGACATCAAATCGTCTTTCACGGTGAGTGAATCGGTGAAAAAATCTTTTAAATACTCGAAGTTTGTCTTGACATCCACCTTATTCTTAATGTCTGCAATGAAATCATTGTAAATTTCATTATGCCTTATGGCGAGCAGCCTTTGATGTATCTCTTCTTTCACCTCATCGAATTCTTTCTGTGTATTCGGATCTCTTTTGTCTAAAATTTTGAATATATGATAACCGAACTGAGAAGATAACGGTTGTGTCAGCGTACCTTCACGTTGCCTGAACAAAGTATTTCCGATCTCAGGAATTATATTTTCCGACGCGAAATAACCTAGATCGATTCTAAGGTTGCGTTCGTAATCGAGCGATACCTCCCTGGCCACGCTCTCAAAATCTTCACCGTTGAGCAACCTGCGCCGGACTTCCCTGCCAACATTCATATCCTCGACTAAAATATGTAATGCCCGTATTTCTATCCGTTCACTCAGGAAATTATCTTTGTTCTTTTCATAATAGTCCATCATCTCCTGTTCGGAGATTTCGACTTCCTCAGTCCATAACGAGTCCATTAACGAATCGATGAGATAGTTTTTTTCCGCACGCTTAACGATCTTTTTCAGTTCCGCATCGTTCTTTTTCATTCCTAATCGCACGGCTTCCTGATACGTCAGTTCTCTTTCGATCCAGCGCTGAATGTAGTTTTGAATTTGTTCATAACTTACCATGGATGGATCATCCACCGGGATCATCTCTCTCAGCATTTCCAGGGTCAACTCTTCATCTCTGATTTTCACGATCACCTGCTGCGATTCGACTTTCTCATCGCTGCAAGATGCGCAGAGCATGAGAAGCACCACGATAGAGAACGCTACCATGTGATAAGTCTTGTACAATTGCGGCATGGGTAAATCCCTTCCAGATAATATTACTCCTCTGTTAATTCTGCGAACGTATCGCCCAGTCTCTTCTCGTATACAATGACCTTGATATTCTCTCTTAACCCATCGAACCACTTTTTCTCAATTTTTTCCTTCTGTTCTCTGCCGGCCTTTACCCGTAAAAATGGCTTCGCTTCTTCAAAGGTTTTTAGCGTCGACTCCTTCTCCGAAAGAACTTTGATAATCGAATACTTTGAACCGATGACGACGGGTTTAGTAATCCCATTGATCGGAACACCGAATGCTGCTTCGCCGATCTTATGTCTTGTTTTGGGTATGAATCCCAGATAGCCGTCATTATCCTTGGTTTGTTGTTTTTCGTTGTATTTTCTTGCCAGGGTCACAAAATTTTCTCCAGCGATCGCACGTTGATAAATCTTGTTTGCTAACTCCAAATCACTAACGAAAATCTCTCTTACTTCACGAGTGGGTGGTTCTTTATATTCCTCTTTATGTTGTTCGTAATAACTACGAAGACTGTCCTCATTGAGGACGACTCGATCATCGATATTGGTCTTTCGTATCTCACTCAACATGAATGATTCGATAAACTCTTTTTGCTGCGCCTTAACTTCCGGATCATTTCGTAAGTTCTTTTTTTCTGCCTCGAGGAACATAAGTTTTCTCGGCAGAACCCTTGTATCGATGTTTGTATGTACATCCTCTTTATTCTTAAATTCGGGCGTTCGGGTGACAGGATATTCTTTTAATCCATCGATGAACTCGTCTACGGTTATGTCTCCTCCCTCGTACGTCGCGAGTTGCAATTTCCTGATATCGGGTGTAATGCGGGCAAACGGATCCCGGGTAGGCATTGTGCGGAGTCTGGAATCTGACGTATCGTTCAATTGCGATACAAACATCTCTATATTTTCTTGACTATAGCTCGCCTTGTACTTATCTTTGAGTGCATCCAAATAATCAAAATACGTCTTCTCCAACTCTTTTCCTCGCAGTCTCAGCAACTCCTGTCGAATTCTTCTCCGTTCCACAGAATACGGTTTAAGTTCATCCTCATCGATCGAAATTAATTTAATGATCGAATACCCCGAGTTTGTTCGTATTGTATCCGAAACTTCACCTGCCTTCATCGAAAATGCGGTCTGAATGAGTGGATCATCCTCGTTTGAAGGAAAAATTTTGAGTGTCGTGTTCGCCGCTGTCTCTGGATCGATGGCTTTTTGGCTGCTCGAATATTTATTCATCACATCAATAAACGGAGTCCCGTTCGATAATTCATTTTTAATGGCACTGATGCGATCCTTTACAATACGCAGCTCCTGCTCTGTAGCCCGAGTACTCAGCCTGATCGAGATTTCTTGAACATTTGCCTGCTTCTTGGATTTATCATAAAACTTTTTTATATCCGATTCGGGGATATTAGGCTCTATGACCTCTTTCTCAACCAGCCGTCTTAAAATAGTCGCTTCAAGACGACTCTCGACCTTTTGCAGCACGTTTTCATTTTCACCCATGTTCTGCTGATATCCGGCCACGATCTGGAGTTCTCTCTCTATCATTTTTTCTAAATGATCTCTTTTATCCTGAAGCGTTGCTTTGCTTATCGTTTCGATACTCTTACCACGTGAAAAACCGTCCTTAAAATCGTTCACCGTGATAATTCTTCCACCCACTTTTGCGACGGGTTTATCACCGCTATCGCCGCATCCTGTACAGAAGTAAATCAATGCAACGAGTACCATGGGTATCCAGATAGTCTTAAGATAGTTGAAAAACATCGAATCCTCCATTAATTAAATAGTATAGAGTAAAATTAAAATTTAGCGATTTATATAATACTTTGCAAGAATTTTTTCGTTAGTTCAATAGCATTCGCATCAGCGACCAGTAGTGAATCGAATGTCAGTTTAATCCCCAGCTGATTCGATCTCGTAAAATAATAGGTAAAAGGGAACGCCGATTTATCAACCATTGATACCAATTTTTGGTGCTGAAGTTCCTGTCCTTCATTTAAAAACGAATCGTGAAATTGAGCCTTTACCTCATGCCTATGTATTGATACTCTGTTAATTTTTAAATGTTCGCTTAATATCTTAATATGGATGCTGTTGATTAAATTTTTTGCTTGCTCCGGCATGGTGCCGAATCGATCGATCATCTCATGGCTAATTTCGTCCAGGTCATGAACATCTTTGATTTCGACTAATCGCTTATAAAAGCTGACCCTTTCCTCTGCCTGTGATATGTAATGTTCTGGCAGATAAGCGTCGAATGCAGCCTCTATTTGCGCTTCGATGGCATCGGCAGCTGCGGGTAAAATCTCCCCACTCATCTCAGATTTTATCTCCTGTACGGCTTCCTCCAGAATTTTATGATACAGTTCATAACCTAAAGAGACGATAAATCCGCTTTGTTCTCCGCCAAGGATGTTTCCAGCCCCTCTGATTTGAAGATCACGCATCGAGATGTTAAATCCGGAACCTAATTCTGTGTATTCTTCTAAAGCTCTCAACCTTTTCATCGCATCCCGGGTTAAATATTTAACCGCGGGCGTGATCAGATACGCATACGCACGGTTATCGGAACGTCCGACTCTTCCTCGCAATTGATACAGCTGCGCTAATCCGAAACGATCCGCACGATTTATAATCAGCGTATTCACATTAGGAATATCCAATCCCGATTCGATGATCATGGTCGCAATAAGACAATCATAGTGTTTATGCGCGAATTCCCACATCACACGTTCCAACCGACTCGACTCCATCTGTCCATGAGCTACAGCAAACGTCACTTCCGGTACCAATCTTTTTAAGAGGTCGGTCATGGCGTAAATCGACTGAACGCGATTATGAACGAAGAATATCTGTCCACCCCGTTCGTATTCTTTTAAAATCGCCGCTCGTATCGTGTGCTTTTCAAACGGGATGACTTCCGTATATATCGGGAGCCTTCCCTGGGGCGGTGTATTGATGATACTCATATCACGCACACCCATCAAAGCCATATTCAATGTTCTGGGAATCGGTGTGGCTGACATCGTCAGTACATCGATATGCACGCTCATGCTTTTGATTTTTTCCTTATGGCGAACCCCGAAGCGTTGTTCTTCATCGATAATGAGCAATCCCAAATCTTTGAATTGCACATCCTTTGATAAAAGACGATGCGTTCCGATGATGATGTCGACCTTACCCGCTTTGATCCACTCGATGACTTTCTGCTGTTCGATCCTGGATCTGAACCGGGACAGCATTTCAATTTTAACAGGAAAGTTTTTCATCCGTTCCGTGAACGTATTATAATGCTGTAAGGCTAAAATAGTCGTTGGCACCAGGACAGCTACCTGTTTACTATCATTTATTGCTTTAAATGCCGCACGTAACGCTACTTCGGTCTTTCCGTAACCAACATCACCACACACGAGGCGATCCATGGGACGTGGGTTCTCCATATCTTGTTTGATCTCTTCCGTTGCCCTTAATTGGTCAGTAGTATCATCAAACGAAAACGTGGCTTCTAACTCTCTTTGCCAGGGACCGTCTTTGGAAAAAGCGTATCCTACTTCAGAATTTCGTTTTGCATATAAGAGGATCAGTTCGCGCGCGATATCTTTGACCTTCTTCTTGGTCCTGTTCTTAAGCTTCTCCCACTCACCAGTCCCTAATTTGTTTATCTGAGGAAGCATACCCTCCCTGGACGCGTACTTTTGTATGCGATCCATCTTTTCCAGGGGCACATAGAGCAGATCATTGTCCTGATATTGAATCGTAATGCATTCGCGCTCAGCCTTATTCACACTGATCTTCTTAAGTCCGATGTATTTCCCGATACCATGGTCCACATGCACGACGTAATCACCGCTATTCAGAGAATTAAATTGTCGTGTGGACAACCCCTGAAATACGCGCCGCCTTACGATGCGGCGCCCACTTCTCCCATAGAACTGATTATCCGTCAAAACGGCTAACTTTAACTCCGGTAATACAAACCCCTGGTTTAACAACGAGACGGCAAAATTCATACGATGAACGTCGATTCCATTATCAACCATAATCGATTCGATCCGTTCCAGCTGATTTTCTGAATCGCATAGAAAATGAATATTAAAATGACGGTCAGCATTACGATTTTGGTTCAGCCGATACAGGTTATCCATGTAATCCTTGAGGATTTTAAAATTTCCGCCTATTTTTTCCTGCGGCATACTCCTGATATCAATTGAATTTTTACTGCTTCTGATCAGTGAATTGACATGAATCCGCTTAAACCGTCTCAGCTCTTCGTCAAGTGCTTGAGACGTAATGTACAGTTGTTCCGGACTCTTTATTTCATTCACTTTCGCTCGTCGTACATCATATTGATATTGTGCTTCATCGTAATGTTCATCCAGTATCTTGTTCACCATAGGCAGGTCTTCGAGAAACACGATGGTGTTATCGGTCAGGTAATCGATCAGTGACTCATAGATAGTATCGGTGTTCTGATCTTGATCCTCCGGAAATTGCGGATAGATGGTTATTGATGGAATCTCCTTGATCGAACGTTGTGTAGCAAGGCTGAATTCGCGAATGGATTCGATACGATTTCCGAAGAACTCAATCCGCACCGGGTTTTCTACGGAGTAGGGAAAAACGTCAATAATACCTCCCCTGACGCTCATCTCACCGCAATCGTCGACAAAGTTTTCACGTTCGAATCCAAGACTCGCTAGTCTCGTCTTAAAATCATCGAAATCGACATCCTGGCCTTTCGTTACTGTAATGACATTTTTAATAAAATGATGATGTGAGATAATTTTCTTCGATAGAGCGGCCGCCGTAATAACGACCACACTGCTCGTACCGGATGCTATCGTCTTGATCGCATCCAAATACACGCTCTTACGGTACGAATCGATGATAATCGTCTCATAAGGTCTGTCTTTTTGGTCGGGTAGGTAGGAAATGGATTGGTCACCGAGAATAACCTTCAAATCGTCGCTTAAAATCTCGGCCTGTTCCTCCTCGGGAACGATGTACAGAACAGGACGACTAAATTGTTTAAACACACTGGCTACTGCGAACGCACGAAGAGAACCATGTAAACTATTGATATTTATTAAATTAGAATCTTTTATTTTTTCGATAACAGTTTTAAACGAGGGAGATTCATTTAATAAGTTATTTAAGTAATTAATTATCATAGAATTATTATAATATAAAACAAATAATGGAATCTGATCGATAGACGACATCTTTTCTCTATCGCTATGGACTTTCACACGCTTCATCGAGCGAATCGGAATATAAAAACCACGGCCATCAGCGATCATAATATGACATAGGGCCCGTAAGCGCCATGCGTAACACTGGATATTTTTCATGGGACTGACCGGATGATTATCCTCTCCGAACGTATTTCGTGATGAAATAGCAGTCCAGCGATATTCCATCTGACGGCGAAGGATGAAAAATAGCCAGTGCTTAGATCATCTTAATCGGCCAGAGCCTTTCTCACGAACCCATCGCTGTCGCGAAGGCGTCGTTTTGCTTCCTCGACGTTCACATCCTTTAAGATCATCACGAGGGCTGTTTTGACATGACCGTTCGCCTGACCGAGTATCTCCTCGGCTTTCTGATAGGAGACACCCGTCACTTCCATCACCGTGCGTTTCGAGCGTTCTTCCAGTTTTTTAGAATTCATCTGCAGATCGACCATCATATTTTTATACACTTTTCCGAGCTGAATCATCGAGGTCGTGGTAAGCATATTGAGAACTAACTTTTCCGCTGTTCCCGATTTCATACGCGTTGAACCCATAATAACCTCTGGACCCACCTCGACGCAGACAGCGACATCGACATGAATATTCATTTGTTCACGTGGTGTACATGTTACATACAACGTCTTTGCTCCCAGTTCACGAGCTTTCTCGATAGCTCCCACAACATACGGTGTTCTGCGACTCGCGGCGATCCCACAGGCGACGTCTTTGGAATTGAAACCCCGTTCCATTAAATCGATGGCGCCCTGCTCCTTCATATCCTCCGATCCCTCCTGAGCCCAGACGAGAGCCTTGTATCCGCCGGCAATTAGCCCCTGAACCATTTCAGGATCCGACCCGAATGTGGGTGGAATTTCAGAGGCATCCAGGACGCCGAGTCTGCCGCTCGTACCGGCACCAATATAAAAGAGTCGCCCCCCCTGTTTAAAGGCGTTCACGATAATCTCAACCGCCTCGGCGATATAATGTATCTCCTTTTCCACACAATGAGCTACCTTCTTATCCTCATTGTTTATCAGATGCAAAACTTCGACGATCGATTTTGAATCGATATCGATGGTATCCGGATTAATCTTTTCAGTGGCAAGATTCTTAAATTCTTCAAATAATGCAGTATCAGTATCCAAGTTAAGTACTCCTTCATTAAGTGCTCATTTATGATAAATTTTAATTATCGACAAATTCCGTTCTCGAGGAACAAGCCTGGAAATAACCGGTATATCTTCGACGGTATAGCCTGGAAAGTTTTTGTTAAATTCGTCGACCTCATCCTCCAGATCACCCCCCTTGATGGCGAGGAACACACCTCCATTCGTTAAAAAACGATGTGACCACGTAAACAGCTGTGCTAAATCGGTCACCGCGCGGGAGACTATCACATCATAACGCCCGCGATAACCCTCATCATGGGATAACTCCTCCATTCGCCCCTCGATGACCTCCGTATCATCCAGGCCCAAATCAAGGACGACCCGCCTCAGAAACAGTGTCTTCATTCGCTTCGAATCGAGCAGCGTGAGTCGCAGATCCGGCCGTACAATCTTCAACGGGATACCCGGAAATCCGGCTCCCGTGCCCACGTCGATCATGGCACAATGAGCAGCGATATCAGATACATCAAGTAAGGAAATACTCTCACAAACATGTTTATCCAGGATATGCTCGGTATCCCGCCTGGATATCAAATTAATCTTACGATTCCAATTCAGTAGCAATTCCCTATATCGTTTAAACATGGCTAACTGAAATGGAGCTAAGCTTACCCCCATATCCTTCACATCGTGCTGAAACTTGAACATCTCCTGATCGAGCCGATCACTGTCCATGGCGTCTCGTTATCCCTTTACCCGCATGTTTCACGTGAAACATCACGATCGCTTCAATGAAATTAATAATACACTGATATCAGCCGGCGATATACCGGCGATACGCGAAGCCTGTCCAATCGAATGGGGTTTTATCTTCTTAAATTTTTCTCTTGCTTCAGTCGACAAAGGAAACGCGTCGTAATCAACATCCGAGGGAATGATCTCATGTTCCATGGTTTTAAATTTTTCGATCTGCATTAATTGTCGTTTGAGATAACCCTCGTATTTCACATCGAGTTCCACCTGGTCGCGAACCTCTCTCATTAACTTTTCATCCGCAGCCATGTTTACAAACAGCGGGTGGTCAATCATATCGAAGAATGATGATATGGTGATCTCCGGACGCTTAAGCAATTTATAAACGCTCTCCTTTTCGGTGATGGGAGAACTACTGAGTCGATCGATCACCGCATTGACGACATCGATATCGGGTCTCATGTTGATTAAATCCTGTTTATACCGGTCGATCAACTCCCGTTTTTGTTTTAATTTGGAATAGGTGGCTCCATCGATAAGACCATACTTTGCGCCGTCATCCATCAGGCGCAGATCGGCATTATCCTGCCGCAGATAGAGTCTGTATTCGGCACATGAAGTGAACATGCGATAAGGCTCTTCGATCTCTTTGGTGATTAAATCATCGATCAGAACTCCAATGTAGGCTTGCGACCTGTCGAGCACAAACGGGTCCTCGTTCGATAGTTTAAGCACAGCATTGATTCCGGCCATAATCCCCTGAGCCGCTGCTTCCTCATATCCTGATGTGCCGTTGATCTGACCCGCAAAATAGAGATTTGCGATGCGCTTCGTCTCCATAGTCGCCTTTAACTGAGATGGTGGAAAGAAATCGTACTCGATAGCGTAACCGGGTCGCATGATCTCGGCCTTCTCCATTCCTGCAATACTATGGATGGCATCGAGTTGTGCATCCTCCGGGATACTGGTAGCAAATCCATTGACATAGTACTCCGTCGTGTTCAATCCTTCCGGCTCAAGGTACAACTGATGTTCGGATTTATCCGGGAATCTGACAATTTTTACCTCGATCGATGGACAGTAACGCGGACCGACGCCTACGATTTTACCGGTGTATAACGGCGAACGATCCAGACTGGAACGGATAATATCATGGGTATTCGTATTCGTGTACGTCAAATAACATGGAACACGTGCGTTATCGATCCGTTTCGTGCGAAAAGAGAAAGGTTGAGGATCATCCTCACCATATTGAGGTTCCAGTTTCTCATAGTCGAGCGTTCTTCCGTCCACCCGGGGTGGTGTGCCGGTCTTCAATCGACCAGAAACAAACCCTTTCCGATTCAGGTCCCCGGTCAATCCGATCGCAGCAAACTCTCCGCTCCTTCCGGCAGGAAAACTAAACATTCCGATGTGAATCAACCCATTTAAGAACGTACCTGCTGTCAGGATGACGGCATCACCGTAAATTTCACTTCCCGTGAATAGACGGACACCCGTGACCCGTTCTTGCTGAGTCAAGATACCGACGACCATCGTCTGCTTCAAGTCCAGGTTTCTCTGATTTTGCATGGCTTCAAGCATTCTCAGCGAGTAATATAATCGATCCGCTTGTGCTCGCGGCGACCAGACCGCCGGACCTTTGGATCGATTTAACATCTTAAATTGAATACCCGTATCATCGATAGCCCTTCCCATCTCACCTCCGAGCGCATCGATCTCACGAACGAGATGCCCCTTTGCCAACCCACCGATAGCTGGATTACACGACATTTTAGCCACTGTGTTTATGTCCATCGTGAGTAAAATGGTCTTCATACCCATACGAGATGCAGCCAGAGCTGCCTCGCAACCAGCATGACCTGCCCCCACAACGATGACATCATACTTTTTATGCATAGCCGTGTTTACGCTCCGACCGATGTTTCACGTGAAACATCGGGTATTATTTTCCGATGCAGAAATTATTAAAAATCGTGTTCAATATGTCATGTGTCGTTACGACCCCGACGATCTCTCCTAACGAATTTAGCGCGTTTCTCACATCGAACGCGATGAATTCCGAAGATTTACTCTGATTTAGCGCCGAGCGTGCCTCATTAATATGTGTAATTGCTTCCTCAGTTGCCCGTGCATGACGTTCCTGTGTAAGAATGATCGCATCCGCGTACGAGGCCGATGCACCGCGATCATCCATCACCCTCTCGTAAAGACATTGTTCTAGCTGGTCAATGCCAGATCCTTCCTTTGCCGATATGTACAGAATGGGAAGCTGATATTGCTCATACAATAGCTGCTCGGCATGGGTATGTAGGGTTAAATCGGCTTTGTTGATGATGGCGACCGGTGAAACTTCACCTCGATGGTAGCCTTCGATCAATTGTTGCGATAGTTCCACTTCGTGATCGGATACGTCGTTCGTTCCATCAAATACGTGCAGAACGAGGTCCGCGCTCTTGATGTGTTGATAAGTCCGTGAAATTCCATGTCGTTCGATCACATCATCCGTAATATTGATACCGGCTGTATCCACGACTCGAAACAATATGCCGTGGATTTCGAGTTGCTCTTCTAATGAATCTCTCGTCGTGCCCGGTATATCCGTCACGATAGCTCGATCCTCTTGTAGTAACGCGTTCAGCAAGCTTGATTTACCCACATTGGGCTTACCGACAATGACCAGTTTCACTCCGTGACGAAGAAGCTTCCCTCTTCTATAGGAATTTAACAGGCGTGATAACTGCGACTCCACATCGTTAAGCAGATCGGCTAATTCTGTCCGCTCTGCAAACTGAATATCTTCCTCGGCAAAGTCTAATTCGACCTCCAATAATGAACAAACGCGAATCAGTTTTGTCCGTAGAGTTTCGATCAGATCCCTGAGTCGGCCCTGCAAGTGTTGCATCGATACCTCAAGGCTCCGCCCTGTATTTGCGTAGATGACCTCGGCGACAGCTTCGGCCTGAGATAGATCAATTCTCCCATTCAAAAACGCTCGTCGAGTAAATTCACCGGGTTGCGCCATGCGAGCGCCGTACTTCAGAAGAACGTTTAAAATCCTTCTCATGACATACAGACCGCCATGACAATTGATCTCAACCATGTCCTCTCGAGTGTAGGAGTGCGGACTCCTGAAGACAGCGACGAGTACCTCGTCGATTTGTTCTCCGGCATCCATTATCGTCCCATGATACATCCGCCACCCCTCAAGCGCATTTTCTTTGTCCTGCATAAAAACGCTCGCCAGGATGTCGAACGAACTCGTACCGCTCATGCGTACAATTCCGATTCCTCCGAGGCCGATCGGAGTAGCTATCGCTGCTATCGTGTCCGCTGGATGAGTCATTAATTAAGTTCCTATGATTTAAAAAGCCCCATCAATGGCAGACAGGGCTCGTTTAATACCAACTTATCATGTCGATGTGTCGACATTGCATCATCATCCGGTTACTTTTTTGATTTTTTTGCGGATCGTGCTTTGCCAGTCGTTTTCTCAATGGCTACCGGTTGACTCACGTTCCCATCCGTTGTCAGTCGCTGCTGGATGATGGTAAATATATTGAACAATGTATAATATATATTCAGACCCGAAGGAAAACTATAAAATAATACGGTCAAAAACAAGGGCATGAAATACATCATCGCCTTTTGTTTGGGATCGGTCATCGTCATCTTCTGCTGCATAAACATGGTGACGCCCATGATTAACGGGATGATATGTAGTTCACTTCCTAATAGAGGAAGCGAAAACGGCAACTGGGCAATGGTATCCGGTGATGATAAATCGTCGATCCATAGTACAAAGGAAGCCTGGCGCAGCTGTATCGTATTTCTGAATACCAGAAATACAGACCATAACAATGGCATTTGCAAAAGCATCGGTAAACAACCGGACATCGGATTCACACCATGTTCCTTGTAAAGCTTCATGGTTTCACTGTTTAATCGTTGCGGATCCTTGCTGTATTTTTCTTTTAACGCGGCCATGAGTGGCTGCAATTTTTGCATCTCGCGCATCGAAGTATAACTCTTCTTGGTCAACGGATAAACGACCAATTTCACCAGGATCGCAAAGATGATTAATACCACCCCGTAATTCGGAATGAACGAATGTAAAAATTTGAAGACGCGTAACGTCAATTTAGCAAACGGTCTGATGATAGCCGGTCCGTATCCCATGATCTTATCGAATCCGGGATGATACGTCTTGACAATGTCATAATCTAAAGGGCCAATATAAATCTTAAATTCATCACGTGCTGATGCAGAAGCCCGGACATCTAAAAAGGCAGAATAAACTTTATGCATCAATTTTCCCTGATACGGTCTTGTCACACCTTCTACACGCGCTATCATATCATCTTTCGATATGGGCAGCATCACCGATGCGAAATACTTCGTTCTGATTCCGATCCATTCGATCTGACCTTCGATGTTATCGATGCTTTTCTTCACATTCGGCTTGTCAGATAGACGTAATTCCTCCTTACCCCCCGCGGTGAAAATATAGGCTTTTGCATTGGCTATATCTTCTGTGACATGCTTTTCCGTATATTTCAATCCTGATAACCAGTATAACGTGTATTTTTGTTCACTAATTAAATTACTTATATTGATCAATTCGATGGCTAAATCGAAGGCATATTCATCGCGGTAAAATGTATATGTTTTTCGTAACAATTTGCCCGGCTCAAATTCCAGGTCAAACACGACACTCTCGCTCTCAGCACCATCGTCCAAATTGATCGCCGTCTTGTCAGCTTTAAAATTTAATGTATGCGTCTGCAACGTATCAGGTCCTACAGGAAAGCTGACGCCTAAATTTCCATATGCATCGTCCGTTATCATCTGAACGCTTACGCTGTCCTTGCTATTGTAAAAATAGTTTTTTAGTCTCCAACTGACAACCGTGGCACCCTTTCCTGAAATCTCTGCCGTATATAGGTTGGTTTCAACCGTAACATCGGTGCTCTCAACAGAACTGAGTCTCTCCCTGAACGACGACACATACGTACTGCCTCCCTTGCTATCATCGACGGGCTGAGATTTATCCGGTTCCCTCTGCGCATCAGGGCGTACCTCATTCTCTGTATCAGCCGGAACCTTATCAGTAACGACGGTCGAGGTATCGGGAACGACAGGACTGTCCACAGTTGATTGTCCGGGTTTCAACCCAAGAACCTTCTCCTTATACCAGTCTGTCTGAGTTAAAATTAATAAAAATCCAATTAAAACAAATGCGAGAACTGTTTTTCTATCCATTTTTTTCCTTTTACTTCTATTTCAGAGGATCATATCCACCTTTATTGAATGGATTACATCGCAATATTCGCCAAGTACTCAGTAACAGACCTTTGAAAGCCCCATACTTTTTAAATGCTTCGATCGCATAATTTGAACACGTTGGATAAAATCTGCATGACGGGGGAAAAAAAGGCGAAATGAATAATTGGTAAAATTTGATTACGTAAATGAAAATATGTCTCATCGTAAAGTTAACTCATCTAAAAGTGAACCAATGTCTTCTTTTAATTCCTTAAAATGAACGTCCTCTCTTTTAGCGAGCAATACTATCTCTGTTTCAGCCGGAAATAAACTCTTGTGTATTCGATAAATTTCGCGTAACTGCCTCTTTAAACGATTTCTTCTGACAGCACCTTTAATCTTCTTTGATACTGCAAAACCTATCTTAAAACCATCCGCCTTCAGGTAAATTATCGTGACATACTTACCATGTTTATGAATACCGTTCTCAAAAAGTCTCCGAAACGAATCGCGTCCCTTGAGAATATATTCCTTGGAAAGATCATTTCGGTTCATATCGAGGTTGATCTAATTATTCATCACTCACGGTTAACTTTTTTCTTCCCTTCGCCCGTCTTCTCTTGATGACTAAACGACCATTTTTACTACTCATTCTCTCCCTGAATCCATGCTTGTTTTTTCTCTTGCGGTTGCTCGGTTGAAATGTCTGCTTCATCTTATTTTTCCTCAATTCTAGATTTCATATATCAGATTTTTTATATCTGGTAAAATTATTAATTATTTACCTTAAAGTCAAGTATTTTTTCTAGTCATTAAAGAGATATCGCTCTTTTTTGCAGTTTTTTTTATCCCAAAGGACCCTATTTGAAGATTTGCTAAACTTTTTTTCTTTTTTCTTTGAGATTAAAAAAGTTTTTCCTAAATTTAGTTGTACCCTTTTTTAAATCTCTCTTGACAAAATGTGAATAAGTTTTAACACATCTAAATTTTTTAGAAGTTAGTTTATTAATATGCTGCTATCTATTGTCCTAATAATTTAGAAGAAAAATATTTTTTATATATATCTTATTGTTTATTATATTGTTAAATATTTTTGATTTTAATTTTGAGTATAGGCCTATATTTTTCTTTTATTTAATATTTACGATCATCGGTAACAACTTAATATTTACAATAAAATAACTAATTGTTAATAAAATGTGGATAACTTTAACCAAAGGAGTAAATTTGTATGGTGCAAGAGTTTGAAGATGTCTGGTCGAAGTGTTTATCGATGATTAAAACGAGAATACCAGACCAGACTTTTACAACCTGGTTCAAACCGATTGTACCACTCAAATTGGACAATTCGACATTGACCGTACAACTTCCCAGTCAGTTTTTCTATGAATTCATTGACAATCACTACAAGAAGCTGATCAGCGAGGCATTAACCGACGTGATCAACGATAATGCCAGTATCGATTTTATTGTTAATCCGAATAAGAAATCAAATGATGAACGCATTCTGATCGACCATGAAAAGACGAATACAACAGAAGTTGAAGGTAATCATTTCAATCTAAGCAACCGATATAGATTTGAAAATTTTGTCGAGGGAAACAACAACCAATTTGCTCGGGCAGCCGCGTTTGCTGTGGCACAATTACCAGGAAAAACAGCCTTTAATCCTCTCGTCATCTATGGTGGTGTGGGTTTAGGAAAGACTCACCTGATTCAGGCCATAGGTAACCATGTGATGAAAGAATTTGTCGGAAAAAGAGTCTTGTATACGTCTAGTGAAAAATTTACTATCGAATTCATCGAATCTATTCAAAGAAATTCTACGACCGAATTTAGTAACCTGTATCGGAATGTCGATGTGCTGATCGTTGATGATGTCCATTTTTTTATACACAAAGAGAGAACTCAGGAAGAATTTTTTCATACGTTTAATACGCTATACCAGAACGGAAAACAGATTGTTCTTTCTTCAGACCGTCCCCCGAAAGAACTCATGGGAATGGAGGATCGATTGCTCTCACGATTCCAATCAGGCCTCGTGGTCGATATACAACCCCCTGACCTGGAAACAAGGATCGCTATTCTCCAGCGAAAAGCTGAAGAGAACAGTATTGAGATAAGCAACGATATCATAGAGCTGTTCGCAACCAATATCGTATCGAATATCAGAGAACTCGAAGGCGCATTGATCCGGTTGTTAGCAAGATCATCACTCGATGGGAAGGATATAACGCTCGATCTGGCTAAAAGCGTGTTAAAGGATCTAAAATTAGGACCTAAAAGAAATCTGACCGTGGAGACAATACAGCGTATCACCTGCGATTATTATTCTATCCCTGAAGATCTCATACGTGCTAAGACAAGAAAACAAGAAGTAGCTTTCGCACGACAAGTGGCAATGTACCTGGTTAAAAAGCACACCAATCACCCGTTTAAAACAATTGGTCTGCATTTTGGTGGTCGTGATCATTCTACGGTTATTCATGCGGTTAACACAATAGAACATGCTATCAAAACCAACAGCGCCGTAAGAGAAGATATATTTAATCTCGAAAGAAAAATAGAGATCGCCAGTGTCTAAAATACGTGCGGTTATTCACAGTCCGGTTTTATCCAAATTTTTGATCTTTACTAATTTATTGTTATTCAATATGTTAAGATATATAACCATTCACCGTTTTATCCACCATATTATCAAATAAACGTGGATAAACGGTGAATAGTGTGTTGATAACCAACCCGTTTTTTAAAAAAAGGTAGACCATTGTGGATAAGCATCACAGTTATTAACACTATTTTAACATCGACAATAAAAGCAAAGCAAAAATTAACTTAAAAATTTTCAATAGATTATAAAAATCATAAAACTGATTATCCACATATCCACACGACTATAATA
>JAFGOE010000092.1 GCA_016926625.1 Candidatus Zhuqueibacterota bacterium
ATTGATTTCTATTTTGATGAACTCGGCGATAGATTTCTAGGCTGGGTGATCGATAACTACCCGGAACGATTTACAGAAGTTGAACTCGAAGAGATGCGCGCTCAAGCCGATTCACATCTGGACATTTATGAAGTTTTAGATGTTTTCCCAGGCAAGGGATCTTATATTAAATCCCTGTTTACAAAAGATGAGGGATTTTTAAAAGACATTTCCTCATCCTTCGGTTTAGTCAAATGGGATATTTTTCTAACGCGTTGTTATTTTTTTCAAGGTAATTATTATGCGACTGGCGAGTGCTCCCGATTCAGCCTTGCTGAGAAGGAATTTATAATTAACCGAATGAACAAGGCTCGATCAGACTACAGTAGTCTGTTTGCGGATACTGACTATGCAATGTTTGCCAAGAATAACTGGGATATTTTTTATCAGATCGAGCGAGAAATTAACGAAAGGATTAGAAATAAAAAGGTCTACACGAATTACGGAGAATTTCAGCCATGTGAAGTTCATTTCAAGGTAAATAATATACAAAATATTTTGGTGAAGATAAAATCTCTGGATGAGTTCAATTTTATTGGTACATCGGCTGCCAAACGAGGACAGAAGAAGACAAAAAAGATAATGCGTTTTGAGTTTGACTGGACCACACAAGGTATTCAGAGTGAACTGGATTCGATCAAAACTGGTGAGCCTGAAGATGGTTTGATGTTGGCTACCCACCAACTCGATGATACAGGTAATAAAACGGGCATAGAAGGAATTGGAAATTTATATGTTGATAAATTGAAATTTCGTCTAAAGACAAACTCACTCGAGCTCGCAGAATTCGCTCGTCGTCATTTTACCGATGTTTTTGGAGAGACAATTACATTCAAACGTATTCAAAAATTGAATTATAATATTCATTCGAGAAATACTGTTGATGAAATTTCAAAAGAACAGGAAATGCCTACTCAAAATGAACTGGAATTAATACAGGAAATCGGGGAAAAATATTATTTAAGTCTGCTCGATCAAGAAGTTCCCGCGCTGAATAACATGAGTCCCCGTGAAGCAAGTAAAGATCCGGCAACACGGCCGTTACTCATAGATTGGCTGAAGGGATTGGAAAATCATTTAGAAAGGGAACGGCGTAATAAAGGGCTGGATATTTCCATGCAAAAAATTATCAAAGAATTAGGCATTACCTGGTGATCGATTCCTGAATCAGGTGGAAATGTAGCGATGTAAAATATAGTGGTGCTATAGAATGCCCTTATTTAAAGACATATTGTAATTCCCATCCCCTATTTTTCTTTAGGACATTTGTACTCAGCCACACTTTATTGTAATCAAACAAATTTAAATATCTGAAATTGACACATAGGTTGTTGTGATAACCAGGACGTATGTCCTTATTTCATATAAATCATCTTCCTCGATACGATGCTGCCATTGAAATTCAACACCGCCACGTAGACGCCGGTCGATAGATTCGTTGCATCGAAGCGGACCTGGTGAACTCCTGTTTCCAGAGGCTCGTGCAACAACTCGTCCACTAATTCGCCCTTTACATTATAAATTTTTAACGACGCTATCCCCTGGTCCTGTACGTAAAACTGAATGTTAGTCATCGCGTTGAAAGGATTCGGATAATTGGGAAACAGGTCAAAGCTCCCCGGCGATATACGAGATCGATCAGCAATATAGTCCACTCCCGTCCAGATCGCATCCGGAGATAACTTCCGGTTGATCATGACCATGGCCGCATCGGCGCTAATGTACTCGCCTGCAGGGACATTACGATTATCCAGTTTGATGACTTTTTTGAACCCTCTCTGAAGGAAGATCGTACCTAATTCCTGCCAACCCGCATTTTGAAAATTTTTCTGATTGATATACGTCACCACAGAATCATTCTCTGCATATAATGTGTATGGTGCGGCGGTCGACATGTATCCGCTGGTGAAAATATAGGCGTATATATCATACCACCCGTCAACAGGTATTTCGAACGAATAGGTGATCGCGGCGTAGGAATCATCGCGCTTGACCAGTATATTCGGCTCGAACCCATTGGAACTGAATCCTTCCCAGGTGCCGGTCGTTTCCGCACCCGGGTCATCTTCGTTCACAATTAGCGCTTTGGGACGCCAGTTCATATCCTCACGGTGCGGGACGATGGCCGGTTCCGAATAGAAAGTTGCCTTCAGCGTATCACCCAGCAGATTATTGTTATCTCTTAAGCCTTCATAAAAGAATAACGCCTCGCCCTTCACATCTTTGTCGCGGTTAGCCTGTATGGCATCCAACAGAAATTCGGGCGTGATGGTGTAAGAACCGACCTTGACCAACATACCCGAAAAAAATATTGACCGCTTCAACATGGGTACATATCCCAGCGATTTATTGAGTTCGTACACGTAATCGGAATAACTGTATCGATACACCTGCGGGATGATATTGTCCACCAAATTCTCGTTCACCCAAGTGTACGAATCCTGCAAATACTCCTCATAAGACCAGGGATAGATACTGGGACTCGACGAAAAGATCAGATGGTTGCCGCGCGACCTCAAGGAATCACGGACCATGCGGTTAAATTCACTCAATTTATCGGCGCGCCAGCGCATCCAGGCGCTGTCCTTGTAATTATATGGTGGTTGTGCCCCGTCGTGTTCCGCAGCGTAAATACCTGCCGTCACCTCATCGTACCCGCCTTGCACGGGCATGGCAGGGATACGGTCGGAGAATTCGATACCATCGATATCATAGTGATCGACAATCTCCATAACCAGTGAAATAATCAGATCTTGCACCTCGGGATTTATTCCGGAGAGCCAGTCGAACCCATTTTTAACGAGCAGCTTACCGTCTCTGTCCTTAAGCGCCCAGTCCGGAAATTTCTGCACGATATGTCCCCCATTCTGTGAATAGGACGAAGAGAAACCCATTTCAAACCAGGGGAAAACCTCGATCCCGTTGCGGTGAGCCTCGATGATGACGCGTTTCAGCGGATCATTTGCTTCGGAGAAGGCAGGATGTATCGAACGGCCGAACAGATCGTTCATCGTCTGGCTGGGGAAGAGCGTATAGACGCCGTCCGCCCCGCTGCCGTTCCACACGACCGGTAGGACGACGTTAATCCCGATCGATGCCAGATAGTCCATGGCCTCGACGATGTTTGCATTGGAGAACAGGACGTCGCTGTCTACGTTGGTCAGCTTGACTGCACGGAACTCCCGAGGAGGTTCGGCAAACGCAGGTATGGACAATAAGAGTATGACCATTATTTTTTTTAACATCAAGTTCTCCAGAATATTTGATTACGGCTGAACACTCGTACCAGCAGAGCGACCAGTAATGTGTAAATCACTCCCCGGATGAATCCGATCCATGGATGCTGTGTCCATGCCAGGATAAAGTCTTCCAATCCGGTGAGAGCCAGTATCGGCCAGATGAAGTTTGCGAAACCAACGTAGGCGATCATGGGATTCTTTCCGTTATCGACTAACAGTTGTATCCATTTATTCCTCTTGAGACCCTGACTTATGAGATGAAATGCCATCAACAGAAATATGGATAACCCTGTGGTGACAAAATAATAACTCATCGTCGGGTGATCTTTCTTAATTCCCCCTTCATACGGTTCGAATATCAGTCCCAGGACCAGCCAAAAAGCAGCCCAGGAGAATAATTTTTTAATCAGTTCTTCGGTCTGATTGTTGGGGTGGCGGATCAATGCGAAGAGCAGGCAACAGCAGAGTAAAGCATAGATAGTCGTCTGGACCACGTATCGTTCCTGAAGTCCGACCAATATCCCGACCAACAACAAGAGGATAATAGCGATGATGGCACTAGAATGAAGGTGAGACCAGGATTGGGCATGAGGCTCTGGCTTGTTCCCGTAAGATTCGTGCTCAAAGACCTCCAGTTGTTTTCCGTAGAAATTTTTAACGTTATCGAGGTCGATGATTCGTCGTGCGGGTAGATCGATAGCGATTTTATCCGGATCGAGAGCATTATTAATGAGGTCGCCTATAATCGTTCCGGGCAGAACGATGAACAAATATTGCAGATAATAAAATTGATATAGCCATGGGATCGGTGTGGCGTTCCAGATGAGCTGCGTCCATCCCGGTACAGTATGCGATAAGCGGAACGCAATCAGAATGCCGAGCAGGCCCAATCGGATGAGGAGATGATTGCGGGTGCATAACCAGATAAGAGAACCTGCTACGGCCATATTGGTGAGCACGATGATGATGATATCGCTTCGATACAGCGAGAAGCCAGACCCGTCTATATAAGTGATTAACGACAAGAGACTGATCGCTCCGATCCACCCGACCGCACGGATGATGAGTTTCTGATAGGACTTCCATTCTTTGGGGAGTCGCATGAAGATGAGAAACATAAGAAAGAAGCCGAGCAGGGCGATCATCCAGTGCAGCGGTGTCGGATGAGGGTGAAGCACATGAGGCCGTACATGCTGCAGGAAGATGGCGAAAAATCCGAGCAGGAATCCTCGTTCGATAACTTGGAATATTAGAGCACCGATCGACTTCCCATGTTTGATTCTTTTATGCATGGCGATGGGTATCGCCGCGCCCAGTGCGAAGAGAAACATCGGAAAGACCAGGTCGACCCAGGTCAGCCCCGGCAGGTCAGGGTTGAATATGTGGTTCGGAGGCGGTACCTGCGCGTGATACATCCAGTCGGGCAGCACCCTGTACGGGATGACGCCAGAGAGCACCATCGTGAGTATGGCGAAGCCTCTCAGCGCATCGAGAGCATCGAAACGGTTTGTTGGTTTCATGGATTACCTGCGATTATGATTTTACGGATATTTTTCTTCAATTTTTCTTTCAAATAAGATTGAATTGTTATTTCTTCTTTGATGCAAGCACAACGACTGTCTCTTTCGCCGCAATATTTTTAAGTTCCAGATCGATCAGCGCCATGATTTGGGATTCGAGAACCAATCCGGTGAGATCGACGATTTTTGCGGATACCAGTACGAAAATATCCGGCAGCAAAGCGCCGGCGTCGCCGTAAGTGGTCAATTCCTCGATAAACTGTGAAATCTTTGATTTTACCGAACTGCTCGTAGCGGCGGTGACCAGACAATCGTTGAGCTGTAACCGGATCACACCCTCGCGGTCGATGACGCGACAGTGCTGACTCTGCTGTTTAAACAATCCGAATAATAGTTTATGATCAACGATGGCCGTCGCTGCGTAGAGAAAATTAGTATTCGCGGCGATGGTCACCCGTTGCGCCGGGGTCTTCAATGAACTGGCCGCGATGTCGATGATCTCCTTTTCTGATAGCGCCTTGATGTTGATATCGCGAGATCTCAGTTCGCTGGAACCGGTGGCCACGGCGATCACGCGTTTATTTTTCGAATCGATTTCAATGCTCACCTCGATGCTCTCCGGCACCGCGCCCATGGTTTGCACTGATTCCATAGCCTCCTGCCTGATGGCAATGAGATCGGAATCGGTGGGATTGATGATGCTCCGCTCGACTGAGTCGCGGATAATGCCGAGAGCCACGCCGATGGCAGAGATCACTTCACAGTTCTCGGCGATAGTATGGTCGATATCCATAAACTGACCCGTGAACGGTACAAGGGCCGAGGCTCCCCCTCCGCCGCCGATGAAGCGGATAAGGTCTATATCCAGCTTGTATTCGCGCATCAGTTGATGGATGACGGGTTTTATCTTCTGCGCAGCTATTTTCAATATGGTTGTGGCGATCGCCTGAGCATCCTGATTTAATTTTTTAGATAATGTTGCAAAAAACTCGAAGATCGCTTTCATATTGGCTGCGCCATGGCCTACCTCTTTGACGAGACCAAGATAATAAGATGCCTCTGTAGGAGTGACCGTGTATAATTTGTCCGATGCAGTTCTGATCGCTAAATAGTCATCAGGATCACCGTCCCGCGGCTGTTGTAATTCGATGTTGAAATCAGTGAAATCGCTTTCCTCGGTATAGGCGATGTAGTTGAGTCGGGCTATATGGGCGCTGCGAGGACCGACGTCGATGATGTGATTGTCATTTAATCGTGGGATCGATCCTCCTGCAATTCCCAGGGTTCTGACATCGAGGGTACGGAGGTAGAGTCGGTTGCTGCCTATTTGGGCGCTTTTGATCTGTGGTTTGCCGTTTTTGATGACGGAGATATCGGTCGATGTGCCTCCGACCTCGATAAAAATTCCATCGGAGACCTTTACATACATCAACGCAGCGGCGACACCGGCGGCAGGACCGGAGAGCATCGTCAGGATCGGACGCCGTCTCATCTCGTTGATATCCATGATGCCGCCATCCGAGCGCATGATCATCAGGGGCGCCTTGATGCCGCTTTCTCGAACCGACTTTTCCGTCATATTGGCGGTCTCCAGCATCTTGGGCATCATGCTGGCGTTGATGACGGCCGTGCGGGTGCGAATTCGCAAGCCGTATAGCTGGGATATATGGCTGGCGGCAGTAGCTAAGAGTCCCATATCATGCGCGATGTTGATGACGAACTCTTCATTAGATGGATCATCGACGCCGAACGCCTCGGAGGCGACGATGACTTCGGCGCCGTCATCGAGCAATATCTGGATTGAATCTCGTATCGCCTCATCGTTCAGGGATCGACTCGTATCATGGTAAACGTGCGATGTTCGTAAAAATTTATCCGGCGCCAGTTGAATGTGTTGGGGATTCGTCTGTCGCCTGGCGAGTTTTCCCTCGAATCCTCTTCCCATCCCGATGATACCCACGTACGCGACATCGCCTTCGAGCAGTGCGTTGGTGGCCTGAGTGGTGGAGTGGGCGATCATGATGATTTCATTGGGATCGATGACGGCTTGTTCCAGGAGAATATGTAATGAATCGACGACGCCCCGGGCGACACCCTCCTGAGCCGTATGGGTGGTCGGGACGCAGGCCTTCCCAACGATTGTATAATCGGCGATGTCGACGGCCACGGCGTGCGTGAAGGTGCCGCCGACGTCGATGCCGATTTTTATTTTTCTGGTCATGGGTAGTCCGGTTTGTTTAGTTATCAAATTCTATAAAAAAACATTCACCACTGAGAACACAGAGGGCACAGAGCCCTTCCCCTAATCC
>JAFGOE010000093.1 GCA_016926625.1 Candidatus Zhuqueibacterota bacterium
ACTCTTCGAATTATCCCAACCGCCCATTAATTCCGATTATCGAAACGACTCATGATCGATTTGCCATGGAGATCATGCGCGGCTGTTCCCGGGGATGTCGATTTTGTAATGCGGGCATGATCTACAGGCCGGTAAGAGAACGTTCGGTGTACGATTTGCTTACATACGCCACTAGCGTTATCAATAATACCGGTTACGAGGAACTGTCGCTGCTATCGTTATCGACATCGGATTACAGCCAGTTGATTGAATTGATGAAGGGTCTTTCGAAAACGCTGTCCCAGAAAGGAGTAAATGTATCATTCCCTTCTCTTCGATCGGAGACATTCAAGCCGGAAATAGCGCGTTTTGCGAAGTCGATTCGCAAATCTGGCATAACCCTGGCTCCTGAAGCTGGTACCGAGCATCTTCAGAGTGTCATCAATAAAAACAACCGAAATGAAGATCTGTTAAATGCCGTGCAATTGGCGTTCGATGAAGGGTGGAATCTTGTAAAGCTATATTTTATGATCGGACTTCCGCAAGAGGCCGATGAAGATCTGCAAGGGATCGTCGATTTGATTCAGCAGGTGACCCGTATCGCGAAGCTATACAAGGACAGAGCCGTTCATGTGTCCATATCACCGTTTTCTCCAAAACCGCATACGCCGTTTCAATGGGTGGGGCAGAATAGTAGAGACGAATTGAACCGGAAGATAACCTTTCTGAGAGAAAAGATAGGAAATAAGAGAATCAAATTTAACTGGAGAGATCCTCGTGTTTCCTTTCTGGAAGCAGTATTAGGACTGGGTGATAGAGATCTGGCGAACGTTATCGAAACTGCCTGGCAGAGCGGTGCTAAATTCGATGCATGGACGGATCAATTCCGCTATGATGTATGGGAAGAGGCGTTCAAGATGAACCAGGTGGATCCGAAGACCTATGTCAGAGGAAGACATATCGATGAGAAATTGCCCTGGGATCACATCACAAAGGGAGTGACGAAGAGTTTCCTGAAAAGAGAATATGAGAACGCCATCGCTGGCAAGGAAACTCCGGATTGCCGGTTAACGGGTTGTCATGCTTGCGGGCTGATGCACCACGATGCGTGCCAGGATATCATCCATCAGGATGAGAAAAAAACACGCCAGGTGGATGATGGTCAGACCTACTACGGGCGTTCAAAAAAACTGGTCAACCCGGCAGTCGAATCGACGGTTAAACAGATCCGCTTGCAATATTCAAAGAAAGGGATGATACGGTTCTCCTCTCATCTGGACATGATACGACTATTCGATCGATGTTTTCGGCGTGCCGATTTGAAGCTCGTTTATACACAGGGTTTTCATCCACATCCGAAGATCGCCTACGGTCCTTCTCTGCCCACGGGTTATGAGAGTGAATCAGAGTATCTTGATGTACATTTATATCGAGATCGTGAGGTGAACATCGATATGCTTTTAAATCGAGTGCTGCCTGGCGACATCAAGATACTGAGATCGAAACTTATACTGAATAAAAACAGTTCACTCGTATCGATCATAAACAGAGCCCATTATTTAATAAAATTTCCAAAATCCTTAGACCAATCCTATCTTTTTAATCGAATTAATGAGTTCCTGGAACAGGAGAGCATAGAAATAGCAAGGGAGCGAAAGGGGAACGATCCTGTTAAAATCGATATACGCCCATATATCGAAAAAATAGAGTTCGTGCATGATTCCGACTCGCTATTTCTGTCGACCGTATTGGATCAGGGTAAGACGGCGAGAATCAGTGAAATTCTCTCTTCGCTGACGGGTTTATCTGACCAGGAATTAGCTCTTGCGCGCGTGATGCGACTCGGTTTATTTATCCATCAGGCGGACGATAATCTGGTAACACCAATGGAGGTTACATGAACAAACTTAAGATAGGATACTATGAAAAAAGAAATTATTATCAATTCAAACATAAGCGAAACCCGTATTGCGATTTTAGAAGCAAATAAATTGGTAGAGCTTTTTCTGGAACGTCCAGATAATGAACGAACGGTCGGAGATATTTATTTAGGGAAAGTAGTCAATGTAGTCAAGGGAATGAGAGCTGCATTCGTCAATATTGGTCAGAAACAGGATGCATTTCTGCATTTTTCCGATGTGGGTGAACATTTTTCTACCATCAGCGCTGTCATCGATTCCACGAATTCAAGACACGAAGGATATCATCTCCCGATCGACCGGATTAAAGAAGGTCAGGAAATTCTTGTCCAGATCATCAAGGAACCCATCAGCACCAAGGGTTCACGAATAACCACACAGATCTCCCTTCCGGGCCGCTTTTGTGTACTTGTTCCGGATTCAAAATTAATCGGTGTATCACGAAAGTTGGACAACGTCCGTGAGAGGCGGCGCCTTAAGCGAATTGCGCGACATGTATGTCCCGAAAACATGGGCATCATCGTTCGAACTGTGGCCGAGGGAAAGGATATTCGCGTCCTCAAAAACGATATCACAACTCTCGTCAAAACCTGGGAGCGCATTCAAAGCAAGCTAAAGAAGCAGAAAGCACCCAGTCTCGTTTACAAAGATATGGGTATGACATCCAGCGTGATCAGAGACCTGTTCACCAAAGATGTGGGCAAGGTAGTCGTCGATTCACGTAAGCTTTATCGTAATATCACATCGTATCTCAAGGAAGTAGCTCCTAATTTGCTCGATAAGGTGGAATTGTACAATAAGAAGGTACCCATATTCGATCATTACAACATCGAAAACGAAATCGAACGAAGCCTGACACGAAAAGTATGGATGAAAAGCGGTGGGTACGTCATATTCGATCACACCGAAGCACTCGTTGCCATCGACGTTAACAGCGGCAAATTCATCGGTCAAAGGAATCACGAAGAGAACGCCCTGAAGATCAACCTCGAGGCTGCACGAGAGATCACGCGACAACTTCGTTTACGCGATATCGGCGGTATTATCGTAATCGATTTTATCGATATGCGCGACGAAGCGAATAAGAAGAAATTGTTCGATGAATTCAATAACGAATTGAGAAAAGACAGAGCCCAGGCTAATATCACACAACTGAGCGAATTCGGTTTGATGGAGATGACGAGGGAGAGGATCAGGCCCAGTCTGTTGTTCAGGTTTAGCGAGACATGCCCGACCTGTCACGGAATCGGACGTGTGACATCGAAGGAATCTATTCTCACTCAGATTGAACGATGGCTAAGGAAATTCCGGGCAAGCTCACGCGAGAGAAGCATTAAGCTCGTCGTGCACAGAGAAATATTCAATTATTTAACCGAAGGATTTCGCAGTAAGAACAGAAAACTGATGTGGAAATTATGGATGCGCATCGACGTGGCGCCCGATGACTCGCTCGATATCGATGAGTTCAAAGTTTTTTCAAAAAAACAAAATATTGATATTACGGATCAATTTAAATCTTGACAAAATTATAAAAAATTATTATATTTAAGTTTCTTAAATAAATTTATTTCCAGAAATACAACAAGAGGTATAATAAATGTACGCTGTCGTAGAAATTGCTGGTAAACAGTTCGTGGTTAAAAAGGGTGATCGAATTAAATCACCAATGCTGGAAGGTGAAGTGAATAACGAACTCGAATTTGATCGCGTTCTGTTGACTTCAGACGGTGAAAACGTTACTGTCGGTGATCCTGTCGTTGAAGGTGCCAGGGTGAAAGCATCCATTTTGGATTTCAATCGCCATAAGAAGGTCATCGTCTTCAAGAAGAAGAGAAGAAAAGGATACCGGGTATTAAATGGTCACCGCCAGGGGTATACCCATTTGGAAATTCTAGATATAATTCTATCATAGCAGGAGGCCCGTAAAATGGCTCATAAAAAAGGTGTAGGCAGTTCGAAAAACGGACGTGATAGTAATGCACAGAGGCTCGGCGTGAAACGATTTGCGGGTCAGCAAGTAACTGCCGGTAGCATTTTGGTACGACAACGGGGTACGCGCATCCACCCCGGTGAAAATGTTGGCAGAGGTAGAGATGATACCTTGTTCGCCAAGATCGATGGAAAAGTCGAATACATCACCGTCGCCCGTTCTAAGAAGATAGTAAACGTCGTTTAATCGATATGTTTGATTCCAATGCGATGCCGGATTTCCGGGATACATCCTCCTGGCGATGTTGACGTGGAGAATCGACATGCCCGGAAAGAAAATGGTTCTCACAGGAAGAGGTCAAAGCGGCAGAATGCTCACCTGTTTGGTCGCCCGACAGGAGCCTGACGGTGGTACCATTCGGAAATCGCTGATATAGAGAGCATGATCAGGGGCAAAGCATTGGACATCATGGAGTCGAATCCGCATTGCAAGGTGGATAGCCACTTTATTGGTACCAGCAATTACGATGATATCGTCGATCCTGATGTCGTCATCGTAACTGCTGGCCTTCACAGAAAACCCGGCGTAAGCAGAGAATATTTTCCTTACATCAATCTAGACGCGATCTCTGCCGTTGCGACTCCGGTAAAAGAAAACGCCCTCAACGCATTCTGTATTATCCTGACGAATCCACGATATACCAAGATTATTGCCATATTTTTTCTTTGAATTCTGATTTCAAATCGTTATATTGTGCTTGAAAAAGTGAACTAAAACAGGGAGATAAAACGTGGTCGAAGAAAAAGTAGCTCAAGCGATCGACATACTGAAGGAAAAAGATATCGATCTGTGGTTGACCTTTGTCCGCGAGAGTCATTCGACTCCGGATCCGAGCATCGATCTGATTTTGGGAGCGCATTGTACATGGCAGTCGGCGTTCTTAATCGCCAAATCCGGCAGGACGATCGCGATCGTAGGAAATTTGGATGCCGCTGCAATTAAGGACACAAAAGCGTTTCAAACTGTCATTCCCTACAAAGCATCGATTAAAGACAATCTGATGAATGCGATACACTCGATCGATCCGGCTAAAATTGCCATCAATTACTCAACGGATGATGTGATGGCTGACGGCTTGTCCCATGGGATGTATCTTATACTGACTCAATATTTAAAAAATACACCTTATATCAACCGACTTATCTCTTCATCGGAAATCATGTCCGCTTTACGGGGCAGGAAATCGAAGACAGAGATCAGCTATATGCAGCAGGCGATTGAGCTAACGTTATCGATATTCGATAAGGTAACCGCCATGGTGAAGCCAGGCATGACCGAACAGGATGTGGCCAGTTTCATGCTAAACCGTGTGGCAGATGCAGGTGTCGAATTATCATGGGATCCATCGACCTGCCCATCGGTATTTACCGGCCCTGATACCGCCGGAGCCCATTACGGTCCGACAGGCAGGACGATTGAACCAGGCCATATCATGAATATCGATTTCGGAGTGAAGGTCAATGGCTATTGTTCCGATCTGCAGCGCACATGGTATTTCATGAAGAAGGGAGAGACGGAACCACCCGCACCCGTCATCAAGGCGTTCAATACGGTTCGAGATGCCATTAAAGAATCGGCGAAAGCGCTGCGACCCGGTGTCGAAGGATGGCGCATCGATGATGTGGCGAGACAGTACATCATTTCGCAAGGATTCGACGAATATCCGCACGCGCTGGGACATCAGGTCGGGCGCGCTGCCCATGATGGTGCCGGACTCCTCTGCCCTATCTGGGAGCGTTACGGAAACCTGCCGTATCTTAAAATCGAGGAAGGCCAGGTCTATACACTGGAACCAAGGGTGACTTGCGAGGGATACGGCGTTGCGACGATCGAAGAAGAGGTCGTAGTTACGGCGGATGGGTGTGAATTTATTTCATCACCTCAAGAAGAACTTTTTGTCATTAAATGAGTACGATTTTCTGGGGCTGAAATGGAGCTGTATCAAGAGTATGCTAATTCTATCGCCTATGACAATTTTTAGAATTAAACATATGTTAATCTTCAGCATCATGATAAGTAGGATCACCATATTGAAGTTTGATACAGCCATCTACCATGTTCAGGCACAATAATTTGATCAGAGTGAACGAGGAAAAGGAAATTTTAACATGCTAAAATTAGTGGAATGTGTACCCAATTTTAGTGAGGGAAGAGATAAAAACTGTATCGATGCGATCGCACAGACCATAAGATCGACGGAGGGAGTAACTCTGCTCGATGTTGATCCGGGTGCCGACACCAATCGAACCGTGATGACATTCATCGGATCACCGGAAGGCGTAAAAAATGCCGCGTTCGCAGCGATCGCTAAGGCGGCTGAACTCATCGACATGCGTAAACATCACGGTGAACACCCTCGGATGGGTGCCACCGATGTCTGCCCATTTGTGCCGGTAAGCAATGTTTCGGTCGACGAGTGTGTCGAACTCGCTAAAGAATTGGGTGAACGCGTCGCCAGGGAGCTGAGCATCCCGGTCTTTCTGTACGAAAAAGCGGCCACTTCACCTCTACGGTCTAATCTCGCCGATATCCGATCTGGCGAATACGAGGGTCTGCCCGAAAAATTAAAAGATCCGGCATGGCAACCCGACTTTGGTAAGGCCAAATTCAATGCGAAGTCCGGCGCTACCGTCATCGGTGTCCGTGAATTTCTGATCGCGTACAACATCAATCTGAATACGAAAGATAGAAAATTAGCCAACTCCATCGCCCTCACGATTCGTGAGAAAGGCAGGGCGAAGAGGGATGAAGAAGGAAACATCATTCGAGATGAAAACGGTGAACCTTTACGAGAACCCGGCAAGTTAAAATCATGCAAAGCCGTCGGCTGGTACATCGATGAATACGGACAGGCACAGATCTCCATGAACCTCGTCGATTACAAGGAGACGCCTGTTCATATGGCATTCGATATGGTGTGTGAGGAGGCTGAGAAACTGGGGTTGAGAGTGACGGGCAGTGAACTCGTGGGACTCATCCCTTTACAGGCCATGCTAGATGCGGGTGAACATTATTTGCGAAAACAGGGAAAATCACCGGGCGTACCGCCGGAAGAATTGATCGACATCGCCATTAAGTCGCTAGGATTGAAAGACGTGGCCGCATTCGATCCCCGGGAAAAAATCATCGAATACAGGGTCGCTGAATCGAAAGGGCCGTTGGTGAGAATGGATTTACGCGACTTCGCCAACGAGCTTTCGGGCGATTCTCCGGCTCCCGGCGGAGGTAGTGTCTCCGCGCTGGCCGGAGCACTCTGCTCGGCGCTGGCGTCCATGGTAGCCAACCTGACCGTCAATAAAACCGGCTATGAACAGCAACGAGATTCGATGATCGATGTCGCTATCAGAGCTCAACGTCTGAAAGATGAATTATTAAAGTCGATCGACAGCGATACGGATGCCTTCAATCGCCTTATGAACGCCTTCCGATTACCGAAAAAATCGGAACAAGAGATCGAGCATCGTAACGAAGCGATCGAAGAAGCCACGAAACAGGCGATACTCGTACCACTGGACGTCATGAAAAGTTCGTTGGATGCACTCGAATTGGTCAAAAAAATCGCGGAATTCGGAAACAAAAATGCGGTCAGCGACGCGGGAGTCGCCGCATTGATGGGGCTTTCATCGGTCAGAGGAGCAGGCCTTAACGTAGAGATAAATCTTCCTCCGGTAAAAGATGAATCGTTCAAAGAACGTGTCACCGATGAGATGAACTCGCTTATACAGCAAGCTCTTGCGTTACACGATGAGATCCTGGACACGGTGAAGACCAGAATGCATCAGGAATAACGTCGACACGCTTGAGGACAACTAGATTTATTTTCTGAGTCGATTTTCAGCAATTGAATTTGAGAAAGGATCTAAGTACATCGTGTTTGATTGTGTAGGTATCGGACTTAACGCGGTCGATTTCATTTGCTTGCTATCAAAATACCCGGAGATAGACAGCAAGACAGAATCAACTGATTTTTCAACCCAGGGTGGCGGTCCCGTCCCCACGGCGCTGGTGACTCTGGCGCGGTTGGGTGCAAAAACATCCTATATCGGGATCGTGGGACAGGACGAAAACGGAAAATTTCTGCTCGATCAGTTTAAGAAAGAGGGCGTCGATGTTTCTGGCGTCATCATCGATAAAAATTGTCCGACAAATCAAGCGTTTATATGGGTGGATAAAGAATCTGGGAAGAAAACAGTCGTCTTACATAATAGTACATCGAACGTACCGTTACTGCCTGATGAAATTTCTGAAACTCATCTGCGCAAGACCAGGTTCCTGCATCTGGACGGTCGAGATGCCGAAGCGACGTTGAAGGCCATAAGACTGGCGAAACGCAATGGTGCTGACATCGTTTTGGATGCCGGATCAGTGCGCAGTAATACCGAAGAACTTCTCATGCAGGTCGACTATCCGATCGTGTCCGAACACTTCTGTCAAACTTATCTGGAGACGACCGAGGCTGAAAAAGGACTGGAAAAATTGTACACCTATGGTGTTAAAGCTGCCATCATCACCTGCGGCGTGAAAGGAAGTTATGGGATAGATGACACTGGCGTTTATTATCAACCGGCATATGAAGTAGAGGTCCTCGATACGACCGGTGCCGGCGATGTATATCATGGTGCCTTCATCTATGGATTGATAAAAAAGTGGGATCTGCCCCGAATGATGAAATTTTCAGCAGCGGCGGCAGCATTGAAATGTAAAAAACTCGGCGGAAGATCTGGTATCCCCAGACTTGATGAAATAAACCTATTCTTGGAGGAGAAGGAGAACGTTAAATGAAGAATGTATTAGTTGCACTGATTACTTTATTGATAATTATAAGTTTAAGCAACACAAGCGCATACCCGCAAACAGAATTGAACCAGGGAGATGAAGTCTATGTAAAAGTAAATACCGAAAACTTTCGTCTTTCACCTAACGGTTCGATTATCACGCAACTTCCCCAGGGTACTAAACTGACCGTACTGGGTGAACAAAACAACTGGGTCGCCGTACAAATCGTGGGATGGATTTATAAACCATCACTCGCAAAATCGAAAACCGAAATAGTGGGTTTGACGATGCGCGCCCTGCATATCATGGTGAGGACTGAGGAAGAGGCGAAGGATATATTGACTTTATTGAAAAGCGGCAATGCGGATTTTTCTACAGTTGCGAAAGAGCGCTCCATCGGACCCAACGCCCAGCGGGGAGGCGATCTTGGTAAGATCAATAAGGGTGATCTGTTACCCGTTCTCGATGATGCGATACGAAAATTACAGCCGAACGAGGTCAGCAATGTGATCAAATCGGAACTGGGCTATCATATTTTCAAGCGTATCGAATAAGTGGTTCAACGAACCCGGTCATGACCGGTTCTTTATACGATAGCCAAAAACATCAAATTGTCCGATCGATCATTGATTGTCAGTATAAGACTCAATATTGTCTAATCCGACGCTGTCTATTTTTTTAACGGCATGAGCGAATCCATAAAGGAATTCTGCGCAAATACGATAGTCGAGCGTGTCATAGGTATCATCAGGATTATGATAATGGGGGTTTCTGAAGAATGCCGTATCCGTGATCATGATCGCTTTTACTCCCTGTTTCCAGAACGGAGCATGATCCGAAAGTGTAATCCCGGGCATTCCATGAACGGCGACAAAAGGAAGCACATTCATCCTGGAATTTAGTTTAATGCATTCGGACGTCGTATGAACTAACTCGCGCGACTCATGATTGCCGATGATGGCGATGAAATCACCTCGATCCGGATATCGATACTCCATATCTGGACGAGGATATCGTTGTGAATTACTCTTCGATGTGTAAAATCCGATCATCTCGAGAGATACCATACCGATTACATTTTCCTTCCTGTCATGACAACGTTTCGCATAGACCGTGCTCCCCATAAACGGAGAGTCATGAAAAGGTGGTTCCTCCAATGTAAACGCCACGATTCGAATCGTTCGCTTGCTTTCATAGTCAGCAAGCAACCGGGTCAGCTCAAGCAGTCCCGCGATACCGGAGGAATTATCATCTGCCCCCGGAGAATTGACGACCGTATCGTAATGAGCCCCGATGATGATGATCTGATCGGGCAGCTCCTGTCCTCTTTTCTCAGCGACGATGTTCTGTAGCAAATGTCGTTTATAATGGTAATCATGGGATGTGATATTAAACGACGATTCGCTCATCACATTCGTGATATAGGTGCTGGCACGATTGAGTGAATGATAATTGACGAGATTGCGTTCCCCAATTTCTGAAGAAAGCACAAAGACATGCCTTTCCAAATTCTTCCCTACATTCGATAACTCATGTGATCGAGCACGTCTCTCTCGATATCGTAGTGCAATTCTAGGTATATGCAAATTAAATCCTTACCCTTACCGCAGTTTCAACACGTCTGTATCTCTATACTTTTATATCTTGTTTATGCACCAAACTTCGTTAAACGACCGGCATTGGCCAGAACGATCGGCATAAGGTTCATGCTCGGCATACGGCCGAGTCCGCCTCTAATACATGCTATCTCATCAAATGTCTGTACATCGTCCGTACGACAGACGTTGGAGTGCAATAAAACCGGAACCGGATGCCAACTGTGACTCTTCATAGCCGCCGGTGTCGAATGGTCGGCCGTCACCACCATAACATCAGGTTTAAGCCCGGTGAGCATCGGGAGCAGATTATCCACCTCCTCGATCACCTTCACTTTAGCCTGGAAGTCACCATCTTCGCCTCTGGCGTCCGTTGCCTTCACATGCACAAAGAAAAAATCATAATCATTATACTTTTGCGCGACTGCCTCAAATTCAGTTTTCGTATCCGGCGTAACAGGATTTAAGTCCATTCCCAATAGAAAAGCAACTCCGCGATACATCGGATAATTGGCCACAGCGAGCGTTTTTAATTTAAATCGTTCCATCATCGATTTGTACGGCTTATGCTTGGCAAACCCTCGCAGCAACATCGTGTTGCCATCAGGCTCATCGGCGATGGCAGCATGCGCCTGTTCCAGAAATTTCTTCACGATACGCACTGTTTTCTGACTCCCTTCATCCGCCGCCACGGGCTCAAGTGGCAGCACCCCTGTCTGCTGCGGATCTGTATCATCGATATGTCCTCCGAGATCATCTCCCCTGATGACGAGCACAGCTCGATGCTCCTTCACAGTCTCGATGACGAACTCCGCCTCGGGCGCTAAGGATACCTTGTTACGTATCTTCTCACAGATACGCTTGTTGATATCTGTCGCCAGACGACCAGCGCGACGGTCCGTAATATTACCGTTCTTATCGCTGGTTGCAAAATTGATCCGAATGGCCACATCTCGATCCGTCAACGGTAAGTTAATGCCGGCGGCCTCGAGTACCCCGCGCCCAATATTTGCCTCGATGGGATCATAGCCAAACAGAGCGAAATGCGCCGGTCCGCTTCCCGGCGTAATCCCCGGAAGAATCGGGTCCATAAGCCCGCATACAGAACTCCTGGCGAGTTTATCCAGATTCGGGGTCCGCGCTACCTGTAGTTCGGTCTTACCCCCCTCTGATTCAGGCAGCCCACCCAATCCGTCTAACACCAGAAAAATAATCTTCGATTTATTTGTAATCACCAATTCATCAACCACTGAATTCATCTCTTCTTTTCTCCTTTAATATATAGCTTGCTTTACTGATTATTTACTTCACTCTGTTAAGATCGATAAGTATCAGATCTG
>JAFGOE010000094.1 GCA_016926625.1 Candidatus Zhuqueibacterota bacterium
TAATAACAAAAAGATAGAAAAATTACTGTTCTATAATAATTTTGAAGCAGTTATATAAAAGAAAATTTAAATTTTGGCATATATTTTGTTACTCGGATTGACTACGATCTGGTGTTCTTTTGACAAAATTTATGGATAAAACATTATTCGTGTGATCGGTTTATCAAAATTTAGTTTACCTGTAACAGACTTGAATGACCACAGATAAGGCAGAAGACGGAGCTGATTTACGGTTATTTGGGTGTGCGATAAAATTCGTTCATCCAATGCGATTCTGATTTTAGAAATTGTTAAACAAAAGGTTTAAGACGACTACGACTATGGAGGCGATTATGCACGTACGGATCTGTCTTATCTGTGAATTAATCAAAGGATCAATTGAAAGATGCATTCTTCTCAATTTCGGATGACGTTCTTTGAAGACGATTTGATAAAAGAATGGACCTCATTCACAAAATCCTGAGAACCATGCGATAATTTCTCATCTGCTCCATCAACTCATTACGCGGTAAAAATAGATATTTAAATCACACGTGTTACTCTGTTCAACCCGTTCCATAATCATCATGAAAAATATCAAGAGATAGCCATGCATTCGATTCATCTGACATGGTGTTTCGTAGAAACAAGGAAATAATTAGCCACGTGATATTTAATAGATGATCTGATTCGAGTGAATATACATATTTTGTTTTCATGCTTGTGTGGCGGTGAGCGAGCGTATCTATCGTCATCGGCAGTATTGCCTGTATAAAAAAGGCAGAGCATGCAACGCTGAGGCTCAGTCAATCATATGAAAAAGAAATAAATCAACTATCTGACATGGTTGGTGCTATAGAAAGAGTCAACTCATATTTCCTTGGGGAAGGTTTATATGAGTATGGTTTCGGGCGGGTTTCAGTTACCCGCCCGATCCTGACTTTGAAAGAACGCCTGCATCCGGCTGTGTTCTACGACGGTCATGACATCATATCTAAGATTTACGGCCGACCTCGTAGTACATCTGACGCTGAATCTCCACTCTATTAATGATAAAATAACTCTTATCGAATAACAACGGTCTAAAAATGCATGGATTCTTCATGTCTGATCCACGAAATGAACCATTATTTTAAATATTTGTAATAAAAATGACTTGATTTTTAAGTGTAACTTTTTTATCTTTTCTATTCTCGTATAAAATTATCACATGATTACGATAACAATAAATGGTCATATATGGAGACAAAGGGCACGCTTATCATGTGTGGTAACGTAGCGGGCCCATGTTAACGATGACGTGAATCGATATCAACAGTTCTTTAAACGGCAACAATTTTGAACAATTATAAATACACCGACCTCTCCAGATTAAGAGGTTTCAGTAACAAGATGAACTACTGATTTATATTCACCGATCTGTATCGAGCAGGTTGGGAAGAATGATCTATCAAATAACGGAGGATCGTAGATGGATGTCAAATTAGACAGCCTCATCGAGCAAATCAAAAAAGAAGGCATTGAGGAAGCGAAGAAATCTTCCGATGACATTTTGAAGGAAGCGAAGAGCAAAGCGAATTCGATTATTGCGGAGGCGAAGAAGGAGGCTGCAAAAATAGTCGAGGATGGGAAAAAGCAGGTCGAAAAATTTCAAAAGAATGCGGAATCCGATATTCAGCAAGCAGCGCGAAACACCGAGCTTTTATTGAAGGAGAAGATCATCGCCTTATTCGACCGAGTTTTTAAGAAGGAAGTCGCCAATGCAATGACTCCGGAATTTTTAAAAGATATGATTCTGAATATTTCGACTTCCTGGTCAAAGGATACGTCTGCAGAGATCGTATTGAGCGATGCAGACCAGGACAAGCTCGAAGGTTTATTATTCAAGGCATTGAAGAGTGAACTAAAGGAAACGATTACGCTGAAGGCGAACAAGGACATCGTAAGCGGTTTTCAGATCGGTATGAAAGACAACCAGGTTTATTACGATTTCACGGAAGATACGATCGCTGAAGTCCTTAAATCATTAATCAATCCGAGGCTAAAAGAAATTCTTAATTCTGAAAAATAAACGATGGATAAATATTATTACCTAATTTCTCAACTTCCTACCTTATCGTTTGGTAAAGAAGCGCAGATTACCATAGATAAGTTTTTAGAAGAGGCTGAAAAGTGGCTGAGTTCGCGCGATTATGAACGGCTTGTGCAAGTCAGTATCGACAGTCATCAGTCTGCCAGGGATGATCATCCTGTCATCAAATCGTTCAAACATCTGGAACATAAGATTCGTGAAGATATCGCGTTATGGCGCGAAGCGAAAAAGCGCGATCAGGAATATAAGCCCGTCAGTTTTCCGGTGTCCCTCTTAAAAGAATCGAATCCTCTGGAAGCGGAAATCAAACTGATGGAGAAACGGTGGGAACTGATCGATGCCATGGAACGAGATTATAATTTTGGCTTTGCACCAGTGCTGCTCTACTATTTGAAGTTACAGGTTTTACGCAGGTACTTTATATTTGACAAGGAAAAAGGATTGCAGAAATTTCAAAAGCTCTATGAGGTAGATTTATCATGAACCTAACAACAGGTACAATCACGGGTATTAATGGAAATATGATTACCGTCGAGACTGATGGTACGATAATGCAGAATGAGGTTGCCTATATTATAAAGGGCAAAGAAAGATTAAAGTCGGAGATAGTTCGCATTGGGCAAGGGACGGCTTTTCTTCAGGTTTTCGAAAGCACGAAAGGATTGCTCATAGGGGATAAGGTTGAATTCAGCGGAGATATGCTTTCCGTTCAATTAGGACCTGGTCTGCTGAAACAAATTTATGATGGCCTGCAAAATCCCTTACCCGACCTGGCAAAAGAATTTGGATTTTTCCTGCCCCGAGGTGTGGAATTAAAACCTTTGGACGAGGAGAAAAAATGGGAATTCACACCGACGGTGAAAGTCGGTGACACCCTGATCCGGGGAATGAAACTTGGGCAGGTTCCGGAAGGAATTTTTGATCATTTCGTTATGTTGCCTTTCAATTTTCACGGTGAATTCACGGTAACCGAGATCGCGGATAAGGGTGAGTATAAGATCACCGACACGATTGCAAAACTGAAGGATGAGAAGGGAACCGTTCATGAGGTCACAATGACGTTCAGCTGGCCGGTTAAAATTCCGATAGAGGCTTACCGCGAAAAGCATGTACCGACGGATCCGTTAATCACGCAGACCCGCATCATTGACACCTTCTATCCGGTGGCCAATGGCGGTACGTTTTGTATCCCCGGTCCTTTCGGTGCAGGTAAAACTGTTTTGCAGCACATTCTCAGTCGCTACGCACAGGTCGATATCGTGATCGTGGCAGCTTGTGGTGAACGAGCGGGCGAGGTCGTGGAGTTGCTGCGTGAATTCCCTGAATTAGAAGATCCCAGAACCGGTAAGACGCTCATGGAACGTACGATTATCATCTGTAACACGAGTTCCATGCCGGTCGCGGCTCGCGAGGCATCGGTTTATACGGCGGTAACGTTAGGAGAATATTATCGACAAATGGGGCTCAATGTGTTATTGCTTGCGGATTCCACATCGCGTTGGGCGCAGGCGATGCGTGAATTATCGGGGCGACTCGAAGAGATCCCGGGAGAAGAAGCGTTTCCCGCTTATCTGGAATCACGAATCGCCGAATTCTATGAACGAGCAGGTCTCGTCGAATTGAATAACGATGGATTCGGCACTTTAACCATCGGTGGCACAGTGAGTCCTGCTGGGGGTAACTTCGAAGAACCCGTAACCCAGGCGACATTGAAAGTCGTCGGAGCCTTCCTCGGCCTATCCAGAGACCGTGCGAACGCGAGGCGCTTTCCGTCTATCGATCCGCTCGAGAGTTGGTCTAAATACAAATCATTCATCAAAAAACGACTCGTCGATGATGCTCGCGATCTACTCAGGAGAGGGAACGATGTCAACCAGATGATGATGGTCGTGGGTGAAGAGGGAACGTCGAACGAAGACTTTCAATTCTATTTAAAATCAGAATTCCTGGATAGCGTTTATTTACAGCAAAATGCATTTGATGAAGTGGATTCCGGCTCTGGCGAAGAACGACAAAAATTCGTCTTTAATTATGTCAAGAAAGTATTGGACACCACATTTCATCTAGAAAACAAGGATAAAGCCAGAGAATTTTTTAATCACTTGCGTCAACAGTTTATCGATTGGAACTATATTCCAATGGATTCTCCTGAATTCAAGTCACAAGAAGAATCGATCAGCAAAATAATAACGGAGTATTCTGAAGATGAGAAAGGTTTATAATAAAATATCTCAAATAAGCGGTAATGTCATCACGGTAAACGCGACTGGTATCCAGAACGAAGAATTAGCTGAGATTACATCACAGCGTGGTAAGTCGTTAGCCCAGGTGATTAAGCTCGATCATGAGGAGGTTTCATTACAGGTATTTGCCGGCAGTCGCGGGATTTCAATAAACGATGAGGTCAGGTTCCTTGGTCATCCGATGCAAGTAACCTTTTCTGACGATATGCTCGGTCGGATTTTCGATGGAGCAGGAATTCCTCGCGATAAAGGGCCCACACTGAACGAGAACATGATAGAAGTCGCCGGCCCCAGTGTTAATCCTTCAAAACGAATTATTCCGGATCGCATGATTCGTACTAACATTCCGATGATCGATATTTTCAATTCATTGGTTGTGTCCCAAAAACTACCGATCTTCTCGATTTCGGGAGAGCCTTACAACGAACTTCTGGCTCGAATTGCCCTTCAGGCTGAAGTGGACATGATCATTCTCGGTGGCATTGGTCTGAAGTACGATGAATATATGAACTTTAAAATGGTCCTTGAAGAAGGCGGGGCATTATCACGATCAATTTTCTTTATGCACACAGCATCCGATCCGATCGTGGAGGCGCTAATGGTCCCGGATTTAAGCCTGGCCGTGGCCGAAAAATTTGCTCTGAAAGGAAGAGACGTGCTCGTCTTATTGACAGATATGACCAATTTCGCCGATGCCCTGAAGGAGATAGCGATCACGATGGAGCAAGTCCCTTCCAACCGTGGTTACCCTGGCGACCTGTACAGTCAGTTAGCCGCGCGCTACGAGAAAGCAGTCGACTTTGATGAGGCAGGTTCGATTACCATACTGGCGGTAACTACAATGCCCGGTGATGACGTTACACATCCGGTACCCGATAACACGGGCTACATCACCGAGGGCCAGTTTTATCTTCATCACGGGTACATCGATCCGTTCGGCTCTCTGTCCCGATTGAAACAAAATGTCAATAGTCCGAAAATGAGCCGGAAAGATCATCGAGCCATCATGGATGGCATGATTCAGCTCTACGCGCAATTCATCGAGACGGAAGAAAAACGGGCCATGGGCTTTCGAATGAGTGACTGGGACAAGAAACTGCTCAAGTACGGTGGACTATTTCGCTCAAAGATGATGGATCTGTCGGTTAATATTTCGCTGGAAAACGCTCTCGATCTGGGCTGGGAAATTTTAGCGGAATGTTTCACACCGGAAGAGACCCGATTAAGAACGGAATTGATAAAAGAGTTCTGGCCGAAAAAGTAATCAGAATCGATTTTCACCAGTCTCCCTTACACAATGTTTAAAACGCGCACGCTGCATCGTGATGACGCGGCATACGAGTTTGAGTTTAGAGCAATGACCATGGATACAACAGGTAATCGATAGGTAGATCTGTAATGGAAAAGATCAAATATACGAAGAATGAGCTTAAGAAGCAAAAAGATAACTTAAAACGTTACACCCGTTATCTGCCCACGCTCGACTTAAAGAAACAACAGCTCCTGGTTGAAATTCGGCACATTCAGGCAAGAATCGATAAGCTGAACGAGGAAATTAAGTCGACAGATGACCGTGTCGCCAGATGGGTTGATGTGTTCGCCGAGGAGATCGAATTAGATAAATTTTATGAGATCAAATCGATCGATATCAAAGAGGGCAATATTGCGGGCATCGACATCCCGATATTCGACGATGTGATTTTCGATGATAAGGAGTTCGATTCCTACGAAGTACCGTTATGGGTCGACAGAGCGGTTGATGTCGTTAAGGAACAGATAAAGAGAAAGGCAGCCTTAGACGTCGCACATCAACAGGAACATGTGATTAGAGAGGAATTACGCGTCACGATTCAACGAATTAAGTTGTTTGAAGAGGTAAAGATCCCTGAGGCACGAGAAAATATTCGTGTTATTCGCATTTTCCTGGGCGATCAGATGACGGCTGAAGTGGTCAGAGGTAAAATTGCAAAAGCTAAGATCGAGAAGAAAAAATTAAAGGGAAATAACGCATGATCGTCACGATGAAAAAAATTACGCTTTTGCTCAACTCGAAATATCGAGACAGATCGTTACAGAAATTACGCCAGTTAGGTGTTCTGCACATAAAAAATATTAAAGCTCCTGAAGCGGAAGATATCCATCTGCTGGAGAAACAGCTTGATCATCTTTATGCTATCGATTCCTTGTATGGCAACCTGGAAGGCATAGAAGAGGAATCGCTACCACACGATGAGATCGAAGCGAAGATTGGGGAGATAATCTCTCAGCGGCATGAAAAGGATTCATTATCGAGAATCCTTGATGAGAAGCAGGAGATTCATCAATGGTTTGATCGGTGGGGGAACGTATCGCTCGAATCGTTGAAAACCTTAGAGGATGCAGGACTATATGTGAGATTCTATGTGGCCGACAAGAAGACGTTCAAGAACATAGAATCAGAAAATACAGTTCATGTCTCCAGGATCGATCAAAACAGCTACTATTTTGCACATTTCAGTCGTTCTAAAGATGAACGACTCGAGCTTAGAGAAGAACCGATTCCACAGGTCGAAATAGCGGATCTTGACGATGAGATCAGCGAAATTAAATCGAAGCTGAGCACTATCGATGAAAAAATTGCATCATATGCAAAATACAGAACCAGCTTCAATCAGTTTCAAGATGAGCTGAAAAAACGTCTCATCCTCAATCGGATTAAATACGGAATGGGTGAGGAAGGCGAAATCATCTACCTGCAAGGTTTTTGTCCTGAAGACCAGGTCGAATCGGTCAAAAAAGAAGCCGACATTCAAGGCTGGGGCTATGTGGTAGAAGAGCCGGACGATTTAAAAGAAGTCCCCACGCTCACGCGTAATCCCCGATGGGTAAAGATCATTAATCCGTTATTCCAATTTATGGGCACGCTACCCGGATACGATGAAATGGATGTCAGTTCGATTTTTCTTGCATTTTTCAGTGTCTTCTACGCATTGATTATCGGGGATGCCGGTTATGGATTGATATTCCTGATTGGCACATTTTTAGTATCTCGAAAAGTCAAAGGTTCCAAAGATTTTATTAATCTGATGTACCTGCTGAGTTTCACGACCATCATATGGGGGATGATATCCGGAACCTGGTTCGGATCTCAGAAGATCGCTGAATTACCTTTTCTCAAAATGTTTATCATTGAACCTGTGTACAGCTTTGGTGCCAACTCCCAGGACGTCATGATGCAGATCTCCTTCATCATTGGTGTCGTCCATTTAAGCATGGCGCATCTGATGGTCGCTTTTAAGAAGATGAATTCATTAACTGCATTGGGTGATATCGGGTGGATCCTCATCCTGTGGAGTGTTTTCTTCGTAGCAAATGATTTGATACTGGGCAAGGAATTACCAGGTATCACAATACCATTATTAGTTGCCGGTATCTTGCTTGTACTCATATTTGCAAATTTTCAGCGTAACGTACTTAAAGGCATATTGTCGACTATTGGGAATCTTCCTCTGGATGTCATTAGTGCCTTCTCTGATGTGGTCTCTTACATCCGATTGTTTGCAGTCGGCCTGGCGACGGTCATCGTCTCCTCCAGTTTTAACAGCATGGCGATCGGATCGGGAATCGATTCCATTCTAAGTGGTATCATGGCGGCGATAATACTATTTCTGGGACACGCGTTAAATATCACGTTATGTGCGATGTCCGTGCTTGTTCACGGAGTTCGTCTTAATCTCCTTGAGTTTTCAGGCCATGTTGGTGTGCAATGGACAGGTACACCGTATGATCCGTTCAAAGAATGAACGATGTTTAATAAATAGAAGAATTAAGAAACCTGAAAGAATACTTTATTTGAGTGTATTGTTATCGTTTTCATCACACTCGAATAGGCGAAAAGTTTTGGATTATAACAATATATACTAGCTGAAAGGAGTTACATTATGGTTCAGGGATTGGGTGATATGAGTATCTCTCTGGCTGTTGCTGCGATAGGATCGGCTTTGGGTACTGGTGTTGCAGGTATGGCTGCTGTTGGTGCCTGGAAAAGAGCTTTCATGCTGAACAAAGCTGCCCCATTTATCCTGGTCGCCTTTGTCGGAGCACCTCTGTCACAAACGATCTACGGTATGATTCTCAGAAACGCGATTCAAAGCGCTAATCTACCCCCGGAAAGCTATATTTATCAGATGCTGCTCGGTCTCTTCGCTGGTCTCGCGATCGGTTTATCCGCCTTTATGCAAGGGAAAGCTGGCGCGAAGGCGGCCGATGCTCTGGCTGAAACGGGTAAAGGTTTTGGAAATTACATCATGGTGGTCGGCGTTATCGAGACGGTCGCATTATTCGTGATGGTGTTTACACTGACCGCAATACCGGGTTAATAGATAAAGACGACAATGATGTCGAAGGCAGTTCAAATACAAATTTGAACTGCCTTTTTCATTTGGACTTTCGGGTGAAAAGTGCAATTTGGCGAAAAAGGCTGCCGATTCGAGATCGGCGCTTGTACCGTGTCCCGGAACACATAGATACCCGGCCATGTAACCACTTTCGTTGATAGGGGTAGAAATATAAGCTGTGGCCATAAAAATACCTTGACTTTTATATAATATTCCGTTAAATTTTTAGATTATTCAAAAATAAAATTATAAAGAATTGATGCAATCAATCCTAATCAGGTCAAAAATTTGGAGCTCGTCATGAGAGCGAAGGAAATAAAGAAATTAATCGACTTAGTTGAGACAAGCAATATCAGTGAACTCGAAGTCTCCCGCTGGGGGAGGAAGGTAAGGATTCGTAAGAATTTATCTTCTGCGGGTACGATTCCTGAATCCGGGGACAGGATCACGGTGGTGAAGTCCTCGACTCAGGAGATTACACCACAGGCTCCGGGTGTAACTGCACCGGCTGGCAGTAGTGGGGTGCCGGTGGAGAGAGAAGGTATCATCGAGATTCGATCACCGATGGTAGGTACGTTCTATCGTGCACCAGCGCCTGATGCTTCGCCATTTGTTGAAGTCAATCAAGTCGTGCCCAGGGGAAAGGTTTTATGTATTATAGAGGCCATGAAACTCATGAATGAAATCGAAGCCGAGATAGCGGGGCGGATCGTTGAAATTCATGTGAAGAACACGCAACCTGTCGAATACAATCAGTTATTGTTTACAATCGAAAAGAGTGAGTAAAACCTTTATCCCGAGGATCGTCTAGTGTTTAATAAAATTCTCATAGCAAACCGGGGTGAAATAGCACTTCGAATTATTCGGGCCTGCAAAGAGTTGGGAATTAAAACCGTCGCAGTGTATTCCCTCGCGGATCAGGATTCCTTACACGTGAGGTTCGCCGATGAAGTTGTCTGCATCGGTCCGGGTCCCAGTGCTCAAAGCTATTTAAATATTCCGAACCTGATAAGCGCCGCCGAGTTAACGAACGCAGATGCGATTCATCCGGGTTACGGCTTTCTGGCTGAAAACGCTCATTTTGCCGAAGTATGTGAGTCGTGTGGCATACAATTTATCGGACCCTCCCACGATATGATCGCCAATATGGGGGACAAGGCGTACGCGAAGTCCAGGATGAGAGAGGCAGGAATTCCGATTATTCCGGGCAGCGACGGTATTTTAAAAGACCTGAATCAAGCTCAGCGTCTCGCAAAGGATTTCGGACTTCCGATTATTCTGAAGGCGACGGCTGGTGGTGGCGGCCGAGGGATGCGGATCGTGAGGACGATGGATCAACTCGAAAACGCATTCATTACCGCCCGATCCGAAGCAGAAGCCGCGTTTAATAATCCTGGTTTGTACATGGAAAAGTATTTTGAGCACCCGCGACATATAGAAGTCCAGATACTCGGCGACGAGTTTGGTAATATTGTCGCCTTCGGTGAACGAGAATGCTCTATCCAGCGCAAACATCAGAAACTCATCGAAGAATCGCCTTCCCCAGCCATCGATGCAACTCTCCGCAGTAAACTCATCGCAGCAGCAATTAAAGGTGCAAAAATTGTCAATTACAAGAGCGCGGGAACGGTGGAGTTTTTACTTGACGCCGATGGTAAGTTCTATTTCATGGAAATGAACACCCGTATTCAGGTTGAACATCCGGTAACGGAGATGGTCATTGGTATTGATCTGGTTAAGGAACAAATCCGCTTATCGGCTGGTGAAAGATTATTATTCACGAAACCGTTGAAACTTCGTGGTCACGCGATAGAGTGTCGCATTAACGCAGAGGATCCTGATAAAGGATTTCGACCTAATCCGGGTGACATCTCTTACTTCCATGTCCCTGGCGGCCCCGGGGTCAGAGTCGATACACACGCCTACGCACTCTATAAGATTCCACCGTATTACGATTCGTTGTTAGCCAAGATCATTACGCACGGTAAAAATAGAGAAGAGGCACTATGCCGCATGATGCGAAGTCTGGAAGAATTTATAATCGAAGGGATTAAGACGACTATCCCCTTTCATCAAAAAATCTTACAGGACAAAGATTTTCAATCCGGCCATTTTGATACAAAATTCGTTGAGCGATTCATTAATAAAACGTAAATTTCATAAATCCATGTGGATATTTTCCATCATTTAATAAAAGGAGATCGTACAATGAAGGTAGAAAAAAATCTGCTGTATACGGAGGAACATGAATGGGTTTTTATTGAAAATGACGTCGCGACGATCGGGATCACAGATTATGCTCAGAACGAACTCGGTGATATCGTATTTGTGGAGCTTCCTGATGTCGGTGATGTCGTAAATCAAATGGAAGCGTTTGGCACGATCGAAGCAGTGAAAGCAGTGTCCGACTTGTTTGCTCCGCTGTCCGGGACGATTACGGAAACAAACCCTTTGCTCTCCGATAAACCGGAGTTGATCAATCAGGATCCGTTTGGAGAAGGGTGGATGATTAAGATAAAATATTCAGATAAATCTGAATTGGATGCCCTGTTGACTGCTGATGAATATAAAAACAAGATTTCCTAGGAGTAATACATATGCCGTTTATTCCGAATACCGATGATGATAGAAGAAAGATGTTAAATGCTATCGGTGTAAAAAAATTCGAGGAACTCATTTCAGATATTCCGAAAGAGTTGCTCTTCGATGGCGTCTTGAATTTACCCGCTGCCCTGTCGGAGATGGAATTGATGTCTGAATTAAATCGCAGATCAAAACAAAATATCGGTTGCGACGAAAATATAGTGTTTGTGGGTGGTGGTGCCTATGATCATTATATACCTGCAGCCGTTGATCACATCGTCTCCAGATCGGAGTTCTATACGGCTTATACACCGTATCAACCCGAGGTCAGCCAGGGAACGCTGCAGGTCATCTACGAATTTCAGAGTATGATCGCTGAACTGTCCCGCATGGACGTGGCCAACGCCTCTATATACGATGGCGGAAGTGCCCTGGCAGAGGCAGTTTTAATGGCTGTCTCTGAAACCAGGAGAAAAAAAATATTGATCTCAAAAACGGTTAATCCGTTTTACCGCGACGTCGTCGCGACTTATCTGAGGGGTCAGAATGTAGATATTATACCGATCGATGAGAAAGATGGTGTGACAGACATCGATCGTCTGGAAGCCGCACTCGATAACCAGACAGCCGGCGTAGTTGTGCAACACCCTAACTTCTTCGGATGTCTTGAACAGGTTCATGAATTGGAAGAATTAATCCACCGTCACGGTGCACTTTATTTATCATCCAATGATCCGTTATCACTTGCGATCCTTGAGCCTCCGGGTGACTACGGAGTCGATATTTTTACCGGTGAAGGGCAATGCTTTGGAAACGCCCTGAATCTTGGTGGACCATTTCTCGGTTTGATGGCGACACGCGATAAATTTATCCGCAGAATGCCCGGACGCATCGCAGGGATTACCGAGGATTTAAACGGTAACAGAGGATTTGTACTGACATTCCAGACACGAGAACAACACATTCGCAGGGATAAAGCGACTTCCAATATCTGTACGAACCAGGCGCTCAATGCTCTGGCTGGCACCGTTTACCTCGCCCTTATGGGGCGAAAAGGCCTTGAAAAGATCGCGTTGACGTGTCTCGAGAAAAGTCATTATCTGGCAGAGAAAATTTCTGAACTGAATGGCTTTGAGCTTAAGTTTAAAAAACCGTTTTTCAAAGAGTTCGCCATTAAGACTCCGGTGGATCCGGATCTCATTATTCACAAGCTGCTCTCTCACCGTATTAATGCAGGCATAAATGTCAGAAAATATGATTATCAACTCGATCATGTATTACTCGTCGCGGTGACGGAAAAGAGAAGCAGAGAGCAGATGGATTTGTTTGTACATTATCTAAAGGAAGCGACTCAAGTGTGAGCACGACGAATGTCGCCTGCTGCACAATGCTCTTAATGTTGCAAGCAAATGCATTTTTCAGGAACTTTTATATCTTAAATGAGTTTTATTAGTGAATTATTTATAAATCAGATGATTATAGATAATTTGATACATCCCCCACTTCGCTCCGCTGGTGTTTATCATATCGAAGTAAGCGCCATCGATTGAAGCATCTGACCAGTTAGATGGAACAGTATTAATATGGTTCGTTGAGGAAGTGGGTGAACTTGAGTTCTGACAGTGAGTTTGATTATTTTCACAGAGAACGTTTTTCAAGGCTCATCATTCACTTTTTTATAGACTCTTTTTTAGAAAATTATAATGATTACCTTTAAAGATATCTTCATGATTGAAGTCGACGGTATTCAAGTTTGAGCCCATTTAATTGTAGTGGAGGTTAGTCGTAATGAAAAAAATTTTAGTGTTCCTCTTCATTGGCGTTTTATGTTTGACGATAGTTGAGGAGAGTCACGCAGTAAGCGAAGCCGCAGTTTTATTCCTCATGATATCGCCCGGAGCCAGAGCATCAGGTATGGGTGAAGCATTTGTAGCCATAGCTGACGATGCCACAGCTGTATTCTGGAATCCTGCTGGTTTGGCATACCAATACGGTCGTGAGATCACGATCATGCATGCTAATTGGCTTCCGCAATTTGCCAATGACATGTACTATGATTTCCTCGCCTATCGACAAGACATTGAGGGCGTGGGTACGGTCGGATTCAACGTTACGTTCCTTAATATGGGAAAACAGACCATCACGGGTGAAGACAGTCCGGAACCGCTGGGAGAGTTTTCCAGTTATGATATCGCGTTCACAGGTAGCTATGGTACCACGGTGACCGATAATTTAGCGATGGGAGTCTCGCTCCGGTATATCCGTAGCAACCTGGCGCCCCAGGGACAGGGCGCTGAGCGAGGCGAAGGTAAGGCGAATGCGTTTTCCTTCGACCTTGGATTGCTCTATCGGTTCCCGTTCTGGGGACAACGACTGAACTGGGGTATGAATATTTCGAATATGGGGCCCAAAATATCATACATTGACGTCGCACAGGCAGATCCGCTCCCAACAAATTTGAAGACCGGTATAGCCTTTAAAGTCGTTAATCAAAAATTTAATAAATTGACACTAGCCGTCGACGTAAACAAGCTGTTGGTTACCCCTAATGGCGATGGAGAAGGAGCTGATCCATTCTATAAAGCGGTAATCACTTCCTGGTACGATGACGATCTGAATGAAGAATTCAGAAAAATGATATACAGCTTTGGTGCTGAATATTGGTATAGCGATCTCATCGCCTTAAGAGCCGGGTACTATTACGATGAAGCCGGTAAGGTAAAGTACGCTACATTTGGTGCCGGATTAAGATATTCACTTTACGGATTCGATTTCGGCTACGTCTCGGCCGGTGAAGGTCATCCGTTGTCCGATACGATGAGGTTTTCTCTGACGATAGGTTTCTAATACTTGAATTAATGATGATAAATAAATTGTTTGTCGAGCATTCACGCCAATTTTTTCCCCTTGACAAACATTTGAATGGGAATTGATTTTTTCAGGACAAAGGAAGAGAATATCGAACTTTGTCCTTTTTTATATTAATCTTAAATGATCAGGATGACATGAATACGAAACGAACGGTCTTTCACTTATTCATTGTTTTTATATTGGCTAACTCGATAAACCTGCATGCAGAATTTAAGACGATACAACATCGCTTACGTCACCATCCTATGTCTGACAAGAGGATGATCAGCAATTGCAACTATGATTTCTTGCCTCGCGAAGACACCATGCATAAAATACGTTCTTTGCGGCCTGACACCATTCATATTCTTGCGATACGCGTAGATTTTATCGAGGATAACAGCCGTTTTACCACCGGGAACGGTAAATTCGATTACTCTGATGATGATACATATTTTATCAATCCACCACCACATGACAAAAATTATTTTGTGCAGCAGTTGCTCGCTCTATCCAACTATTTCGAAAATGTGTCCAGGGGGCAACTCATTCTCACTGCCGATGTTTACCCTGAAGCATCATTGGAAAGTTATTCGTTGAATCAACCGATGACTTATTACAGTCCGAACACCACGGAGGAAGAACTCGATCAACGGTTGGGTGAATTTTTTCGGGATTCCTTCATGGCGGCTGCCGAAGATGACCGTATCGATTTCAGTAAGTACGATGCGTTTATAATCTTCCACGCTGGAGTCGGTGCTGATTTTACCTTTGATCTTGAATCCACTCCCAATGACCTGCCATCTGTCTTTTTAAATTTGAACGACCTCAGGAGTACCATCGGAAACGATGACCCCTCTTTTGCGGGAATTAAAGTAGGTGACTCTGTTATTACTGAAGGGCTTATCTTACCGGAAACCCAATGTCAGATGGGCTACGATATCGGTCTGCTCGGTACAACGTGCATCATGTTCGGCCATCAGATTGGTCTGCCCAATTTATATGATTCTGATACAGGGCGGCCTGGGATCGGTGCGTTCGGTCTGATGGATCAGGGATCGGCTAATTTTCTGGGATTATTACCGGCACAACCATGCGCCTGGAGTAAGGTATTCCTCGGATGGGAGGAGCCAATCGTGCTCTCCACCGCCACCGGTATAGAAGTCGCCGCCGGTATTGCTGCCCATCCCGGTAAAATATTTAAAATACCGATCAATGCAACCGAATACTATCTGATTGAAAATCGTCAGCGGCATGCCTTGAGAGACGTCGAGACGACAGTAGGATACGATGAGAACGGGACCCGTGTCGAATTTAAGGTCAGAGAAGGCGGGAGTTATGAGTTAACCCCATCCAGTGAGGACGGAAAAATCGGAGTCATCGTCGATGTTGAAGAATACGATTTCGGTCTGCCGGGATCAGGTATCTTGATCTGGCATATCGATGAAGCTGTGATAGAACAAAAGTATACAGAAAACAGAGTCAACACCGACATCGATCATCGTGGTGTCGACCTGGTCGAAGCCGACGGGCCGCAAGATCTTGGTCGCTATTATAATTTTTTTGGAATCGAAGGCTATGAATCGGGATATGGAGTCGATATGTGGTACGGTTCAAATGATGCACACAAAGATATTAATCAGACGAGCATCGTTGAATTCACTCCCGAATCGATTCCGGCCAGTCGTTCTCATTCTAAAGCCAATACTCATGTGATTATGAGGAATTTCAGTGAACCCGATTCGATCATGACGTTCGATCTAACGTATGATCTTTATGCTGAAAATTTTCCCATCCGCATCAATGATGAAACGAACGCAAAGTCGGTACTTTGCGGTGATATGTGGGGTGACGGCAACGAAGAATTGATCATCTGTGCTACGGACGGTTCTGTTTACGCGTGGGATGCTCAGGGTAAGGAAATTATTCAGAACTCAGATTCCTTGACACTGGCCGATCTTAAAGGCGATCCGTATAAGGTAAAGCTGGCGATATTTGCCACTCTTGATGAGACTGTCTCCTATACACCGGCACTTGGTAATCTGGATGAAGATGACCACCTCGAACTCGTCGTGGTGACGGATATGGGGAATATTGTCATTTTAGACGCCATCGATGATGATGCGAATGGCAGAGCCGATGTTAGTAGTTCGTTTGAGTTGGGTGAAACCGTATCTACAAATCCAGTCATCGTGCAGATCGATAATGTTCCTCATATTATTGTGGGACACCAGTCCGGTACCGTAACAGCCCTGGATGCAGAAGCCTCACCGGTATGGCAGTTTAAGGATGTGAAGAGTGAGGTGACCGGAATCGCATTCATGGGAAAATACACTGATCCTCATATCGTCGTAACGACGAAGGCGGGTGATATCGTGTTGCTAACGAAGACTGGTGACCAGTTCACCCATATTAACACAACAACCCAGGATTTAAAATCACCCGTCATCGGTGATCTCGAACGCGACGGTACTGAAGAGATTATCGTCAATGATGAGTCAGGCAACTTTTTCGTATTTTATCCGGCAGCGCCTCATTTACGGAGGTTTACGCTGCCCTATACGCCAAATGAGATTTCTGCCTTAGTTGTTGCGGATATAAACAATGATGGATTCCTTGAAATTATCGCGCAATCCGATGGAAAAGCCTTTGCATTCCATCATAACGGTGTGCTGATGGATAATTTCCCGGTAGAATTTACGGATGAAAACGGTGTCGATTATCCGGAGCCGGTTGTCGTCGATCTGGACGATGATGATGATTATGAGATCATTCTCGGCTCTTCAAGCGGAGATATATTCGCACTGGATAGTCAGGGCAAGACCGTTTCCGGATACCCGTTATCGATTGCACATGGTGTTCAAAGCACGCCGACGCTCGGTGATTTTAATAACGATGACGTATTGGACATGGCATTTCCAGGGGCTGATGGATTTATATATAATCTGAATCTGGGCGCCTCGTTCAGAGAGGATATGGTTTTGTGGAGGGGATTTCGTAATGGCCCCGAACATTCTGGTCAGGTTAAAATTTATCCGCTGGTTGAACCGCAACAACACGAACTGATGCCATCGTCATCGGTGTACAATTATCCGAATCCAACGGAGGGGAATTCCACCACGATTCGCTATTATCTCGGAGAGCCGGCTGAGGTTAATATCAGACTATACGATATGGCTGGCGAATTGGTCAAGGAAATGGAGGCTCCCGGCATATCGAATGTGCATAACGAAATTGAGTTGGATCTGTCGGATATACAGAGCGGCGTCTATCTTACGCGTGTCGAAGCTAAGAGCTCCGCGAGTAATAAAGTGACATTTTTTAAAATGGCTGTGATCAAGTAAAAAAATACAGAGGTGTATCCATTTGAGATTATTCGTCGTCATTATATGCATACTATCTTTATCCTTATTCTTCAACCTCTATGCTCAGGATCTGCCTTATAATCATCCTGAACTGGATTGGTATACCATCGAGACAGAACACTTTAATGTCCACTATCATGAAGGCACGGAGAGGACGGCGAAGCTGACGGCCAAGATCTCTGAAGACATCTATGGCCCTGTCACCGCGTTATATCAGTATGAACCGGATGGTAAAATTCATTTTATAATCCGTGATCACGATGATTTCTCTAATGGGGCAGCATACTATTATGACAATAAAGTAGAAATCTGGTCGAATCCCATGGATTTCATACTTCGTGGCACGCATAATTGGCTGCGAAATGTGATTACGCATGAGTTCTCTCATATCATTTCGCTTGGTGCCGCTCGCAAGATGCCGCGCAACCTGCCGGCCATCTATTTTCAATATCTGGGATATGAACCGGAAAAAAATCCTTATGTACTATACGGATTTCCAAACAAAATCATATCTTATCCTTTAGCCGGAACCGTTATCCCCATGTGGTTGGCCGAAGGAATTGCTCAATTCCAATTACCAACGTTGAATTATGATACATGGGACACGCATCGTGATATGTTGCTACGAACGGCAACGCTCGAGGGTAAGCTGCTCGATCACAAGGAGATGGGTGTTTTTGGAGATACCAGCATTCGTAATGAGAGCGTTTACAATCAGGGATATTCGATGACACAGTATATCGTTGATCGATATGGTCTGGATGCTTTGCAGAAGATAACACATCAACTAAAAACACCGTGGCGTGTGACGGTAAACGGCGCATTGAAACAGACGATCGGTATCAGTGAGGAACAGTTGTACCAGGACTGGAAAACGTACCTAATCAAATATTATTCGTATCGTACCGGTATGATACGAGATAATTTAATCGCGGGTGATCTGATTCAGCTAGAGGGTGAGGCTAATATTTATCCCGTGTGGTCGCCCGATGGTTTAAAATATGCCTTCCTATCGAACAGAAAATCGGACTATATCTCTCGGACCAACTTATATATTTACGACTTTGAACATAATACACAGAAATTAACTAAACCAGGGGTTAATTATTCATTGAGCTGGTCCCCGGATGGTTCCAAAATAGCTTATACGAAGACTTCGAAACCGACGGCGTCGTTTTCTCATTACAACGATATTTACGTCTATGACTTTTCCACGCGAAAAGAAAAACGGATGACGAAAAATCGAAGGGCTCACGATCCTGATTGGTCCCCTGATGGAGACAAATTATTGTATATAGTGACCCAGGATGGTACTCAAAATATCGAATGCCTGGATCTCACAACGAATGAAACAATGATGATGACCGATTTTAAAAACGGAGAACAGGTTTTCGCTCCGAAATGGTCTCCGGATGGAAGAAAGATAGTCGTCTCTATCTCCATGAGGGATGAAAGAGACCTGATGCTATACGATCTCGAAGATCGCTCGTTTTCGATGCTGATTGAGGAGGCGGATGCCCGGGATGCTGTTTTCACCCCGGATGGAACGGCTATACTGTTTAGCTGGGATAAATCCGGTATTTTTAATATTTACCGTCTCGATTTGGCAGACCAATCTGAGGTTACGCAACTCACTAACGTTTTGGGTGGAGCGTTTATGCCGTCGATGGATAAGAGCGGCAGGTTACTCTTTAGCTCGTATGGCAACCAACGTTTCAGCATTGCGAAGATAGAAACGCCTCAATCGATAGAAGATACTACTGGTGATTACATCGCGTATGAACATAATTTTCATCTTGCTTCATCAAATCCTGACGAATTGATACCGGTTTTTAAGCAGGACCAGACGTTCAAACTGGATAATTACAATGATGAGCAGGTACCTGATTACACGTCGGCACCGTATGAATACACCTATTCGAATATCACGTTTTTGCCTCGTATCATGGTGGATTACGGCACCACAAAACTGGGAACATATATGTATTCCAGCGATATACTCAACAAATATTCAATAATGGGTGGAGTAGCAGCTAACAGAGATCTGGATTATGACTTGTTTGCGATCGTGGAATACAATCGTTTTCTGCCCACGATATTTTTAGAAGGATATTATCAGGTGCGGCATCATGAACAAAAGGATACACTGTACATCCAGGATGATTTTGTCGATTATAGAGAATATACCCAATTTGCCTATCGATACAATTTAATGGAAGTTGATCTCGGGTTGAAATCGTACCTTATCAATGAGATGAATCGGCTCAAATTTACGTTTATGTTTAATCGCTATAGCGCGAATGTAAAGTATGACATTCAGGGTGATGAATATAAATTTCCTTACACGTATTTCAAAGGCAAAAGCCTGAAATTAGAATACTCGTTTTCTAACTTCCTCTATTCTCCATGGTTTGATTCGGATATCAATCCATCGGGGAAGAGGATCTTGACGCTTGCGTTCAGTCAGGAGTTTAATGATTTTTTCAATGATTTCAAGTTGACCGAATACGGTACCTGGAGTGAAAAGTACGATCGCTATAACTACAGCAAAGTCGATCTCGATTGGCAGGAGTACATTGGATTATTCCGAAATGGTAAACACACACTAAATCTTCATCTGCAGGGTGGGGCTATTTTAGAGCCGGTTCATGAGTTTTTTAACTACTTTGCTGGCGGACTCGTCGGACTAAGGGGTTATCCGTATTACAGTATCGAGGGGAGAAAATTACTCCTAGGCCGTGCGACCTACAGATTCCCGGTTCTTGAAAATTTGAATCTCCGGATATTGAACCTGCATTTTGATAAATTGTACGGAGGATTATTCTTTGATTCTGGTGATGCGTTCGATGCGGATAGAGTAAATCTCTCGGAGTTCAAAAATAATTACGGCTTTGAAGTGCGGTTAGATCTGTTTTCATTTTATTCATTTCCCACACGTATTTTCTTCAATGCTGCCTACGGTTTGGACGAATTTATTAAAAAGGAAAATGATGGTTTAATCGAATTAACATACGGAAAAGAATGGCGTTATTATTTAGGAATTACATTTGGTTATTTTAACTAGAGATGATTAAAATCAGTAATAAGGAGTTGCACATGAAGAAGTCGCTATATTTTGTACTTATCATCGTTTTTACTACCGCTGCCATGTTGTACGGACAGGAGACCGGTAACATATCGTCTGTTCCTTATTTGAGTTTTTCAGCGCAATCTGAGATGCATACTTCCATGATGTTGGCTATGCAACAACAAACCACGACGATGAATGACAGCAGTATCACCGCGCTGCACAATCATCCGGATTATATACTACCTAAAAAAGCATTATTGTTCTCGGTGTTGATCCCGGGTGCCGGTGAATTGTACACCAAATCTTATCTCAAAGCGGCGATGTTTTTCGGGGTTGAAGTAGGTGCCTGGACGATGTATGCGATCTATCATCAGAAAGGTAACGACAAGGAAGCAGAATATGAATCTTACGCTGATGAGTACTGGGATGAAGATAAATGGAGCGCCTGGTTTGATAATTTGACACCAAATGAACAAGCTGTATTTTCACACTCACTGCCGGAAACGAAAACCCAGCAATACTATGAAATGATCGGAAAGTATAATCAATTCCTTGTCGGTTGGTCCGGTGTGGATGATAATTTAACGTCAACGCAGATCCATGAAAAACAGTTTGACTCCCAATTGCGGCAGGATTATATGGATATGCGATACGATAGCAATAATATGTTCAAACGTGCCAACACCGGTGCCTATATCGCCATGTTCAACCATGTGCTCAGCGCCATTGATGCTGCCTGGACGGCCAAGCGACATAACAACAGGTTAGTGCATGCATCGCTGCGGTTTGAGAATAAATACTTTAATAATAACGATCATACAATGCTTACACTTAACATGAGTTGGTAAATATTCTATGTCATTTAAAACAATTAGTCAGAATTTTCATCGAATCCCTGCGATACTCTGTTTGCTGATCGTCCTTATTTTACCTGTTCGTGCGATGAGTCAAAGTTTAGGCACCCTGGAGCATGATCATGTTCAGGTAGAGAACGTCCTATGGTCCATGAAATACCCTGCTAACGTCCATCAGTGCAGGTCGATCGATACCAGGCTCTCGATGGGCCGTGGAAATTTGCATGAAACTGAAGAAGTTAATATCGATTATCGTACCAAATCGAAAGGGAAGGCGTTCCTATATTCCTTTATTTTGCCAGGTGCGGGTGAATATTATCTGGGCAGGAAAAGCCTCGCAAAAACCTTCTTCATTACCGAAGTCTTCCTCTGGGCCAGTTACTTTTCCTTTGAAACGTATAGTGATTGGCTTCGTGAAGACATGTATACCATGGCTGCTACCCATGCGAATGCCAATATCCATGGCAGGCCGGCTCAATATTTTGTCGATATCGGTAACTTTAATGATATTTATCTGTACAACGATACGAAAGAGCGTCAGCGGGAGTATTATAAGATTTACGACATCGAAGATTATTACTGGTCATGGCAGAGCGAGGAATACAGAGAAAAATTTGAAGATTTAAGAATTTCGAGCGACAGAGCTCATAACCGTGCGGTGTTTGTCGTCGGGGCGATCATCGCTAATCATGTGGTCAGTGCCATCGATGCCGTTTGGCAGAGCTCTCGTCTCGAGAAACGAATGCGTCAGCAAGATGTTAACAGCCTAAATCTTCACTTCTCCTCACCTCCTAACGAAAAATTTCGAATGACTGTTGTTAAACATTTTTAAACGGGAAAGCCCATCATCGCGCATGGGCTTTTTTATTCATGATTCACTGTGCATCGAAATGGTACATGCAGAGCAGTCCTGAATTTTCCGTATCAGTACTGGCTTTTTATTCGATCCTGAGCATCCTTTAATTGTTTCTCAGCCTCTCCTCGCTGTTTTCTTAAATCATTTGGATAAGCTGCTAAAGCAACAAGAAATGGTGACAGATTACTATTGGAATTTATACACTGATAAACACATTACATTGGTATATTGACGAACATCAATCTGATGATCTATTCACCATAATTTCCCCATTACCTGGTCGAATTATTTTTCCGATAATCGAGGCGTTTACTGAGTTGAGCTCTAATTCCTCGATAAATGGACGGGCAAATGGTTCGGGTAATGAGATTAGCAATCCCCCGGATGTTTGAGCATCGCATAAAATGATTTTTAAAATTTCAGTTATTTCCTCATCCCAACTTATCCAGTCACTCACATAAGACATATTGGCCTTCGTACCCCCGGGAATAATGTTAGCAGATGCAAAATCGTATGCTTCCGGAATTAGAGGAATCTGATCAGCGAACAACAAAGCATCGACTTTACTCGCAGTCGTAAGTTCCTTCAGATGTCCTAATAATCCGAACCCGGTAATATCGGTACATGCATTGGCTCTATAGTTTATCATTTTTTCGCCAGCTACCCGATTCAGTGACTCCATGATTTCGATTGTCCTGTCACGTAAATCGTTATCTACCAGCCCGCGTTTCAGGGCCGTGGTTATGATACCAAGCCCTAGCGGTTTGGTCAGAATCAATAAATCTCCCGGTTCCGCAGCGGCATTGGTAACTATGCGTTGTGTATCTATCGCTCCGGTAACGACCAACCCAAATTTTGGCTCAGGATCTTCGACAGTATGTCCTCCGAGAATCGGGATCCCGGCTTCTCGAGTTTTATCTGCCGCACCGACTAATATGCGCTGTAAAACCTCGATCGGCAATCGTTTTTCAGGAAATCCAACCACATTAAGCGCGAACAGAGGTGTCGCCCCCATGGCATATATATCACTTAATGAATTAGCCGCCGCGATCGCTCCGAAATGATATGGATCGTCGACCACGGGAGTAAAGAAGTCGACAGTTTGCACGATTGCCGTATTGTTATTGATCTTATAAACAGCAGCGTCATCACTCGTTCGATTACCAACCAAGACATTTGGATGTTCGAAATTTGGCAGGGTCTTGAGGATTTTTTCAAGATTTTGTGGTCTTATCTTACATGCGCAACCGAGTCCATGGGTAAAATGGGTCAGTTTTATATCATTGATTGCTGTGGTTTCTTCTGGAGCGGGTGACTGATGTCCATCATATAAACGTGTCACTGCAGTCGCTATATAATCGATCGCCTCATCGATCTGAGATTCATCATTGAGTAACCCGGTGGAGAAACGAATGGTCCCTAGCGATATGTTTAGTGGAACTTTCATAGACACCAATACATGAGATGGCTCGGCAACATCGGTGTGACAGGCGGCCCCGGGGGATGCAGCTACCTGGGATAGTTCGTCGAGTAGTGTATTAGCATCAATATCAGGAAAACCGATGCTCAGTGTGTTTGGTAATCGGAACTCGGGATGTCCATTCAGAACAATCGACGGAATCCGATTCTTCAATCCTTCCCATAATCGATCTCGCAACTGCTTATATTGTTTCATGTTATGGTCCAGATTGCGTTTCGCTATAGCACATGCGGCTCCAAGTCCAACGATCTCCATCACATTTTCGGTCCCGGCTCTTAAATGACGCTCGTGATCCGCACCGTGGATCAATGATGACAGTTTCACTCCCCGACGAATATAAAGCGCGCCAACACCCTTTGGAGCATATAATTTGTGACCAGCGATCGACAGCATATCGACACCTAGTTTATTGACCATGGTGGGTATCTTGCCAACCGATTGTGCGGCATCTGTGTGCAGCTTGATCCCGTGCTGATGTGCTATCGACGCGATATCGGCGAGAGGCTGTATGGTTCCTACTTCATTGTTTGCATGCATGATCGTGATCAGTATGGTCGTCGGTCGAATTGCGTTTTCTACGTCTTGAATATCGATACGACCGTAGTTGTCTACGGGAATATAACTCACATCATAACCATGATCTTCCAGATACTTGCACACGTTCAGGATAGCAGGATGTTCGATAGTTAATGTAATAATGTGATTTCCTTTACTCTTATTGAGTTCAACAAATCCCTTGAGTGCAAGATTATTTGATTCTGATCCGCCGCTGGTGAAGATGATTTCATCACTGTGGCAGCCGAGAAGTTCAGCTACTTGTTTGCGAGCGTTTTCTACCGCTCGTTTCGTCTCTATTCCATATGTGTGAGAGCTAGATGGATTCCCGAAATGCTCTTTGAGATAGGGTAACATTACAGACGCTACTTCATCAGCAATGGGTGTCGTAGCATTATGATCTAAATATATGGGTCGTTTCATAATTATTCCAATCTGGTAGTCAGTTTGTTGTTTTAATGGACTGTACTTTTTCTATCGAATGATGATCTTTTCCGAATGTTTTTCGTGAGAAATAAGTTCAGGCATTATTTAATGTCAGATAGTGAAGTAAAATATGAAAAAAATAACTATAAATCAAGGCATTTCGATACGATCCAAAATGGCGGAAACAGGTCAAATATAAAAATTACTTGCATTATTAGCTTATAATTTATATGTTTAATTATAAAAGAAACTAAACTAGGAGTAATCATGATTTTATCCGACCAGTCGATAAGACAATATCTAACAGAAAAGAAATTAGTCATCGATCCTCTGGAGGAGATGCAAATTCAACCGGGTTCAGTAGATTTAAGATTAGGGAATCATTATTTGAAAATCGATTCATATAAAATAGCTTGTCTTGATCTGACGTCCAGGCCGGAGTATATCGAAATGATTCAGGAAGAAGTGGTAATCCCGCCACAGTCGTTTCTGCTTGCCACGACACGTGAATATGTGAAACTCCCGGACAATTTAACTGCCTTTGTTGAAGGAAGAAGTTCTATTGGGCGATTGGGCTTATTTATCCAGAACTCGGGCTGGGTAGATCCGGGTTTTGAGGGAGAGATTACGATCGAATTGTACAATGCGAATGATCTGCCCATTAAACTAGTGTCCGGTGTACGAATATGTCAACTCGTATTTGCGCAACTGGATCAGTTCGCCCAATCACCATACAGAGGGAAATATCAGGGACAGCGTAAGGCGACCGGCAGTCGCGTCAGTTTGGACGCGGAACTGCAAAAAGAAAAACAATAGACTTGTATTCTATTTTCCATTATTAAATATTTGGAAACAAAGTATCATTAAAATCAATAGCTCCTATGAAAAATCGAACACTTCGCATAATAAGCCTCATAACGATATTGATACTGTTAGGAAGTATCAACATATTTCCACAGTCGTATCTTACCCATACATACAATGTTGATGATGGTTTACCCAGTTCCCATGTTTACGATGCTGAGCAGGATTCGGCTCAGCACATGTGGTTTGCAACCAGTGCAGGAATTGTTTCGTTCGATGGATATACCTGGAAAACATATTATATAAGTGAAAGTGAATCAAATTATCCGCTCTATAAATTGGAATGTGATGACGATGGTGTCTTGTGGGCTGCGCTGTATAACGAAAAATTACAGCTTCTATATTTCGACGGAGAGGACTGGATTGTTTCAAGTACCTCAGATCATAACGTCATTGATCAGTCCGTTACGTGCTTCAGAATAATTAAAACTGTCAACGGCAACGTCTTTTTTATCGGTACTGAAGGGGAAGGACTCTTTGTTTACCATGACAGTGAATGGAACAGGATCACGGAAGACGAGGGACTCCCTTGTAACTGCATTAACGGAATCGAACGATATAATCAAAAAATATTGATAGCCACGTCTAGAGGCCTCCGAGAATTTAAGGAAGGATCGATCGTTGACCACTGGTCAGGCTCACACGGCTTAGATGATAATTATATTTGGGGACTCTATTACCATTACCAATCGGATAAATTATGGATCGTCGATGATCGGAAAATCGGTTTCATGTCCAATGATACATTCCATTATGTCACCGAAAACCAGGGTCCGGATAAAAATATAAGACGATATTTCTGGTACAAGTTGATGGTAGATCCGTATGATGGGCTATATTATGGTAATCCGTATGCGATTTACTATTATAATTCTCATTCCGGGAAAACAATCCGGCTTGGGAGATCTAATGGTCTCATTACCGAGGGATTGACCTCAATATTTATCGACGCAGAGAAAAATGTCTGGATTACCAGTCTACGGGGTATATCAAAAATAGTCAGTATGCGTTTTGAAAATTACACCCAAAAGCACGGACTATTTAATAACGAAGTGTCCACGATGGTGGAAGTTGAACCTGATTATTTCGCGATCGGTCACAGTAAAGGGATTACAATATTAAAGAGTGGAATCATGACGCCGGTCAAGTTTGAGTCGTGTTGTGAATTGACGGATGTTGAAACCCGGGTTCTCGATATGACTGTCGACAACGCGAAAAATATCTGGTTTGCAGCGTCAAATTTAGGACTGGGAAGAATCGATAAGGATATGAACATACGATGGTATCATCGTAAAAATGAATCAGGATCAGATAGATATTCTTCTGTGGTTTGCAGTTCTGACGGGACTATAAGAGTCTCGATCGCCAGTAAAATATATGTTTTGAAGAAAGATTTTTTAGTCGAGGATGAAGAATTTAATTGGTATAAATCAGAAAATCTCATCAGAAAGCTGGTCCCAGGGAAAAATCGTTCGTTATATATTCTTACGACTGGGAGCGGATTCATTGCGTACAATGAAAATTCCATCAAAGGATACTCTTTACCGGGGTATTCAAAGAAAAACAGTGTCTTCGCAGTACACGAGTATGGTGAAGATTTATTGTTGGTTGGTACATTGGATGGACTCTACAAAACTCAGGGAGATTCGTTGATACGCTTTGAACAGGATAATTTTCGAATCGATCGGCCTGTCTATTCTATCCTTTCGGATAAAGGGGGACGACTCTGGTTCGGTACCTCCAGGGGGGTGATTCGATGGGATGGTGTAAAGAGCAAAGAATTTACCGAGTCTCAAGGATTTGCAGGGAACGAAGTGAACCGGTCGGCGACCCTGATGGATCAATGTGGTAACTTGTGGTTCGGCACGGAGACAGGTGTCTCCTGCTACCAGGAGCATTTCGATTTAATGAGTGAGGATATAACCCCACCCAGGATAACTCTCGATTATGTCATAGCCGGTAGAGATACATTTTCACTCGAAAAAGATCTTACATTTAAATATAATCAAAATTCAATCGTATTCCGTATCGGGGTTGTCTCGTTTATCGATGATAAACAGACGGATTGTTTCGTTAAATTAGAGGGAATTGATGACCAGTGGATACGTCTGCCTGCTAATGAACATAATGACATACGATATATACAAGTTCCACCCGGTAAGTATCGATTCCATGCGCGGGCTGAAAATGTGTTTAATGTGTGGAGTCCTATGGTGTCCTCAGGATTTATCAACATTAGAAAACCATTTTGGTACCGCTGGTGGTTTATTTTAAGTGCGACCATTTTACTCATGTTCATCGGGGGAATAACGTTCCGTGGTATAACGTATCAACGATATAACAAAAAGCTTATTCAGAGAGTCGATGAACGCACCAGACAGCTACAATTATCTGAGAGCCGGTATCGACAGATTTTCGAGAACAATCGATCGATTATGTTGATCCTCGATCCTGATACGGGTAAAATAATAGATGCAAATCCCTCCGCTTGTGAATTTTATGGATACACGATAGAGAGAATGAAAACTTGTCATTATTTTGAATTTTGTGTTAACAGTTCAAATGACAAGTTGTACAGCTTTCCGGTTTCGGTGGATAATAATTTTTTAAATTTCATGTCGCGACATCGATTAGCCTCAGGAGATATTAAAGATGTGGAAATATTCGCGAGCCGACTATTACTTGAGGAGGATATTCGAATCTATATCATTATCCATGATATAACCGAAAAAAAGCAAATAGAACAGGAACTGCTCAGGATCAATCAACTGGAAACGATCGGAATTTTATCCGGAGGAATCGCGCACGATTTCAATAACATTCTCACTGCCATCATGGGTTACGTCTCGACGGCTAAATTGGAGGTGAAGGAGATAATGATAGCCGATGCCTTAAAAAAGACGCTCAGGGCATGTGCTCGTGCGAAAGATTTAACCCGGCAACTACTCATTTTCTCCAAAGAGGGTGTTCCCTCTAAGGAATTGACCTCGAGCACCAACTTCATCAAAGAGTCGGTCCAATTTATTATGCGGGGTACGAACGTATCATGTGAATTGGATATTCAGGAGAAATTATGGAATATTGAAATCGATAGAAGTCAGATCACTCAGGTTATGAATAATATCATTATGAACGCGATTCAGGCCATGCCCAGGGGTGGGAATATGAAAATTTCCGTGAAAAATTATGAGGTCGGTAAGAACACGAGCATACCTCTTAATGCTGGTAATTATATCAAAGTTGATATTGAAGACCAGGGAGAAGGAATCGCGGAGGAGGATCTACATAAAATTTTTAATCCGTACTATACGACAAAAAAGGCGGGCAGCGGACTCGGTCTTACGATTTCTCATTCCATCATCTCCCGCCATGGGGGACTCATCATGGTGAACTCAAAATTGGGCCAGGGCACTGCGTTTACAATTTATCTTCCGGCAAGTCCTGAGAAATATATCCATGCTTCAGTATGGGAAAGGGTCATCACAAATGGTGAAGGTAAAATCCTGGTGATGGATGATAAGGAAGAGATCAGAGACGTGGCGAAGGAGATGTTATTAAAATTGGGTTATGAAGTCGAGTGTGCCGTTGAGGGCAGGGAGGCGATAGGGCTATATCAAGATGCATTCTATACAAATCGGCCGTTTCATGCGGTGATTATCGATTTGACGATACAGGGAGGTTTGGGGGGTATCGAAACCATGCAGGCGTTGTTAGAGATCGATCCGAATGTCAAGGCTATCATGTCCACAGGCTATTATCACGATCCGGTCACCAAAAATTACACCCGATACGGATTCAAAGGATTTTTAGCAAAGCCTTATGATATTGAAAATCTGAGTCACATCCTGAATGAAGTTCTCTCCAACTGATAGATCGCTGTGATCCGATCATCTTGCATGTAATTACCCTCTTAAATTCGTGTTGAAACTTATCTCTGCTGATTGCAATTTCTATTCATTTCCGTTCATCCATTTAAAAATCGCTTGTACAGAAATAAGACTAATGGTCCTCATTTTTACCTTCTACAACTAAGGTCATCCGTAAAAAATAATAAAAAAATACTTGACAATTGAAAAAAAATA
>JAFGOE010000095.1 GCA_016926625.1 Candidatus Zhuqueibacterota bacterium
ATTCAATACTGTTGTTTCCTTCTATGCCGATGCTGCTTTTTTATATGCCTAATTGCGCATAACTCCATTCTTTACTGCGAGGTTCGCTTGATTAACCTGCAAAACCGCATAAGCTGAAGCTGACACAACGCACAAAACTTTAATTCAGCCACAAAACTTCAATTGGAGAATAGCGGTTTTGTCAGGTTGAAACCGATGTTGGGCGATATTTTACAATTTATTCTAAACATCCTTTCGAGCTCGTCCACAATAAGGTAAAGTTCTTTTATCAAGCATTATTATAAAACCACCTACATCTCTAAACCCATTATTCTCAGCATAAAAAAATCTATCCTGAGCGAGAGAGTTAAAAATATCCATTGGAATATCTAAAAGTTCACCCCTTGATTGATATAAATGTAATGTTGTTATAAGTTGCCCATTAGATCCAGCATCCTGTAATTTTAGAACCCAAAACGCACGTACGATGTAGTCACGATCAAGTAAATAACCGCAGTTACCTTGCTTTATTAAACTTAATCCAGCAAGATTAATGCTGTGTTCATCTAATCCTTCCATCTTTATTGCTTCAACCATAATTTCGCGTGTAGTAGTCTCTCTAACAAGAACTCGGCTTGCAATGACTTGATTAGGAACTGTTTCCAAACCTTCAACTGTCAGCTTCGGTTTCTCTGGATATTTCCTTTTAAATAATTTTTCTTGCTCTGTTGATATTCGTGTGCCATGCTTTTTAAGGTCATCTGCAATTTCATTAAAGCCATTTTTCAAAGCAAGATAGAGTGCTTCACTTTTATGACTAGGATCAGAAGCGTTAACAAGAATGTGATGAACTTCTTGGGCATTTCTATTTAATGTCGCTTCTATTAATGGAGATTGTACAGACTTTTCACCAAACAATTTAGATAAGATTCCCATAGTAATTTTCCTCCTATACGCCCAACTTGGCCATCACCGGCGGGAATGGAGCGTAGCGGAATTCCCGTCCGTGTGCATGGCATTGTTAGCCAATAATTCTCCTCGCAACAACGGGCATCATCATCTAAGGGAGCGGCAGGAAGGCCCGTGAGCGTCATGGCGGCAGATCAACTATCCCTCCTCGAACTTTCTCTTGGCCTCCAGGTATTCCTCGTCGAATAGGTCATTGGGAAGCGGAATACTGTCTTGAAAGCCGAAGATGGCCTCTAACGCTTGGTCCAAAGCTTCCTTATACGCTGGATGATTCTCGGTCTCCTTGAGATACAACTCCCGCCACAGAGCCTTTCGCACGGACGACAGGAACGCTCGATGCTCATCATGCTTTGCTAGGAATCGCTGTCCCTCGTCGGCCCTCATGTAGGATAACCTCATCATCACACCGCGAGACATACCCTGACCTCGAAACATGCGGCCAAGCGCGAGGGCTGTTTCACCTTTCAGATCGTAGTCATCCATGAAGAACACCTGGATCAGCCGTTCGACGTCGCGCTCGTCCGTGCTAAGTCTCGCCACCAATCTTACGGCTCTTCTGACCTTTTTGGCTGGACTACCACTCATGTCGTCCAGCACTTTCTGAGCTCCACTTAACGTCCATGGTCCCATGGCAGAATCACTCCTTTTCGGCGGCCTGCGTCTCGCTGTACGCAATTCGCCTATTTCATGACCAATCTACAGCGCAGTGTCCCGATAACTAATGCCGCTGGTCTGAGACCGAAGTACGAGACCCCTAGAACCAGCTGGTGCGGGAATGTTCCATGGTTTATTGGCATTACTCCGTGACGTATATTCCGACAGAATTATCGATTGACCGAAGCATTTCCGCGACAGCAGAAGCGACCTCAGGGACAACGATCAACGTAGGCCAGGTCTTCTTGGCCACATCCGCACTATTGGCTTGAAACGCCCCAGCAGCTAGAAACTCTATTGCTTTCCCAGAACGCTCGCTGCAACTCGAACTGAGGACGAACTTCGAATACGCGGGATGAGGACCGTAGTGGCGCTCAAGCTCCGAAAGATACATGCGTGCAGGGATTATCTTCTCTCGGAGTAGCCACGTCGAGAACTCGGAATCATCACCTGGCAAAGCTACTCGTGCCTGAATATCGGCTGCGGCGTTTCGATCTACAAACTGCGCACCGATCATGATTTTTCCGTAGGGACCGAAGCCGACGCGCGGCTGCATGGAGTTGAAACTGGCTGCGATAAGGAGAGCCAGTTCGACTGGATAGCTGGCGAGTAGATAGTCGGCAACAAACCAATAATGCTCCCCATCAGTATTGCCAGGAAGCGGCACCTTCTTGACGATTTCGAAAGGCTCGAATTTCGGGTCAATGTGACGCTCAGCTGCTTGCTGCATGCCAAGGGAAAGGTATTTTCCCTGGATCTCGGCATATCGTCGTGACGCTCGCCTTCGTATAGATCCAAACATAACTCGTTCCTCATGCCTAAAATAGAGTCTGGCTAACATAATATTATACTTCTTCTTCTGCCCCTATTTTCTTCCTAATATCAGGAATGACTTCCTAATAAACGGAATAAATTTATGATATAAGGAAGCGGTCTATGTCTAATATTAGGAATAATTTTGGGCAGAGTTGACTTTCTATATTTAGGAATTCTTTATTATTCGGTCTTCTAAGCCCAACTGTAAAGCATACATGTACTGCAATTCCCAAACCCGCTCCGACCAGTTGAATCTGCCACCAAATGATTTGATCTTTCGCCTGATCTCAAACTCCTCGTAATCAACTGCTAACTTGACAAACTTATTCGCCGGGATGCGAGTAAAATCAGGCTCCCAAACGTCTTCTTCAATGATCAGCTCTACTGTTTTATATCGCCGCCTCCCCTCTACATCATATTTGTATCGGACACAAATCAAACGATCACCATACTCCGCTACTAACTTCATCGTTCCGGGATCCCCGGGCAACACCGTCTTCCTCGTTATCGCTGTCATCAGTTCCGTCTCCATAATCCGTTTTCGTCGTGTTGCTATATAGTCAACCCACTCACCCATCCGCTGGACTCTTCACCCCCAATCCCCCCTTCTTCATTACATGCGTGTAAATCATCGTCGTGTTTACATTACTATGCCCTAATAACTCCTGCACTGTCCTGATGTCATATCCATCCTCTAACAGATGCGTCGCAAACGAGTGCCGGAACGTATGGCAACTGCCATGCTTTACAATCCCCGCACCCCGTATCGCCTCCTTAACCGCCCTCTGCAATGACGTGTCCAAGATATGATGCCGCCTCTGCTCACCCGACCGCGGATCCATCGATAACTTCGCCGCCGGGAAAATATACTGCCAGCCTAACTCCTTGTTCATATTCGGATACTTTCGCTCCAGTCCGTAAGGCAAATACACCTCCCCATACCCGTCCTTCACATCCTTGTCATGCAGCTTCTTCACAAATTCCAATTGCTTCTTCAACGCTTCCAACACCCTGTCCGATAACACCGTGACCCTGTCCTTCCCTCCCTTCGCATCCCTCACGATAATCTGCTTGTACTCGAAATCGATGTCCTTAACCCGCAACTGCAAACACTCCCGCAATCGCAATCCCGAACCGTATAGCAACATCCCCATGATCCAGTATACCCCCGATAACCTCTCCAACACCATCCGCACCTCCTGCCGGTTAAATACAACCGGCAAACGCTGCGGCTTCTTAGCCCAGATGATATCACCTAAATCACCAATCTCAATGCCCAATACATGCTTGTATAAGAAAATAATCGCACATAACGCCTGATTCTGCGTCGACGCCGAGACATGCCGATCCACCGATAAATGGGTAAGGAATTGATTGATCTCCGCCTCCCCCATCTCTCTCGGATGCCTCTTCTTGTGATAATAGATGTACTTCAGTATCCACGTGATATACGCCTGCTCTGTACGAATGCTATAATGCTTCGCTCGGATCGCATTGCGAACCTGATCCATCAGCCGGGGTCGACTACTCGTGGGGGGATGTTCGGTAGAAGGTTTCATGGTGAAATGTCCGGTTAATTATTGATTAGTAATAATTACCGATATTATGAGAAGATTGGTTTGTTGGTTTAATATAATCGATTTAACTGTGAATGTCAATAAAAATAATTCCGACGCCTGATAAAAGTATTTATAACTGAGAAAACAGAGAAGATCCCGCAGCAGAACTCACTTCCCGCGCCTGACCAGACTACCCATCTCAAATAAAATAGTGCAGGAAACCATCATGCCATAAACATCTAATCCCTGGTGAAATTAAAACCACTGCATGGAGTTGAGTTTATCAAAAACGGCATATTTTAAACTATCCGGTCGTTACACCAAATGAAATCTCAACGATGCCTGGATTTTTTAAAGACGAGAAGACAGGGTTTATTCTGTCAAGTAAAATAACTATTGACTTATTGTAATATTTTTATTATTTATATTCTCAGTGATCCTATGTTGAATTCTATCTTCGTTTGCCCCAAGATAACAAAAAATCGACTACAGTTCTTCAGAACATCTCAATTTATTTCGACTCACACCTACCACAGGTCCGCATTTACTTCTCATTCACATCAAGATCTTGGAAAAATCGTGATCATCATGTTATTTTGATGTATAAAGATGAGATAATTAGCAACTGGATTCTTTTGATTCTTTAATGCCCCTATTTTAAAAAACGCATCTACAAATAATTAATTTTATATAAACTAAGAGGAGAGCACAGATGTCAACGAGAAAATCTATCGATATGCAGACACTTACATTCGAGTCTTCAAAGATATTCATGATTTCAATGTTAATCGTCTTGATCGTTCTTTCTGGAGGATTTCTAAATGCTGCATATGCACAAGACCTGACTTTTTCAGACCCCTTCCTCATTTCGACCGATACCACCATGATCTCCACCATGGCCGCTTCGGCGCTCGATGTAAACGGTAAATTACATATCGTGTTCGTCGGTTGGTATTATGAGGAAGGAGCTCCTGATAACGTGGCCAGCGAGATCTTCTATACGAACAATATGAGCGGAGTTTTTGTCGAACCGGTAAAACTCCCTGAGGCAGAACTTCCGTTCTCAGCAAGCTTTGAAGATGATTTCTATTATTCCAAAGAACCTTCGATCGCCGTCGATGCGAATGGGACAGTTCATGTAGCATATTATAGGACTGAAACCCAATTAAATGGAATAGGCTGGATATGCTCCACGAATAATAAAAATGGTGACTTTTCTGTTCCGAAAATGATTTTCTATGATCCATGTCGCACCGATTCAAGATATTATAGCTTAGGAAATAATATCATGTTGGCCGCCGGTGTGAATGATAATAAAATTCATATAGTATTCGATGGTAGCAGCGGTACCGGCCACGGGGGTGCTCGCTATGCAGTAGGTGTCGATGGAAATTTCACGGTACCCACAACCTATGCACGAGAATCCGGAGAACCAACCATAAAGCTCGATTGTGAAGGTGTGCCTTATGTGTTGTATTGGATAAAGTCTGACACGACAGAATTCGGGTCAAACGTAAACTTAGCACTATCAAAAATAGAAAATGGTCACTTTTCAATACCTGTCATTCTTTTTGAATCTGATAGTTGGGTAATGGGTGAAAATGCATTCGCTATCGACCAATATGATAGTACTCATATCGTTTTCCGATATTCACCCGGTGGAGCAGGTGCCACGCAAATGCACTATATCAAAGGAATAGACCAACAATATACTACCGCCATGCAATTACCGACAAACACCTGCGTGTCGTTAATGTACGCAGTCGATGTCGGAAAGGATCAAACCGAATATATTGCCTATAAACAGGCAGCAGGCTATCAATCGCTCGGATTCATGTATAATGATGGCAGCGCATTTATAGATGTTTCTCCCACGGATTACATTAAGCACGGTATTACATCCGCCGGACCGCAATGGTTTACGCTCGATAATGAGAACAATATCGCCTATTTCGTCTATACAACCGGATATATTTATCTGGTAACCGTCGATCTAAACGACCTTCAAGTCCAGTGCGCATTGGGTGATGTAAACAACGATGGCTCCATCACCCCCGGCGACGCACTCTGCGCATTCCAGACCTATCTCAACGGAGGGACACCGCCTGCCGGGACTGAGTGCGACAACGAGTGCGCCCTGTACGCGGCCGATGTGAATTGTACTCCGAACGGTATCACGCCGGGCGATGCGCTCTATATCTTCCAG
>JAFGOE010000096.1 GCA_016926625.1 Candidatus Zhuqueibacterota bacterium
AGCTCGACACCTTTATGGACAGCTTTGCCGGCGTTTATCGTCTCACTATTGCCTAAAAAGTCTGTTACACGTTCGATTTTGTCGGAAAAGTCGGTGTAATAAGCGTTTGCATTGACAACAAAATTCGTCTCACGGTATCCGACGCCAAATTCTGCTGTGTTGACTTTCTCAGCGGTGAGTTCTACGCCTTCGGGTTGATTTGTACCAGGACCTTTATCACGGTTATACCAGTCGCCTGCATCAGGTTCTTTCTTGGCCATGGAATAATTGACCATCATGTTCATTTTATCGGTGAGGTTGTAGTTGATACCGAATTTAGGCGTGAAGAATTCAAATGTTCGCTCATACTCACTGTCTTTGAATTTCGAATTACCCCATTGATCGAGCAAATCAGCCGTCGAACGATACTTTTTGCCGACGAATTTCCCGAGAGCAAAATCGAAGATCTCGATCGGATTCTCGTTGACATCGAAGTTATAATTCGAATATTGACCATCGACCATAATGTTCAAGCCTTCGAGCGGCTTTAGCATGAATCGCGCGAATCCTGAATAATGAATGACCGTGGTCGTGTAATCATAGCGTTTTTGTACTTCGTCGAATACTTTCACGAAGCCCTGGCTTCCACGCGTCTCATCGTTTGAACGAAAATCGGTCGATGTCGCATAATGATCAGCGTCCCATCGCCGGGTTTCGCCACCAACGACGATGCTGAGCAGAGGTGTTAGTTCATGTTGGTAGTAGGTATTCAATCCCAACTGGTTGTGATTATTCTTGCTGTCGTTTCTCCAGCTGTGATTATAGGAGCTGGTGATGATGTTAGCAGCACTTGTCACATTGCTGCCAAAATAGGTTTTCGCAGCAGGATTGTAACCTTCCAGAACGACGCCTGTGTTTTCGAATATGAATCGAGCGTGCCGACCCATATATTTCAGGTCATCCGATTCTTTTAACGGTTTAAATCCCACTGTTCCGGTCGTGACATCGAAATTATCGTTTCGCAGATATTTACCACCACCTCGACCCATGGTAGCGAACAGGTTGGTCACTAAATTCTGGTGGTTGGAGATCATCCATTCGTGTCGTAATGACATGATCGGTTTGTTGTAGTAGTTTTCCTGATATTCGTGATTGTTACGATTATACTCTCGTCCCAGAGTCTTAAGTAATTCCATGTCCTGCATGGCAGACGCCTGGTTATGCTTTTGGGGGGCACTGATGAAGCTGAGCATTAATTTATGGGGTCCCAGAATCGACTGTGCTTCCAAACCAAATGAATAGCCGTCGTAATTGGTTCCATTAATATAGGAATCACCCGCTTTTCTCTCGAGCATAAGACTGAAATTCAATTTTCCGTCATACATCAAACCCGAATTATAGCGAGCCAGCACATTGTAATTAATCGGAGTGTACTCTTCAAAGCTACCTTCACCATCGGCAATTTTACCATCATTGGCACCGCCATCGACACCCTTCGTCATATAGTACCCGACAGAAGATCTTAGTGTAACGCCGCTTTTCGGGGTCAATCCCATGGTCTCAATGTTAATCGATCCACCGAAAGCACCGGATCCATACAGCGACGATCCTACACCTCGTTGGACCTGAACCGACCTGACGTTGCTCGATAGACCGGTCCAATTTGACCAGTATACGTGCTGACTTTCAGGGTCGTTCACAGGAATACCATTGATAAGAACCTGAACGCGATCACCATCGAAACCGCGAACGAATAGCTCGGATTCACCCAGTCCGTTCGTCGTTGCAAACACACCCGGAACGGCTTCCAGTAGCTGTGGTAAGTCCTGCGTATTGTATTTATTTGCGACCTGTTCACCGGTGACATTATTAAATGCGATCGGTGTCTCACGCTCGACGGCACGGTTGGCCGTGATCGTGATGTCCTTACCACTCAGTACCATCGCCGTCATCGGAAAATCTGCTGTTACGGTCTCTTTCTCTGTGATACGAACTTCCTGCACCGCCGTTACATATCCCATGAATGTGGCTTTCAGTTGATAAACACCGGCAGGAACGTCATTGATCTGATATGTCCCATTCATACCAGCAGCGGCACCCAATCTTGTGCCGACAATGTACACGTTCGCGCCCATCAGTGCATCGCCAGTCTCTGTATCGGTCACTTTACCAATTATTGTGCCTTTCTGTGCGTATGCATAAATCGGAACCAGAAAAATCAAACCTAAAATTAGAATTTTCAGGATTGTGTTTTTCATACTTCCCTCCTCGGATTAATTAATGATGCATTAATTAGTAGTTAAAAAGAACGATCTATAGATAAAATTGATAATATTCCATATGAAAATTGTGATGGAAGGATTGTTGTCCGTGTGGATAGAAATTGTATTATGTCGAGTGATAAATAGTTTTATCATATTCATCGATAAAATTATATTAATTGATATTACAAATATAAGAAAAATACGAAATTTGTCAAGAAAAATTTACAAAATAATAACAAAACTGTGCAGATTATGGGAACAGAGCGTTCGATTAATTTAAATTTCTCTTGATTTTAGTAGATGAGCAGTTTATATTTGATGCAGACTTTGCTTCTCATTGATGAAGCAGCCGATCGACTGGCGATGAACCGTTTGATGCAAGTGTCCACGTCCACCTGGATGCTCAGGCGTATTTGTTATCATACATCGACTTTAAACTTTAGTAGCAACTGACAATTTAATCGATTAACTCATTTTATGAACAATAAAACGTGTGAAAATAACTCGATTGTGATCGCCAACCTGGAGAGTCTGGATCAACTCTGTCGTAAAAAAAATGTTAAATTGTTGATCGTCTTACATGACAATCCTGATCCGGATGCTCTGGCGAGTGGCTTTGGACTGAAATATCTGATCGAAAAACGATATGCTGTTCAGACAAGCATAGCCTACGGGGGGATGATTTCACGGGCAGAGAACCTGGCGATGGTCAAATCGCTGAAAATTCCGTTGAAGAACATAAATCGAATCAAATATTCGGCGTACGATTGCGTCGCTCTGCTCGACACGCAACCTGGCGCTGGTAATAATTCACTGCCTTCGGATAAGGGGTGCGATCTACTGATCGACCATCACCCGATACGACGGGGCGAAAAAGCCCGTTTTTCTCTAATTGAGCCGCACGTCGGTTCCACCGCCACGATGATCATTGAACTGCTGGTCGCCAGTGAATTAGATATACCGACCGACCTGGCGACTGCCTTAGCATATGCAATCCGCTCCGAGACGCAGGATTTAGGGCGAGAGGCTAACGAAAGGGATGTCCGCGCCTATTTTACCGTCTACACCAAAGCCTCGATGAAGAAACTGTCCCAAATCATCAATCCTAAATTGTCTCACTCATATTTTGTATTGTTATCACAGACCCTGAAACAGACAAGAATTTTTCGCCATCTGATCTGCGCCCATATCGGAAAAGTGCCTTCACCCGAGATAGTGGCGGAGATGGCTGATCTATTGTTACGCCACAAACGAATCAGCTGGTCATTTTGTACCGGACGATTTAAAAAAGACCTGATACTCTCGATGCGTACGACCAATGTGCGAAGCGATGCGGGTCGTTTAATAAAAAAATTGGTTCCTGACGAAAAAAATGCCGGGGGCCATGGTACGTTTGCCGGAGGCATTATTCGTTTGGGAACGGTGGCGCGCAAGGACTTTGAAACGGCGGAGGATCAACTGTCGCAGAAATTCGCTAAACTGATGGGATATGAAAAAGTTGAATGGAAAAAATTAATTGCTCCACCCGAAGATGATTAAAATGAATTGCGAATCAGAGCCCTGGATATCACGAAGTTCAAGGTGATGCATAATCCATATTGAAAGGTTACATATGAAAAAATCGATTGGTGCAAAAACATATCTATGTCCAACTCCTGTATTGGTCATTGGTACATTTAACACAGAACGCAAAGCAAATCTTATGACTGTAGCCTGGGGAGGAATCTGCTGCACAAAACCACCCTGCGTTGCTATATCATTAAGAAAAGCGACGTATACGTATGAAAACATCACGGACAGAAAAGCGTTCACGGTTAACATCCCTTCCGAAGAATACACCAGAGAGATCGATTACATCGGATTGGTTTCCGGAAGAGATACGGATAAGTTTGAGGATTGTAATTTTACTGCGGTAGCTAGTGACATCGTTGACGCTCCCTATATTGCAGAGTTCCCCATGATCCTCGAGTGCAAGCTGCTCCATACGCTGGAAATTGGCCTGCACACTCAATTCATCGGTGAAATAATGGACATAAAAGCCGATGAGTCCGTATTGGACGAAAAAGAGCGCATCGCGACCGAGTTGCTTAAACCGATCTCTTTTTCACCCAGCGATCGAAATTATTTTAAGATCGGCGAGAAAATCGGTCGTGCGTTCATTATTGGGAAGGAAATCAAACAATAAGCATCTGAAAGTCAAAGGAGTCAAAGCCAGTGAAACTAATTCATGCTATCAATAATGCGATCGCAACCATCGAATTCGGTCTTGTCCTCATCATTGTCTCCATCATGGTTTGCCTGGCATTTGTGCAGATCATCTTGCGAAATTTCTTTGCTACCTCCATTGCGTGGGCTGATATCCTGTTACGACACTTAGTCCTCTGGATCGGTTTTGTAGGTGCCTCATTGGCCACAAAGGATCAGCGACACATAAACATCGATGTGTTATCAAAGGTTTTCCCAGCGACGGTTACGAAGATTGCGAATGTGGTGACCAGTTCTTTTGCAGCCGTAATCTGTTACTTTTTAATGCGTGCGTCGATTAGTTTTATCTCCATGGAGCGTGAGATGGGAACGACGTTGTTTGCAGATATCCCGATGTGGCTCGTTCAATCGATTATCGCGATTGGATTCGGATTGATGACATTGCGTTTTATTATCCATATGATCGAAGGTATCGTGCAGTTCCGTAAACCAGGGAGGGGGACAGCATGACGATTATATTAGGGATATTGCTAGTGTTTTTGGCCTTATTCGGCACCCCGCTTTTTATCATCTTAGGTGCGATCGCGTTGTTCAGTTTTTATACATTGGATATCGATACGGCGGTCGTTATCGTGGAGCTGTATCGCATCGCGAATGCACCCACGCTGCTGGCCATTCCGCTGTTTACGTTTGCCGGATACCTCATGGCTGAGAGTAAGACACCGCAACGCGTGGTAGCGGTTACCGATGCAGTATTTGGATGGATACCCGGCGGATTGGCGATCGTATCACTGATCACCTGCGCATTTTTTACGGCTTTCACCGGAGCATCCGGAGTGACGATCGTCGCGATGGGCGGCCTTCTCTATCCGATACTACGAAAGTCGGGTTATCCAGAAAACTTTTCATTGGGGTTACTGACTTCGTCGGGGAGCCTGGGACTCTTATTCCCTCCGAGTCTGCCTATCATCCTCTACGGATTCATCGCGGGTATCAGTATAGAAAAATTATTCGCAGCCGGAGTCGTTCCGGGCATATTACTCGTTATCCTGCTCTCCGTTTTCAGCGTCAAGAAGGGGGTGGCCACTCATGTACCCAAGACAAAATTTAATCTGAAAAATGTATTGAAATCTTTACGCGCTGCGATCTGGGAGCTACCGCTTCCGTTCATCGTGATCATTGGAATTTACACTGGCGCTTTCACAGCTACCGAAGCTGCTGCAATCACGGCTTTTTACGTCATTGTGGTCGAAGTGTTCGTCTACAAAGATATTTCACTGTTCAAAGATCTCCCCCGAATCATGAGAGAGAGCATGCTCCTGGTCGGTGGGATCATCATCATTCTCGGTACTGCGTTAGGATTAACGAATTATCTGATCGATGCACAGATACCGATGAAAATTTTAACAGCGATGCAGACATATATCTCCAGTAAGGTTCTATTCCTGATCACACTGAATATATTTTTGTTGATCGTGGGATGTCTGATGGATATATTTTCGGCCATCATCGTGGTCGTGCCACTTATTGTGCCCATTGCGACTCAGTTCGGCGTCGATCCGATCCATCTGGGCGTCATCTTCCTGACCAATCTGGAGATAGGGTATTCGACACCACCGGTAGGACTCAATCTTTTTATCTCGAGTTTCCGGTTTGAAAAACCGGTAGTGCAGCTGTATCGCGCTGCCCTGCCCTTTCTGGCCATATTACTGGTGGCTTTGTTGATCATAACGTATGTTCCTGAATTGAGCCTGTGGTTGGTGAATTTGATCGCGGCTAACTAAGCTGGATTTTTAAATTAATACCAGGCCATGGATACGTTTATTGCATGTTAAGAGTCAGCATCGATCTATATGATGCCGTGCCCATCAGTAGGTCCGTTAGCGACCTGTAAATAGACGGAAACGTAAATCGGCTAAATAACCTGTGTGAAGTTTACATACAAAAATTCAGGACCATCGACAATGAAAAAAGAGATCGGTAGGCGACTTCGTGAAGTTCGCGAACAAAATGGATTGAGTCAGACCGATTTTGGGAAAAGGCTGGGGATTAAATACCAGCATGTGAGTAAATATGAACGAGGTGAGAGCGTACCTACCTGGGAAAATCTGATAAAACTGATCGAACAGTTTGACGTTAATATTAACTGGTTGTTAAAGGGTACAGGAGATCCATACTTATCCCACGAGCGGCGCGAGCCACAGGATGATGTCTCGCAGAGCTCGATAACGGTTGATCAATTCTCACTGGAAGACTATCTCAAGACCGATGAGCAACTCAAAAACGCGTTAACTGATTTTGTCATGAAGTATAAAAGCGCACGCGAGGCCGCGACACTCCTGTCGCAGAAAACAGAGGATTTGAAAGATTTTAAATAATTCTTCGTCTCGACTACGAAGACTTTTTCTTGTTATCATGAACATGCTGAGGCGGTAACGGTCGGAGTGAAAGTTGACCCCACCACTCAGTCATATCGAGTAACCTTGAACCTTCGTTTAAACTCAGTGTAATCGATCTTTTTATCGTTCAGTTTAGACAGATCGCCTTTTTTTACTTTATAGACCACCTTCGAGGCGCTGTTGAAGATCGTTGGAGTTCTCAGGTTAAATGCAAATTCGATGGATTCATCATCACCCAGCCCTGTCAATGTATGCCCATAACGCGAAATCAGACTTGCGACATCGTCCTCTAATAAATCCAATCTTTTCTCCAGATCGAATAACGAATCGGTGGTCGCTGTAAATCGATGAATGGCCACGTTCTTATCTCCCGAACTCTCAGTCACGATGTTGATGAAGTTCGGGATCATGTCGATATGGCCTAAAAATATGAGACCGTAACCATCGATATAGAATCCGTTTAAATTATTCGAGAAACGAATTTTATCATTATTCTTATTGATAAAATAGGATTCCACAATTTGAGAAAAAATATCGATTTCCTCATGATGACTGGTGTCATCGTTCATCTTGTAGGTGTACTGGATCGTGCGGATAAATTCATCTCGTGATAATTTACCGGCTCTGAGAGCGCTGATGTATTTAATCTGTACCCTGGCGATGATTTGATCGACTAACTCTCTGTCGCCAATGTTCATGATCCAGGAGTCCTGTTCAAGATCAACGATCAAAGTGATCCAATGATTCGGGGAGGCGTAACTCATCGTCGATACATAGTCGCTCATGAATCTATCGATCGTCTTGCGAATTTCGGCGATCTCCTTATCCTGCAGTAATTTTATATCAGGAAACGTATTAATTTCATTCAGCTTCGTCGCCACCTGAAGTAATTTTTCGGGATCGGAGTATAATTTACTGAAACTTTCCAACCTGTCTGGACCGGCGATGAAATAATTCATCGGGTAAGGGATATTAAAAAGAATTCCGTAGTCATCTAAGTAATACCCATTCGTCTTGCCACCGTACAGCGACATTCGCACATCTCGCTTAAAGAACATCTTGTCCAGCACGGTCTCTAATATATCGATATCGTCCTCGACCCAGGCCATACCATGTTTGTCATGCTGGGCGATGACGAAATCAGTGAGCGCGCAATGAACGAGCAATAGTAAAACGAGCATATACAGTGGTAAATATTTCATCTAAGACTCCGCGACCTTTATTGCGTTTCTCACCTGTTGCCCTGCTGAGCATTGATGTAATGAATGAGTGAGTTAAACTGGTTATTCGTCTGCTGTTCGATTTTCGAATGCAACGATTTCTCTATCTCATTGAGTCCTGCGTTCATGATCTGCAGATCATTTGTCCGCTGTGAGTTAATATCCCTGGAGAATTGTGCCAGTGTCGATATCAACTGCTGACGTTGCTTATTCTCGCTTTCCGTGATCATCGATCTCATCAACTGCAGATGCTGCTGCTGCATTTGTGCAAGCTGCGCCTGTTCAGCGTAACTGTAGTTATCCTGCTGTTCGGTGGAAACATTCTCCTTACCCCGGAACAAACTCATCCTGACTGAAAATTCACCATCCCTGAGGTTGACTTCTGTATTGATGATGGATAACAGGATGAGCACGAAGGCGAGGCCATACGCGAACCCTTGTAACAGCCGTTTAGGTGAAACCGAAAAGCGCTGGACTAAACGACTCCACGCAGATGACTCATCTTGAACGAAGACAAGATTCAGATGGGGGTCGACATCCTCCGCTTGATTCAATATCAACGATGTGTCTTGAAGTCTGATCAATTCTTTGCGGCATTGCTCGCATTCACTCATGTGCTTCATGAATCGACTCTTGTCATCGGCTTTGATCTCATCGTAGAGGTAATCCATCATCAAACATTTTATTTCCTCACACTTCATACTGAAGAACCTCCTTGCTAATGTTCCAACGATCAAAGACTTTTCTCAGGGCATTTAATCCGTAATACATCCTGGATTTGACCGTGTTCAAAGGCTCCCCGAGAACCTCGGCGATTTCCACAAATTTTAAACCTTGATATTCTTTCATGATAATGACGACTCGTTGCTCCTCCGGAATGACCTGCAATGCCTGCTTGATCAATTCCTGAAGTTCAACGTGATTTAAATTCGTGTCTGGCTGACCCTTTTCCGGTTGCACGATGTTGTAGTTGCTCTCTGTATTGTTCTCCTGAATGCTTTCGATGGATATGGCTGATCTCCGCTTCAACGATTTGATTTCGTCTTTACAGAGGTTTGCGGCGACCTGGTATATCCAGCTTTGAAATTTTTCTGGCGACTTCAGATGGCGAAGATTTTTATAGACCTTGATAAAGACCTTCTGGGAGACGTCTTTCGATAGTTCAAAATCGCCCAGATAGCGGTAGATGAAGTTGAACATTCGCTTCTCCCAACGCCAAACTAAGGTATTGAAACCGGATATTTCACCGGCTAAAAATTTCTCAATTAATTGAGCATCCGTCATGCTGAACCTGTCTCATCCTGATTACAACTGCAACATCATCGGCGAATGATGATTGATATCAATATTGATAGTCGATTGGTTTTCGACTTGTACTATTCATTAGACGATGTAGGAGGGGAAAAAGTTTTATTTTAATTTATGGAATTGTGGTAGAGAAGAAAAAGCCAGGACACGAAGAAATGCTTTAGACACGAAGCTCACGAAGAAAAAAATTACACGAAGCACACGAAGCCCCACTCCCAGCCACCTGGAAGAATTTCCATTTTAACAGACGAGAAGGTTAATTGAACTAAAATACTTATAAATCACTTTCTCGATAGTTTTATTAACCTTCTGGGGGTAATGTGGAGTGGGGCTTCGTGTGCTTCGTGTCCTGGCTTTTTCTTCGTGTGCTTCGTGGTTTCAGTTTTTAGTGTATAAAGTTTTATTACAAATAACGCTCTATCTGAATCCCTCGATCACCCTTTGGTACAACAAAAAATCGACCGTCACTAAGGCGGCCATGGCTTCGACGATCGGGACGATGCGGGGGACGATGGTCGGATCATGGCGTCCTTCGACTGTTATCGCGACTTCCTCTCCGGCGTTATTCAACGTCTTTTGTTCGCGCCCGATCGAGGCCGGGGGTTTCACTGCGGCTCGCAGTATAAATTCCTGCCCGTTAGTGATACCTCCCAGGACGCCGCCGCTGTGGTTTGTTCTCGTGGCGATTCGATCATGTTCGATGATGAACTCATCGTTGTTCTCAGAGCCGCGTTTGCTGGCAACTGCGAAACCGTCGCCTATTTCCACACCTTTTACTGCGCCGAGGCCCATGATGGCAGCAGCCATCACGGCGTCGAATTTATCGAACACCGGATCGCCAAGTCCTGGTGGTAGCCCGCTTATTCTCAGTTCCACCACGCCGCCGATGGAGTCATGTTCATTCCGAATTCGCCCGATCAGGTCGATCATCGCCTTTGCTGCTTCAGGATCCGGGCAGCGCACCGCGTTGTTTTCTATCTCTTCGCGGACCACGTTACGGATGTGAATGTCACCAATCGATCGGGTAAACGCATAGATATCGATGTCGAAACGGTTCAAGATGATTTTTGCGATCGCACCGGCGGCTACCCTGGCGACGGTTTCTCGTCCCGAGGCACGGCCCGATCCGCGATAATCGCGAATGCCGTATTTTGCTTCATAGGTATAATCGGCATGTCCCGGCCGCCAGCGATCCTTTATCTCCTCGTACGCCGAGCTGTCCGCATCTTCATTGAAAATTTCGATGGTGATCGGCATACCGGTGCTCAGGTTGTTCAACAAACCCGAACGAATATGAACCTTATCTTTTTCCGAGCGCGGCGAGGTCAGGGCGCTTTGCCCCGGCCGTCGCCGATCTAATTCCCGCTGGATGAGTTCAGGCGAAATCGCGATACCCGGCGGACATCCATCGATGACGACACCCAGACTCGGTCCATGCGACTCACCCCATGTCGTGATGCGAAATGTGCGACCCCATATGTTCCCCAATATATCGCTCCTCAAATATGATGTATCGCTTACGAATAACGCCGTCGGGTTCATGCATACATCGTTATTATGAACATGATCGAACTGATCCGGTTAAATGTGAATAAGCTGTTGTTTAACTTATTCTAAATATATCAAAGAATCATTACGATTGCAAGTGTTGATTTTGTATATTGTGGTCGAGTTATTTCAATTTTAAAATTCTAATATTGCTATTATTGGTCTCTATGCTGATCAAATCACCACCGCCGTTAATTTTACCCTGAGCAGTGATCGATTGGATGTCATCTTTTTCCCCTTCAACCTTCTTCTCCAGATCGAAGTCGGTCTGAATCTCATAGTCGCGCGTACGAACCTTCCAGCCTCCTTGACGAATATTGACTTTGGCACTGATGGTAGCCGGCAATTTTTCAGGGATGTAGAGTGTGATGTCTCCGGCAGAAGAGGAGAGTTTTACATGATGATCCTTTGAAAAGTCGGTGAGCGTCATTTCAGCTTCTATATTACCACCGGATGTAGATCCTTCCATGAAACCCTCGATATTATGTAAGCGAATGTCGCCACCTGATGTACTCACGACGATACCTGTGGCGACGTCATTCGCATCGATATCACCACCGGATGTCATCGCCTTGGCTGTACCTTTTACTTTTTTAATTTTGATGTCCCCACCGGATGTGGCGACTGATATATCACCCTCGGTACCGTCTATCGCGATATCACCTCCTGATGTCTTGGCCGATACCCCGGATCCTACATTCTCCAGGACAATGTCGCCACCCGATGTCTTTACCGAAACGTTCGCACGGTTATTCTGAACCAGTATATCACCGCCTGAGGTACTGGCATCGACTGCGCCCATTACATCGATGATTTCTATATCACCACCGGAGGTCTTAAGAGCAACAGAATTTGTATTTTTGTACACCTTCACATCTCCGCCGGATGTCGATACATCGACGACGCCATTGACGTTGTTTAGAGCGACATCGCCGCCGGAAGTACGTAAGTTTGCTCTGCCCGCGAGATCGAAGACTTCGATATCACCACCACGGGTGTTTACATCGACATTGAATTTTTTGGGGAGCTGAATGGTATAAGCACTTTGCATATACGAACGAAAAGAACCCTCTGCGCCAATGGTTATCGTGTTCCCTTGTTGTTGATACCTTGTCTTCATATCCTTTACCACTGCCTCGGCTTCCGTCTTTGTATACACGTCCATTCTGACAACTTCGTTGATTTTGACCAGCTGTTGATCCCAGGTTTTGATCGTGATGTCTCCTTGAACGTCTTTGATGACGAGATTCCCGTCGTCAGCGACCTTGAACTCTTTTTCAAATTCGGCGACGTAATGGGAACCTTCCTTGCGTAGTTCCTCCTGAGCGTAAATTGAGGTGAGTAACAGCAAACATATAATTGCTGAGCTGATTGTCAAGATTATTTTTTTCATTTTATTACCTCCTGATTATGTGATAAGATTATGACTTACTGATTATCTCATTTGAATAAAATTGTAATCGACAGGTGTTTCTTTCAATAAACCGTTCTTAGATGATCATAATCCCTGTGTTATTAACGTCATATTAGTCGGGATTCTTATTAAAGTAAAATAAGTCTTGAATTATTCGATATTTTCTTCCTCGTTCATGACTCTTTGAAATTTCATTCTACCGGATTTATAACGCAGGTACTCATCGTCATCATGCTGAGCAAGATTGGTCAGTAGATTCCTGGATTCCTGATTCGATATCATGGATAATCCATTTATCGCTTCATTCCTGATCGAACTGTTCTGTTCTTTTAAGATCGTACTTACGTAAAATGATATTTGATCTTCTGTATCAATGCTCGAAGCCGGGAAACTATTGATTAATTTTATTGCCTTTAACCTGATTCCACTGTTTTCATCGTTATTGACCACATCGACCAGTGAATTAAATAATTCTTGGTTATAAGAAGTGACCCTGGATAATGCACGGACACTCTTTAGCCTGATATTGGGGTGCGCTGATGTAGTCAGGGTTTCCATCAGAAGTTGTTGAATCGGTAAATCATTAATGTTCCCTTCAATGGTCTCCGATTGCACGGAATTATAGGCAATTCTAATGTTACGTGTCGTCGGATCGATATCGATATAATCGATGCCAATAGTATTTTTAAATGACATATCGGTTGGTTCGGTCGGGACATGTTGGGTATCGGACAGGATATACCTCCCCAGGAATATGCCAAGGATAAATATCGCCATCGATGTGGAGACCTGGAAAACTAAAGATTTATGATATTGTAATATCTCTGACAGTCCGGATATCCATGATGGCCGGGCTTTTCGAGCTCGTTCGTTCAACAGTCTCTGGTGCAGTGCCTGTCGGAAGGATTCAAGGACTTTCTGTGATGCCTGAACGGGCTGAATCCTGTAATATGCATCGACAGTTTTTTTAACTTGTGAATATTCGAATTGACAATTTTTACATCGTTCTAAATGGTTATTCAGCGCCTCTTGTTCATTTAATGATAGCTCTTCGTACACGGAAAGCCACATCATTTGTCTGAATTTTTTACAATCGTTCATGCTAATCCTCATAAAATTGTCTTAATTCATGTTGCAGTTTGTGTGTCGCTCTGAATAAATATTTTTTTATGGTACCCTCTGAACACGACAATAAATCTGCTATCTGCACTAGTTTTAATCCATCATAGTGACGTAGTGTGAAAACTGCCCTCAACTGAGGTGATAATTTTGATAAAGCATGCCTGAGTGCACTATCCAGTTCATTATTTATGATCTCCTTCTCCGGATCTCCGGTATTGCTGCTGAAGGTCTCCAGGAAAATCCCATCGTGTATTGTTTCGCTGTGTCGAATCGATGATATTCGTTTGCGATGGTTGATGATGGTATTTATCGCAATACGGAACAACCAGGTATAAAATTGGCTCTGATACTTAAATTGATTGAGAGAATTGAATACTCTAATGAAGATTTCCTGGTATATATCCTGTGCATCATCTTCATTATCGACCATGCTAAGAATTAAGTTTAATATTTTTCGATCATATCGTTGAACCAAAATTTCGAAGGAATGCTGGTTCCCATGTTGCGCGTTATAAATGAGTAATTCCTCATCTCTTTCCATGTATACTCCGCCATTTTCATACTCTTAGACATAGTTTACGAAAAAAGGTTGTCAAGTTGCAAAAAAAAATAATATTTATTGTAATTGATGAACCTTTTCAATTTTCATGCGTATAAAATAGGACTAAAAAAAGACTATTTAATAATTAGTGTAAAATTAATTGCTTCCTTATGAAAAACAGAGAAACAGATGCTACGATTCAGTAAAAAAGTCGAATACGCGTTGATCGCGCTCGTTTACATGTCGGAAAAAAATAAAGGTGAACTGACGACTGCTCGGGAATTAGCCGAGAAGTACGATATTTCTCTGGAGCTGATGGGTAAGTTAATGCAGAAGTTGGCTCGTTACTCGTTTATCGCATCGATACAGGGGGTGAAGGGTGGTTATTATTTAATCAAGGGGACTGATGAAATAACACTGGGCAGAGTCATCGAAGCGATCGATGGCCCGCTGGCTGTGGTCGGATGTTTAAAAAATGAACAGACTGAGCCGTGTAGTCGATATGACTACTGCCGTATTCGTAAAACCATGAGAGAGATACAGGGAGAGTTTACTTCTTACTTTGATAACATTACCTTGAGTGATTTTATGTCGAATGAGAAACTATTGCAAAGCGATGAATAAAAAATTTTACGGCTAAATAGGTAGAAAATAGTCTTATTTAAACCAAATGATAAATTATAAACGAACATGAAACATCCGATACGACTATTCCTTCAATATAACGTTAAGAAGATGGTCGCGGGATTTTAGACATAACAAATGGAGGTTTGCCATGAATTTCAAGACACCGGAATTACCTTACGCATACGATGCGCTAGAGCCATATATAGACGTTAAGACCATGGAACTGCATCATGATAAGCATCATGTGGCCTATACAACCAAATTGAACGAGGCGTTGAAATCAGTAAATTTTAAGGCCAGCAGCGTTGAGGAGTTGCTGGCGGATTTGAATTCGCTGCCGGAATCGATTCGTTCGGCGGTTCTCAACCATGGTGGCGGTCATGTCAATCACGCTCTTTTCTGGGAGATCATGGGTCCCCATGCTGGCGGGGAGCCGGATGGCGAGCTGGAAAAGACCATATCTGCCAAATTCGGTAGTTTTAAGGCGTTTAAAGAACAGTTCTCTAACCTCGCGACATCCCGGTTCGGAAGCGGTTGGGCCTGGCTCAGCGTAAAGAAGGGCGGGTTAGTACTGAGCAGCACGGCGAATCAAGATTCACCCATCAGAGAAGGAGCTGTGCCGATTCTGGGATTGGACGTATGGGAGCATGCATACTATCTGAAATACAACAACAGACGATCTGATTATGTGGAAGCCTGGTGGAACGTGGTCAACTGGAGCGCGGTACAGGAGAAATATAAAGCAGCCGCTAAGCTTATCCGATAGTGTTATATGGCGACTAACTTCCTGGCTCTCGATACCGTCCTCAACGAATGTCAGTCGGGACGAATCGGTGAGTTAAATCAAATGTCCGGCGGGCGCTAATTCTGCCCGTCGGACCCATTAAAGTTACTAGTGAGGATTTAAGATGAAAATCGCATTTTTCGAAATCAAAGGGTGGGAGAAAACAATTCTGCGACGAGGCTTAAAGGGGCATACCGTCGAATTCTTTCACGATCCGCTTAACGCTGAGAATGTGAAACATATCGAGGATTTCGATATCGTATCTGTGTTTATCTATTCGATTATTGATGAATCGGTTCTAAACCGCTTGCCAAACTTGAAGGCGATCGCAACACGCTCGACAGGATTCGATCATATCGATTTGGAGGCTTGTGAGAAACGAGGCATCGGCGTGTTCAACGTTCCGTTTTACGGAGAGAATACGGTGGCCGAGCATACATTTGCCCTGATCTTATCGCTCTCGCGCAACGTGCACAAGGCTTACATGAAGACGATACGATGGGATTTTTCGATCGATGGATTGATCGGTTTCGACCTCAAGGGGAAGACTCTCGGAGTCATCGGAGCAGGCTTTATTGGCTTAAACGTGATAAGGATCGCCAAGGGCTTCGATATGAACGTCATCGTGTTCGATGTGAATAAGAACAAGATGATTTCAGAGGTGCTTGGATTCAAATACGTATCCATGGACGAACTGCTGGCTAATTCGGATATCATAACGCTTCATGTCCCTTACAACAAACATACGCATCATCTGATAAACAGGGACTCGATCAAGAAGATAAAAAAAGGAGCAGTACTGATAAACACGTCACGAGGGGGAGTAGCCGAAACCGAAGCCTTGATCGAGGCTCTCGATTCAAAAATTCTGTCAGGGATCGGACTTGATGTATTAGAGGGTGAAGGACTGATCAAAGAGGAAAAGCAACTGTTGTATGATCCGCAGAAATTGGAGGACATGGGCAAGATCGTGAAGGATCATATCTTGCTGAGCAAGGAGAATGTGGTGTTCACGCCCCATATAGCCTTTTACAGTCATGAAGCCCTGGAGCGCATTTTAGAGACATCCATCGATAATATAAATTCGTTTATAAACGGTAAATTTCAAAATCAGGTGATTTCGATTAAGGCATGATGAATACAATGCAAAAAAACAATGTCAATCATGAAACAACAGTGCGTACTGCGCCGATTGAGATTTTAGAGCCCGGGCTGACGAGTCTTGAGCAAACGGATCGTCTCATTCAGAGTTTAATGGAGCTGCGGCGCGTCGATGAAGTGAGTGATACCGTTTTGCTCACCTCCCATGAACCATGTCTCACGGTCGGGGCCAGAGAATTGAATCCTGACGATATGTTGAGGCCGCTGGAGGAGTTTGAGAAGGAGGGAATCAAACTGATCAAGACGATTCGCGGAGGAGGATTAACCTACCACTGGCCTGGACAGATCAATTTCTACCCAATTCTGAAGCTGAATCCGGAGGAACGGAATGTCTCGGAATACATGTCCAAACTGGAGGAGGTCGTTTTAAGAACATTGAAGTCCTTTGGCATCGATGCTTACCGGAGGAGGGATGAGGCAGCTCAGATAGGACTGTGGTACGATGGCCAAAAGATCGCATCCATGGGTGTGCATGTCTCGAGGTGGATCACGGGATATGGCTTCGCATTAAACGTGACCGGCGATCTGAGCCCTTCTCGTTACATCCGGCCCTGTGGTCTGGACAATGTCAGGTTGACGACCATGGCACTCGTGCTTGATCACGAACCGGACTCATTAACGATCAAGAGAGAATTGCTCAGGCAGTTCGCGGTGGTATTTAAGAGACGATTGAGCGATTATGGGTTTAATCCCAGATCGATAACACGTCATATCGGCATAAAGGAAAGCGCTCGGGCTTTTTAAGATGATAATGATGAGGAAGCGATTTTACTTCGAGGCGCGATAAATTTATTGATGCGATGATAATTCAATGGCATGGGGTGATAGTAAAAGGGATAGTAATATGTTGGAATAAGCAAGGAATCAACAAGTCAACACAAGAAACAGGAGATCATATGAAAAAACAACTAATTCAAATCCTGGATGAGCATGGGAACTGTGATGAGCAGCAGATCGCAGATCTGAATGATCAGGATATTCATAAAATGTACCGCATGATGGTGCTGACGCGGTTATGGAATGAGAAGGCGCTGAGTCTGCAGCGCCAGGGACGTCTGGGCACATTAGCCTCAGTCCGCGGCCAGGAGGCAGCGAACATCGGGATGGCGCTACCGTTGCGGGAAGGTGACTGGTTTGTTCCGGCGTTCCGTGAGTTTGGTGCTCTTTTTACGCTTGATCTGCCGCTTACAGATCAATTTTTATACTGGGGCGGATACGAGCGGGGGGCAAGGATCCCGGACGACAAACGCATTCTGCCGACCTGTATCACGGTCGGCGCTCATTTGTGTCATGCGGTGGGGATAGCGATTGCGGCCAAGTTGAAAGGAGAGAAGAGTGTTGTCGTGTCATCTTCGGGTGACGGATCGACATCGCAGGGTGATTTCCATGAGAGTCTGAATATGGCTGCGGTATACAAGGTCCCGGTGGTGTTTATCATCCAGAATAATCACTGGGCGATCTCGACGCCGTTTGAGAAGCAGACTGCCACGAAGACGGTGGCCGAAAAGGCGGCTGCCTACGATATAGAGGGCGTCCGTGTGGACGGTAACGATGTGTTCGCCGTGTATGAAACGATAAAAAAGTATGTCGAACTGGCTCGTAAGGACTTTAAGCCCTCCCTGATCGAGCTTGTGACCTATCGCATGGGGGATCATACCACAGCGGACGATGCTACACGGTATCGCGACGCAGCGGTAGTCGATGAGTGGCTAAAAAAAGATCCGATCGAGCGATTGAAAAAGTTTCTCCTTAAAAAAAGGAACTGGACAGAGGAGGAGGATGAAAAATTAGTAAAAAAGCTCACGGCAGAGGTAGAGGAAGCCGTGAAGCAGTACGAGAATACGGAGACCCCGGATCCGTCCAGCATGTTCGCATACATGTATCACGACATGCCCTGGCATCTAAGGGAGCAATTGCAGGAGGTTGAAGATCTGACAAAGGGAGGAGAGATAAAGTAATGGCACGAAAATCAATGATCCAGGCGATAAATGAAGCATTACATCAAAAGATGGAAGAGGATAAGACGGTAGTCGTTCTGGGAGAGGACGTGGGGGTGGATGGAGGCGTGTTCAGGGCGACGTTAGGACTGATCGAGAAGTTCGGAGCCGAGCGGGTGATGGATACGCCTCTGGCAGAGTCCTCAATCGCGGGCGCCGCGATCGGGATGGCGATCAACGGACTCAAACCGGTGGCTGAGATACAGTTTATGGGATTTATCTATCAGGCGTTTGATCAGATACTGTGTCACGCCGCGCGGTTCCGTCATCGGAGTCAGGGCAGATATTCGGCGCAACTGGTGATTCGCGCGCCCTATGGCGCCGGCGTGAGGGCGCTCGAGCATCACTCCGAGAGTACGGAGGCTCATTTTGCGCATGTCCCCGGCCTGAAGGTTGTTATACCGTCAAATTCGGTGGATGCCAAGGGGTTACTCATATCATCCATCGAGGATCCTGATCCGGTTATATTCCTGGAACCCAAGAGATTATATCGATTGAAAAAGGAGGAGGTGCCGGAGGAGATGTATCGGACTCCCATCGGCAAGGCTGCCATAGCGAAGGAGGGCAAGGATATCAGCATCCTGGCCTGGGGTGGCATGGTCCCTGTGGCTCTTGACGCGGC
>JAFGOE010000097.1 GCA_016926625.1 Candidatus Zhuqueibacterota bacterium
CGATACATTCCATAGTTGGTACGACGCGGATTATCATTTTCTGCAGCGACGAGGCCGTCATGCAGATGAAATGCATTTTGTCTCGCCTGGGATCCAAAATGATTTTTAGCGCAAAGTGTGATACCGGCGCATGCATGTGCTTTAAGTGAGGCGATGTTTATCATATACGAGGCCTGTTCGTAAATGGTATACAATTTATCGGAAACCGCTTCTTTCATCACCGATCCCCTGTCCGAATAAAATATAGCATCTGACTCAGTCGTTTCCACCGGTTCCCGATCCAGAGCAACGAGGTCCAAACCATTAAAACGGATATCATTTCCAAGCACGTTGATGTCCGGAAACTCAGATTTCCAATAATCGAATAAGTGCTTGTATACATTTTTCATTGGATCACCGATGTAGATATCCTGCTGCCGTACGCCCGCTTCATTGATTAACTGTCGCAGCACAGCAAGGACGACCTGCGGCGTTGTCTCCACCACATCGGGATGCGCCCACCATGTCGGTTTCTGCTTGATCAGCTGCGTAGGTTCCCAGTTGTGCCAGGGCTGCCCGCCGTCACCCTGAGAGATGGACGTGGCGTTTGTTTTGATTACAATTTTTTCACCAGGAGTATAGGAGATGTCTGAACCATTTTTTTTACGATTATGATATCGAAATAACGCATGCAATGCATCTGCTAATGTGGAATCACCGGTTACATTCAAAATCACTTTATCCATCATGGTATTAATGACCAATTGATCATTGTTTTTTATCAGGAAATAGTAATCATCATCTTCACTCACAAGGATTTTCCCATCGTCTCTACCGGTTTGGTGTTCATTGGTTGCATCAGGATCCCATGCCCAGACTACCCTACCCGGGAAGATCCCCTTTGCTTCACCTACAGGTTGGTTCGCCGGGTGTTCATAGTTGTAGAGGATCGTTGCGACAGCGGGCGTTTTCATTTGAACGAGGACATATGCTCCGGTGCACAATCCAATTACAACGAATACGATTGCCATGACGTAGCGCGCCTTTTGGAGACGACGTCTCGCGATTTTAAAAGCCGTGATGGTGGTAAACGTACCCACTAACCAGATGATAAAACTGGATGCGAACGGGAATGCTACTCTCATGCATGGGTAGGTGGCACGACTCGGTTTCGGGATCACTCGTATCAGAAACCAGATGATGGATGCCAGACCGATGATTGGGAAGGCCAATTTTAGAAAAGATTCTTTTAATTTTGAAACATGGCGATTGATCTGTGAACAAGACATAATTAATCCTTTTGATTTATGATTTTCATATCATTAAAAATCAATTTTGTTTTTATAAGCGGATCCATCAATCAGCACCGGGCCTGAAAGGTGCTATTTGATCATTTTTTCTGTAAAAATTAACATTAACATCCAAGTACCTTCAAATAAATAAAAAAATAATTAGATTTGTCAAGTTATTTTTTAGGATTTAGTAAAATAGTATACAAAACTAATCGATCACGGAATCGATTGCCTGATAAACAATGATTTTGCTCACATAATACGCTAGAACTTAATTGTGCCACTCGCACTGGGTTGTAAGACATAAAATATCCAGTTCGTCGTTACATTCATTGAAATCAATCCTAGCATTGCTCAGCTGATTCAGTCATTGTGCATTAGCAAGGACTTGACGAAGGGAAAGATAATGGTAATGACCATCATCACACTGTATTGAATAGAATGAAAAAAATATTAAAAAAATTTAAAATTGTGCTTGACAAACCGAATATAATTTTATATATTGAAGTTGGTTTTTTTTAAATAAAAATAAACTAAACCTTTTACTCCATTTGTTGCCCAATTTGACATGAATCATAACTCCGGTAAAATTTTAGTAGGCAATCATCGCTTATTAAAAAACCTAAATAGCAATACAGTCCTCAACCTGGTTCGTACCAAAGCACCTATATCCGGAGCCGATTTAGCGAAAATCACCGGCATGCGACCATCAACCGTTCAAAATATTTTGAAAAACCTTGAAAAAGAAGGTATGGTCTCCAGAATTGGCATCGGGAGTTCAACTAAATTGGGCGGCCGAAAACCCATTTTATGGAAAATCTGTGGCAATTACGGCTATGTCGTTGGAATTCAACTTGAAATTAACGAGATACAAGCCGTTCTTGTCGATCTGAATTCTCAATTGATCGCCGAGAAGAAAATCAAAATCAAACGATTCAATTCACTTTCTGACATAGATCGCAAGGTAATCGAAATCATCGATGATGTGCTGGACATGAAGAAAATAATGAGACATCAGCTCCTTGGAATAGGTGTCGGGGTTTCGGGTCTCGTCGACATCTCCGATGGTGTCATCATCAAAACCAGCCTACTCCCCCCCTCTCAACAGCCCATTCATCTCGAACGCTCACTGAAACAATATTTTGATATACCGATCTATGTCGAAAACGATGCTAATGCTGCCGCATTGGCAGAAAAGTGGTTTGGAAAGGCGAATGGCTACAATCATATCGTTTTTACATTGGTGATGATCGATCGCGATGTCTTTGGAGTCGGTTTTGGACTGATACTCGACAATGATATCTATCGCGGTGCGAATATGTTCGCAGGAGAAACAAATTCATTTACTATCAATATACAAAAAATTCTCAGGGATTACTGTCATTTCTATGATGATCACCTGCTCATCGGAGATCAGTCCGTATCCATCAATGAACTCGAGATTCATCACCTGATTAAGGCGTGTGAGCTCGAAAATGAGATCGCCATCAGATTTTTCAAAGATACAGGGGAAATTATTGGCAAAGAGTTACTGAGTGTTCTCAATTTATTGGACCCTAGCCTTATTATCATCGGTGGCGAAATTGCAAAAGCTAAAGATTTTATCCTGGATCCGATACGAGAAACATTAAAGAACGGTTATACGCTGGGAGTCGAACGTAAATTTCAACTGCTGGAATCATCTCTCCCCGATTATTCGGTAGCATTAGGAACGGCTACGATCATTTTACAAAACATTTTTCAAGAACCGTTGTCGACATCGATATAGGTTACTGATGGGCAATATTTGATATATATCTATCACTGCACATATTTAGACTCTGTTGTATACAGATTCAATTTACATTTTTTTACGCTCATAATGATTTTAATCGGGATTTTCTCAATTTTCACATTTGATTCTTAATTCAGGTAAATTAAATTAATCGATCGAAACACTAACCAGTAAGGAGGTGAGAGTAAATTTTAATTTAATTTTGCTTTAATTGTTCTTTTTAAACTACCACGTAGTGTCAATTTAAATTTGAAAAGACGATGAATCGAATATTATATGATCGATGATGCCGAATGGATGCCTGAACTTCAGATTAAGAGATTATAGTTTATTGACGGTGATTTTTATTTCTGGTGTTCATATCGCAAGTGAATAATGACTCTAAATTATCAACTCCTCTGGAAGCGACTCGAATTGCATTTAAATATCCAAACGATACGAATAGCAATGCCTAGTATTAGATTATGTCGAAGTTATCGATTACGGTTCTTCTCAAAACGATCTGGACTATTATTCGACAACTAAATATCGGAAAGCTAAATATCTGGACACACCGGAAGTGGAAGTTCCGCGCGATATCTATTACTGGTACATCGTTCATCCGAAAATTTCCGATGAGATTCCTGCCTTTATCGACCCTGAAATCATCGAAAGTAACTATTCGCACAGCAATAACATCACGAGCCCTGAGAATGGTTATTTCTGGAGAGATTTTTTGTTCAATTACAACGATCCGGGATACGCATTATTAAAAGACCTACTTAAAGAGTGCAAAATTGTATGGAATCAATTTGGAGGATCACTGCCAGGTGCCGATCCTGCCATCAATGTTCTCAGCCGATGGTTGAACCGCAGCATGACGTTCACATCGAATGAAGAGCGCCCTCACCAGCCGGTGAGGATCTATCGCAAGCACATCGGCCGCTGTGGAGAGTATGGCGATATGCGGGCGGCCATCGCACGAGCAGCTCTCATCCCTGCCGCGAACGTGGGTTCATACTCGACCGACCATGTGTGGAACGAATTCTGGGATCAAGGCTGGATCCATTGGGATGATGCCATCGATAATCCATACATGTATCTGGGAAGTGGCTGGAACAAGAAATTTGGCAGTGTGTTCCGCTGGAAAAGCGATGGATCGTTTATTCCTGTGACCGACAGATATACCCGCGAACAGTCGACTATCTACATCTACGCATTGGATAAAAATGGTAATCCCATAGACGGAGCCAGAATTATTTTATACACACCAGGACTGGATGGAGAATTGTGGTTTGCTACGTACGGTGTTACAGATATCCAGGGGAAGGTGACGTTCATTGTGGGCACGGATAGGCCGTATCATGCCAAGATGCAAAGCGACTATGGGAATGTACCTGCTTGCGATTCCAGCCATCTGCTGCGCATCGTTAGCAACAGTCAGGCTGATAGGGAATATACTGTTTCGATGACCATCGATGCCGAAGGTTACTCTTACCTGGGTGAGGATATGGCCATTCCCCAATTTGATGATAAACGATTCTATTTGAATATCAACTACCATGTTCCGTTTCAGATCATCAGGGGAACCGATATATTTGACGATTTAAACCAATATGCCTATCAGTTTATCCAACAACCGGTTGGACGTACTAATTTTGTCATCATGGATGAAGTTAATTATGATGATTTTACAGCAGGCAATTCATTTCAGGGATTTCACACATCCTATCAAAGCAAATCGGATATTATAGGATTTGAATTTGACGGATCAAGCGACTGGTATTGCGTATTTGATAATTCGAATTCGTTGCATACTCTGCAGCACCTGACCGGGAAAATTGAACTCATGTCCGTTTACGATGCGACTATTCCGGAAGTGGCACTCCTGTCGAACTATCCTAATCCCGTTCGCTTGAAGGATGGCGCAGAAACGACGATCACTTTCCAGTTACCACGTAAGACGAACGTGGATCTGACTATTTATAATATTTTGGGGCAGGAAGTAAAAACGCTGCTACACGAACTTCGATATGCGGGCGAATTCAATATCACCTGGGATGGTAAAGACACGAATAATCGACTCGTTCCCACAGGAGTCTACTTGTGCAGAATCGCCACGGATCATGGAGATGCTTTCAGTAAAATGTTGATTATTCATTGAACGACGCGTCTACTCCCTGATCATACTATCTCTCTGATCTTTACCTGAAATATTAACAGGAACAATATAGTTATTAATTCGTTAATTAACAATAATTAAAGGGATGAATTCATGAAACTTAAGAACGCTGTTTTGATTGTAGCGATTATAACAGTAAGCATTGTTATCATCAGCCAATTATCGTGTCTTACTTCACAAAAAAATGAATTGGATAAAGACGAACGCATGGCATGGTGGCGCGATGCCCGTTTCGGGATGTTTATCCACTGGGGGCTCTATGCCATTCCTGCAGGTGAATGGAATGGCGAGACTGGTCATGGTGAATGGATAAGATCGACCGCTGAAATCCCTATCGATACCTATGACCAGTTCATTCATCAATTCAATCCGGAAAAATTCAATGCCGATGAATGGGTTGCATTAGCGAAAGAGACAGGCATGAAATATATCGTCATCACCTCCAAGCATCATGATGGATTTTGCCTGTTCGATTCTAAATACACCGATTTCGATGTCATGTCCACCCCTTTTCAGCGGGATATAATGTCAGAGATCGCAGAGGCTTGTCGCAAGCAGGACATTAAGATCTGCTGGTATCATTCGATCATGGACTGGCATCACCCCGATTATCTGCCTCGCAGAGAATGGGAGACAGACAGGAGCACAGAAGGAGCAGATTTCGGACGTTTTATTCAATACATGAAAAATCAATTGAAAGAGTTAGTTCATAATTATGGTGAGATCGGCGTTTTGTGGTTCGACGGTGAATGGGAATCAACCTGGAATCGCGAATACGGAAGGGATTTGTATAATTATGTTCGGGGATTGCAGCCGAATATCATTATCAATAACCGTGTCGGTGCCAGCAGATCCGGTATGGAAGGATTTGCCAAAGGTGAGGAGGGCGCAGGGGATTTCGGAACACCGGAGCAGCAGATCCCGGCCAAGGGTATCCCCGGGGTGGATTGGGAGACATGCATGACCATGAATGATCACTGGGGCTACAATAAAAACGATCACAACTGGAAAAGCACCGAGGATCTCATCCG
>JAFGOE010000001.1 GCA_016926625.1 Candidatus Zhuqueibacterota bacterium
CATCTTTCAAGAGATATATTTTGTTGTTACCAAAATTCCATCCAAAGATATAGTCAGTCTCTGATTCAAAATCATTTTGTCTGACTTGACCATAGTACTGAACTTTCCTTCCACACTTCTTGCACTTTATATCATGTGTGATATTATCCGAATCCTCTGACGATATCAAGTCATCATCCGTCTTGGCTCCAGGCTTCTTTATGATATTTGCTGTTGAAACGATTTCACAATAGTCACAGTAATATGGTACATTGCACCTGTCACGAAAGTCCATCATACCACCGCCGAGCAGGAGACTTTCAGATTCATAGCCGCATGTGCATGATGCCTGTAGTACTCTACCCATTCCAATCCCTCACATCAATTTTACCTGTAACGACATCTGATATTAGGGATTGACGGTACTCTTTGAGGAGTTCTATTTTCTTATTTTCTCTCCTGATTGTCTCATCTATGTTTTGTGTTTGCACATCAAGGTATTCAACGATTTGTTCTTGTTCTTCCAATTTTGGAACAGTTAATAAAAGATTACCAATGAAATCCCAATTAGCCCTTGGCATTTTAGCTCCGTATGTGGATGAATTCACAACCTCAATAAAATTAGGATTAATTAAAAAATAGAATAAATACGATTGGATTACTTCTTTAGGACGCAAAACTAAAAGTTCACTTGTACAAACACCGTCTTCGAAAGCCTTATAAGCTTTTGCTAAATAAGGTCTCAGTTTACAAAACAAAACATCTCCCGATTTGAATAAGTTAGCCTGACCTTCAAAGTCGCTTTGATTTTCACTTTCTAATAGAATTCCTGTCCAGGATTCTATATTTTCTAAGCCAATATATCTTAGATTATTATTTGCATTTTCTACTTTTACATTGATTAATTTTGCAGGAAACTTTAATCTTCTTATTTCCCAATGCTCCGGTATCTCCCCAATCCACTCAACACCTGAATCCTTCATTGGTACATTCGGGTCCAGCCCTTTAGTGACTGCCTGGTTGATGATTGCAGTACGCTGCTCTTTCAGGAGCTCGAGGAGTCTTTGCTTTTTCTCTATGAGGGTGTCTATTTTTTGTGTCTTGTGGTCGAGGTAATTGGCGATTTGTTGTTGTTCATTTATAGGTGGGATTGCACTATATCTATCCACCACAATCGTGGAATTAATTAATGGTTGAGCAGTCTGAATAGCAAACTCATTTAAATTTATATTTTCAAGCAAATAATAAAAATATTTAAGAATAAATTCTTTTTTCGGATTTACTTTTAAAGCATGTTCTGAAACCCAATATTGACCATCTACTAAATGTATATTCCCACATTTTGCACCCACCCTTCCAATTAAAAGCATTTTTCCTTCGCTATTATAAGTTGATGAGTATCCCCTTAAACCATTACCTCCATATATTGGAAAACCATCATCTCTTTCATTTCCAGAATCATGAAAATCACCACTATTCACATAAAAACATCTTTTAAGTTTTTGGATGTACCAATGTTTTGGTACATATCCAATACTTGCGACTCCACTCTCTTTATATTCAGGATATCGCTTGTTCAATCCAATATCTCCTTCAGCAATCCTTCTGTCTCTCCTTCCAGTGCCAGTATATCTGCCTTTATCTCATCCAGAGAACGCAGTGGTTTATATTTGTAGAAATATTTGGTGAAGTTGATTTCATAGCCGACTTTATCCTTGCTCCTGTCCATCCATGCATCCGGGACATGTGGTTTCACTTCCCGCTCGAAATATGCATCGATGTCATCTTTCAAGGGTACTTTTTCATAATCTCTGAGCTTTGAATCCGGTTTTGGCTTATTCGATGAATCGAGCTGCACAATCCCATCATCAGTCAAGGGACGCTCAACAGTAATTTTTGTATACCCCAAATCCTCATTATCGAATATCTTGCAGTACTCTCCATCTTCAAACTGTTTGTATATCTCTGTGATTTCGCCTATCTGCTCATCTGTTATGTAATTGCGCTTATTACCGAGGCTCTTCCGCATCTTCTGTGAAAATTCGACAGCGTTTATCAGCTGTACTTCCCCTCGCCTCCGTTCTGGCTTGTTATTGGTGACAATGAAGATGTATGTGGCAATTCCGGTGTTATAGAACAGCTCAGTGGGCATGGCAACAATCGCTTCCAGCCAGTCATTCTCGATTATCCACTTGCGGATATTACTCTCCCCGCTGCCTGCATCACCAGTGAACAGCGGACTGCCATTGAAGATGATGGCGATACGACTGCCTGTAGGCTCCATCTTAGACATCATATGCTGAAGGAACAGCAGTGCGCCATCACTGACGCGTGGTAGTCCTGCATGAAAGCGACCATAAGGGTCATTGGATTCTTCTGTTATAAAATCCTGCTCTTTCTTCCAGGACACACCAAAAGGTGGATTAGAGAGCATGAAATTGAACTTCCTGCCCTTGAATCCATCGTTGCTGAAACTTGTACCCGACTTGATATTCTCTGCATCTTCTCCCATAATCAGGACATCTGATTTAGCGATGGCATAGGTCTGTTCATTGATTTCCTGACCATACATGACAACTTCAAGGTCAGGATTGATATTCTTCTCGATGTGCTCTTTGGCAATGGTCAGCATACCGCCAGTCCCGCAGGCAGGGTCATAGACGGTTCGTATGATACCTTTACCCTGCAATTTATCGGTATGCTCAGCAAACAGCAGGTTCACCATCAGTCGTATCACTTCACGGGGCGTATAATGCTCTCCGGCGGTCTCATTGGACATCTCAGAGAACCGTCTCAACAATTCCTCAAAGATATATCCCATGTCATGGTTGGAGACAATGTTGGGATGCAAGTCCACTTCCGTGAATCTATCCACGAGCATGAACAACAGATTATTCTTGCTCAGTTTGGTTTTTATCTTTTCCACCTGGAAGTTATCTATAATCTCATAGACATTCTTGCTGAAGCCGTTTATATAGTTATTGAAGTTGATTTCAATGCTAGGCGCGTCCTGTGAGAGTCGTTGCAGGTCGAATTTAGAAGTGTTGTAGAAATTCAATCCCGAGGTGGCTTTAATGAGAACAGGCTCCAGCTGGTCCTCCTGAAGCTTATCCTTGAACTTCTTGTAAGCATCAATTACAGCGTCCTTATGTGGCTCTAGAACGCAATCTAACCGCCGCAAAACCACGAACGGCAGAATCACGTCTCCATACTCATGCTGCTTGAATGCACCCCTCAAAATGTCATCTGCTACACCCCAGATGAAGTTTGCTTTATCCTGGAAGTTGTTCATAATTCCCTTATGGTTTTTACATACACTTATTCCATTTCATTCCAAAATATAATCTGATAATTCGAATTGAACATTGTATCTTTTTACACTGACATTATTAATTTGAGATAATGCATAATTCAATGTCATCTCACCTTCTTTGGCGACTATTAATCCTTTTACTTTTTCATCTGAATTTGCAAGGTTCTTTTTCACCCATCCCATATACCGAAGCACTTGTCCGACAGTTGTATCGACTGCTTGGTTACGTTTTAGCTCTATCACAAGCCACTCAGGTTTTGTGACATGATGTGCTAATAAGTCTATTCGCCCGACATCTGTTTTATATTCAGAACCTACAATCTCGTCATCTTTTTCAAGGAGTGCCCATTCTTTCGAAATGTCCAGATTCTGCCAGTTTTCTAATAGGAACTCATGAAGATATTTTTCCAATCCGAATTTAGTATCTGTAAATGCTACGTCATTATTCGGTGTGTCGTCATCCTCGCTAATATCAACTTCTCTTATCTTCCACCAAATCCAATCAACAAACCATAAATGTAATTCAAATTGGCTACTTATTTGTGTGAGTATATTATTAACCTCAATATACTGTTCCGCAAAGTCAGATGCGGATGATAAGTCTGGATATATGTCTGCCAGCTTAAGACCTTCTTCTGCAACAGCATTTAGAACTCCGTACTTTTGAGGGTATACGAGAAACAGTATGGGAGTTATGACTGAACGAGCTAATCCTTTAATAAACGGTTCGCTGCTTGCGGGTCTTATTTTACGCAACCGTTTTTCCAATGGTTCGGCCTCATTAAGAAGAATATTAAGTGCCTCTCGTAATCGGTTCATATTGGCTGTTAGTGCGCCTACTTGACGATGAATCCCTGTCCAATGCTTGTTATTTTTAAAGTTTAAAAAGCCTCTGAATTCTTCTTCGGATAATGACTTGAGGTTATTGGGATGGAATAATTTGCCATATCGATTAATAACATCTTTTGACTCCTGAACTTTATCAGGATTATTTCTTATTTCATGTTGAACAGCCTCTATTGCTTTGAGAAGTGTTGGATTGGTAAACTCCATCTTTTTCTCCACTCAATTTGTTATACGAGGTTTTATGATGAGATAATAAAAAATCCCACAGGGCACCAGGAGCCTCTGACAAGGCATGTAACCTGCGGGATATTATGGAGCAACTTATATTTATATTACGATATCGTGTGTCAGAGTGTCCTGGTTATTATTGTTTAAATACAAGTTAAAAAGATTTAGATTGAAAGTCAATCATTTTTCGCAATTTAAACAAATTTTAATGTATGGCTGGTGAAGATTATCCTTCTTGAGGACTCTTCTGCCGAATATTGATTAAATTTAAGACCAAAACAGGAGTGAAAAGTAGCTATGGAGACTAAGAAATGAACATCTGCACTTTACTATTGGCTAAGCTATCAGCAAACTCATTGCCCGGGTTCCCGGAATGTCCCTTGACATGATGAAAAGAGACAGTACACCCGAGGTCAGTCAGCTTCTGAATAGCAGACAACAGCTTCGTCCATAGCTCTTTATTCTTGACAGGGCTTCCTGCACTCGTACGCCAACCATTTGATTGCCATGTTACGTACCATTTGTTGTTCAATGTATCGACAACGTACGTTGAGTCTGAATAGACTGTGATGGCTTTCTGAGTGGCATACTCTGCTATCTTATTCAAGCCCTGTATGCAGGCAGTCAGCTCCATCTGGTTACATGTTGTTGAGCTTTTCCGACCGGAATAAATCTTGGTCTCACCTCCTGTCCTAATAACGACTCCCCATCCGCCTGGACCAGGATTATAAGGACACGCTCCATCAGTGTACAGTATAATATCCGTCTCAGGCACTGCACTCACTGCTTCTCTTTTTATCTTCATAGTACCACCTCTGTTATTATTTCTTCGGTTATGGTTCTGAGGACCCGCCGGATGCGGAGTCTCAGACGGAGCATCCGAGCGGGGACTCTTGTTTATATTGCTTTAATAAACGATTCAACAGTCGCTCTCAGCTCCGCTGCTCTTTTGAGGCTTCGCTCCGCTGAGAGTGAAAATAATAAACTAAGATGGAATTAACTATTGGATTGAAAAGAGTTCTGAAGTGAAGTGGCAGACAAGTATGTATATAAGAAACCCATTAGTAGAGTATAGAGGTTTTTATCTATTTCCTACATAAGGGTGAAATGAGATATAGCCTGAAACTGTGACGAATTCGTTGGTCAATACTTCCGCGCCTGTGACAGCCAGTATGGGCTTATAGGCTTCGTCCCCTCTGGAGGCCTTGATAATTTGTTAGGTCAACTAGTACCCGCAGAGGTTTTTACAGGATTTCAGTTATAGAAAAATACGAAATAAATTTTTAAAAGTCAAGCGAAAAAAACAATATATTGTATCAATTAATATACTTTACATACTATATGATGTATTAAGTGTGAGTGCAAAAAGGTCTTAATATACACACTCCTTATTCTTCCTGCTATGGTCTTTCTTGCAAAAGATGATTTTGGTTATATGAAAACAGTTCTTTACATAATTTCTGATGGAGTCTTATAAGTACTGACAGATAGAGATATTTCATACTTTGTTCTATTTATAAAAATATTAACTACTTAACTTATATTTATTAGTAGTTCTGGCTATTTCCTTTATTTTACTAACTTTTAACTTGACTTTTTTCGATAATTTACTATATTTAATATGAATATATGTTAGGATGACATAAAGGATTCCAACCAACAGTTCATTATAGCTTACTATTTTTACTTTTGTTTATCCCACTTGTATCTCATTCCTTGATATTCTTTTTTTTTCTTCGCTACGTAGTAGAAATGTTGAAAAGGATTTTAATCTTTATATACTTTTCGTCTTGCGTATACATATTGGACTAGTATACAAAAAACTAAATATCTGTAGCATAAAACAATGCTTGTGAAAATTTTCTTAAAATCACACTTATATATTATTTGCTGTTCTCTGCTTTCTTAATATACCATTCAAAATAATAAAAATGACTGATAAAAAAGAAAATAGATTTATTACATTATATGAAAACACTAATCAAGAACTACCACATGAATTTATCTATAAAATTATTGAAGATGGCAAAGAAATTTTTCGTATTGATTCTGATTTTAAAAATTTAATCAGTGAATTTTACTATAATGATATCGAATTCGTTGACAAAGAAGGTCTTGAGTATTTTATTTTGAAATATAATTATATGTCAAAAAAAGATTACTATCAGTTTGTTAGCAATAAGCATAATTCTATTTTTGTTAAATTTGCTATCATAATAACGACTCTTACTTTTCTTTTTATTATTGCTATAGAATTATATAAGCTATCCAACACGAAAAAAGTGACTCTGGTAGAACCGTTAAAAAACATAAATTATGAGGAGACCACATCTCTTTCTTCTGATAGTCTCGATGCAAGAAAGAATGGACTACGTTCAATCCAACCATCTACTACTAATCAGGACTCAAGCATGAGCATAAAGTAAGAAGGTTGTATATTAAAGAAATATATTTATTATTAATGAGTTTGACAGCTCAAATAAAAGTCTTGCATTTAAGCAAAGTATCTCTTAATTTTGCAGTAAATGTAATTAACTTTTTCTGACGCAGGATTTTAAAAGTACATTGATTGTTCATAAATTCGCTACTATTATTTATTGAGGGGAATCTAATGGAAAAATTAAATGCGCTCGAACTTCTGAAGCTTCCATCTGAATTCGGATTGATATTACTACTATTAGCATTGGCTTTATTTCTGGCTCCATATCTTGCAGGAGTAAGGATAAAGGATTTCGAAATTCCTAGACTACCTATTTCCCGAAAAGCTCAGATAATCATAGGACCACTAGTAATACTCTTTGTCATAGGATTACACTTCCCATGCTTTAATGAAAAGGTTATTATCAAATTTATACCGGACGATTTATATATCAGCATTTCAAATTGGTCACCAACTACAAAAGTTAATGTTACTGCCCAAGCGATAACCGGAACTGCTATGCTAACTAAAGACGCAAAACTTGTTGGGCCACCTGACTTTCATCGCTTAGATTATTTCCACCAAGAACCGGGAGTGGAAATAACAACTGAAATTAAAAATGTCACAATCAGTTCGCCGATTATATCTCCTGAGAATCCAAACGCAATAATCACTTTGGAGTTTACCACTGCCTTCTTTGTCGTAGACCGATTATACAGAGGGTATGCAAAAGAACTATACATCGGAAATAAGTTCGGTGAACTAAAGGTTAATATTGAATATAAAGTTGGCAACAAAACAAAATCTGACACGGTTAGAATTTCGATGAAATTGGGAAATTAGACATCATGATGATACCGTATGCTGGTTTGTTGCGTCAGTATCTTTTGTTATTATATTTATTCCCTTAAGTATAGTAAGTCTTAATATTATAGGCTTATTTCTTGAATGATTTTTAAAAATTAAAGTTAATAGAAGCCTATCATCAAAATCTATTGAATAATTTGTTATAACTTTTAAAAATAAAGGACAATATATGAAGGTCTTCATTTCTTACGGACATCAGAATTTTTCATTGGTTTCTGCAATTGTCCCAGCTTTAAAAAAAATGGGAATAGATTCAGTATTTGATAAAGAGTTTGTAGCTGGAGATTTAATAAGCAAAGAGGTTATTGATAAAATTTCATCATCGGATGCTGTTCTTGTGATAATCTCAAATTATTCAGCAAACTCGCCATGGGTAAATCAAGAAGTTGGGGTTGCGATAGCATTAAATAGGAAAATAGTACCATTAGTAATTGATAATAATTCTACATTTGGAGGTGGAATTACAAGTACATTGAAAGCGATTACTTGGGGCCGTAATAACTTAGAGGATGTAATTCAATTGATATCAAATTCTCTAAATTTAGCAAAACCTGCTCTTGGTGCAATTAATTCAAATTTGAAATATCAATTAAAAAAAGTTATTTGCGGAAAGCTGAATAGAACGAATTATATTATTAGCAAGATTAAAGAAACTCTTGAGAGAATAAGGAACATTGAAAAAAAAGAAGAGCAAGAAAAAGTCATAATTTATGAACAAGCCGCATTTTCAACCATGGGTATACCAGATGACTTTTCAACCGCTAGCCAAGCAGGATTCAATGACTTAGGCCAATGGAAGGCACTAAAACAACAAAATTTGATGTTAAAGGAATTAATAGCTGAAGACAATGTAGAATATAACATGATGCTAAATCCAAATAGTTCTCGATACAAAAGTAGCATATTTAATCTGAGAGAACAAACTCTGACAAAATGGTATGAGAAGGCAGATACACAAAATTGGATAGACAAGGGTAAAATTAAAATTCAGTGTGATACAGCAGCTGATATGAACATTTTTGTTATAAATGAATGTTTCGCAGCTAGCGGTTATTCAAAGGGGGGGGTTAGTGATTACGATATAACGATAATTGATGATGCTAAGGAGGAGATTATTGAAATTGTAAATGAAATCAATAATGCATTTAGAAGTAGCGTAGATGACCCCAGAAGTGGATTCAAATTATTTAAAGAAAGATGTCAAGAGCTGCAATTAGGAGCAGCCAATGAGTAATCCTTAAAGAGGGATTAAGTTTGAATTATCATAGTAATTAAAATTTTTCTTTTGTGTGTGACCAAATTGTGACCAAACCACCTCAAAATCCACTTAAAATACAAAAAGCGGCCATGTTTAGACCGCTTTTTTCAACTTGAGCGTAACTCATTGATTTAAAATAACAAAGCCCCTAAATCTCAGCCGACTTAAGGGTATAAAGAAGTGCCGCCTCCCAGAATCGAACTGGGCACACACGGATTTTCAGTCCGTTGCTCTACCTACTGAGCTAAAGCGGCACGAAGTGAATGCAAAGATAAATAATTTTTTGGTGAAAGTCAAGAGGAAAATCGAGTGTCTGAGAAAAAAATTGACACGAAGCTCACGAAGGACACACGAAGAACACGAAGCCCCGCCCACAACCACCCATGAAAAATATTATTTAAAAATAAGAATATATTAGTATACTATAAAATATTGAAATATATGAAATTAAATAATGATTTTAATTTCTTTAAGGTGTTGGGAGGTTGGGCTTCGTGTGCTTCGTGTACTCTTCGTGAGCTTCGTGTTAAAATAATTTCAACCAATTTTATACAATTCTAAATCAGATAAACCAGCTCCGTTATATCGATCTTCTTCGCTGTGGGGACGTCCTGGCCTTCGAGTTTGATGTCCTTCTCGATGATCATCTTGAAGTATTTTATATCTTCATCATCCACAAAAATGTACGGCGCGATCTGGACTTTGCCGGACTTGTAATGCATCCCGCCGACATTGACGCGGCCGATCGGCGCACCCTCATTCACTAACTCGCATATTTCCCGCGGCGACTCGACGATTAAAATGATCTTCTCCTTCTCAAACTCATCCTGCTTAAAAAACGATAACGTCTCCCCTTGCGTGAAAATGGAAATGTCAAGCTTAAATGATACCATATCACCGGAGGATTCAAACATCTCGCGCTGCCAGTCCTCCTGCGCTACCGCATCGTTGCACAAAATGATACGATCGGGTTTAAGATAATTTCCCCATCCGACGATTACCTGCCCATGGATGAGACGATCATCGATACGACATAACTCTAACGGCATAACTACCCTATTCGTGTTTATCGATACCACGGATACCATCGCTCATCACCGTCTGCGCCAGCTTCGCCAATGGTTCCTCGTTCCGCTTCGTTACAAACGACAACAACATCGAGAGATTAATCCCGGATACGACCTCGATGTTCGATAATTTCTTCTTCGCCGTGAGCGCTGCATTCCAACAACTCCCACCCTTGAGACTGACTAAAATCAACGTATCGTGCGGCCATTCTTCATCATGTACGATGCTGTCGATGCGCTCCACTATCGTTGCGATCGATAAATCCGTGGTTGAGAATCCATAAATATATTGAATTTTGCCCAGGATGGTCTCCCCGGCCTTTATCAACGCCTGCGCCATGGGCCCATGCGTTATTAATATCCCTCCTACCATAACTATTATTCCAAATCGAATGAAATGTAATCACGTATATCGGTTTGCTCATCCTGCATGCGACGTATCAAGCGCTCATTCATCTCCTGCGCCGTGTTGTAGCCCAGCGTGGTCTTCAATAATTGGTTCAGTGCGATCGTTTCAATAATCACCGTCACATTCTTGCCCGGGAATATGGGTAATTTGACCAGCGGTACCTCAACGTCTAACAGACTGCTCGCTTTCTCTTCAAGACCCGTACGATCGTAATCCTTCCCCTCTTCCCAATCCTCCAGATGGACCTCCACCTCGATTCTCTTCTGTTGCCGGATACCACGGATCCCAAAGATGCGTCGGATGTCGATGATCCCGATCCCGCGTATCTCCATGTGATGTTTCAATAATTCCGACCCCGTCGCGATCAGGATGTTCTCCGTCATCCTGATCACGTTAACTACATCATCCGCCACCAACCGATGCCCTCGCTCCACAAGGTCGAGCGCAATTTCACTCTTGCCGATTCCGCTTCTGCCCGTAATCAGCACGCCATACCCATACACGTCAACCATCGAACCATGCACAGTCGTAAACGGTGCAAACTTCTTCTCTAAATAGGCACTTAGCAATTGAATAACATGCGTCGTCGAATAGACGGAACGAAAGATCGTTATCTTCTTCTCATTGGCTATTTCAATCATCACTTGTGGTGGGACATTGTTGTCGGTGACGATGATGCAGGGGATATCAAAATCGAGCACTTTCCTCAGGCTCGAATATCGATCCTCTGAGGAAAGTGTCTCTAAATATGCTAATTCGGTGTTTCCGACGATCTGCACCCTGTTGTACGTGAACACATCCACGAATCCACTCAAGGCTAATCCTGGCCGGTGCAATTCCGGCTCTTTAATTACTTTATTGAATCCGTTCTCGTTGTTCAATATAACAAGCTGCAATCTGTCCTGGTTCTCTTTAAAAAGTTTTTCTACAGATATCTCGTTCATATCAAAAAGACTCGAAGGTTATTATATCGGTTACTTTACCTCTCCGGCTTCATAATTTTGAAAATGTTTCTCTTTGTATTTCTTCAATTGCCGCTGTAATTTCGCTACTGCAAGATCGATCGATTTGTAAATATCCTCTGATTTCTCAGTGGCGGAAAGCTTCGCTCCGTGAACAACCAGGTTGATTTCAGCTATCTGAATCTCCTTTTGGTAATCTAAGATAATATCACAATCAACTATCGAATCATAATATTTCTCTAAACTTCGTACTTCAGTTTCTGCATATTCTTTTAATCTTTCCGATGGCTTATAGTGTCTTGCAGTAAAATTGATTCTCATATAACCCTCCGATATACTAAAAGGTTTTTATTATTTATTGTTAGCTGTCAATGCTTCTTTTCAGCACGAGGGTGTGCCTGTTTATAAATCTTCTTTAAGTGTTCTGATGATACATGAGTGTAAATTTGTGTGGTGGATAGATTTGAGTGTCCGAGTAGTTCTTTGACTGCCAACAGGTCAGCTCCTTCGTTTAAAAGATGTGTCGCAAATGAGTGTCGCAGAACATGTGGATAAGTCTCTTTTGAGGATGCAACTTGTTTAAGATACTTAGCCACCCGATATTGAATACTACGCTCTGTTAGTTTTGTTCCATGGATGCTTAAAAATAAGTGCGTGGCCTCTTTTTGCAAAGGATCCACAACCTCGGCTCTCTTCTCCAGATACAATTTCAGCGCCTCGAGAGCGATGCTACCGATCGGAACGACCCTCTCCTTCGAGCCCTTGCCCGTCACCCGAACCAGACCGTTTCTGAAATCAACATTCGCGATCGTTAGACTGGCCAGCTCATGCAATCGAATTCCCGTACCATAAAACATCTCCAATATGGCTCGGTCGCGTGCCCCGATGAAGGTGCTGCTGTCGGTCATGCAAATGGCCTCCACAATCATCTGATAGCGTAAATTCGGCGGCAGTTTGCGAGCGGTCTTCAATGAAAATAAATTGATCGACGGATTATGAACGATATACTGTTTCAGGCTGAGGAATTTAAAGAAACTTCGAATACACGCGATCTTGCGGTTGATGCTTCGCGACCCGTAGCCCGAGCTATTGAGCTTTCCCAGAAACGATCGCAGATGGGCTTTTTTTATCTGTCCCAGATCCTCAAGGTCATAGGAGGCGATGAATTCGATAAACTGCAGCAGATCGGTCGCATAGGCACGCAATGTGTGCTCAGAATAATGGCGTATCGATTTCAAATGCACGATAAAACGATCGATCAGCTCATCCCACGACGTTTCAGTCAATAATCGTGAGTGTCTCCTCACTGGTTTCTTTTTCATATTTTGTCTTACACTTTGGGCAGTACAAATATTCACCATCTCGTTGCGAATATCGCTCTTCCAGATAGGGGGACTGACAATTAGGACATTTCTTTGCAACCGGTTTGTACCACGTCACGAAATCACAGTTAGGATAATTACTGCATCCGTAAAACACCTTACCGCGTTTGGATTTACGCTCGATGACCTCGCCGTCGCAATCGGGTTTAGGACAGGGTACTCTCAGCGAATACGGTTTCGCGTTATTACATTCAGGATAGCCAGAACATGCTAAAAAGCGCCCGAATCTGCCGACTTTAATCACCATCGGCCGTCCGCATTTTTCACAGATCTCATCCTGCACGACCTGCTCTGCCTCCAGAGGTCTGGTGTATTTACAATCCGGATATGCGCTGCAACCGATGAATTTGCCGTTGCGCCCCCAGCGGGCGATCAATTTCGATCCGCATTTCGGGCACATCTCGTCGGTTTCCTCGATTAACGACTCCTTGATGATCTCTTTCTCCTGTTCGACACGATGCAAGGCAGCGCTGAGCGGTTTATAGAAATCGTGCATCACCGCAAGATATTTCAGGTCGCCGGACTCAATCTTATCGAGTTCAGCCTCCATCTTTGCCGTGAACTTGACATTGAACAGATCGGGGAAGTTTAAGACCAATATCTTATTGACGGTGCGGCCCAAATCGGTCGGTACGAGCTGCTTATTGTTTCGTTCGATATATTTCCGCAGCATCAGCGTCGAAATGATCAGTGAATAGGTACTCGGCCGCCCGATCCCCAAATTATCCAGCTCTTTCACCAGGCTGCTCTCAGAATAACGGGCCGGCGGTTTGGTAAAGTGCTGATCCGATATCAGATCCAGCAGTTCAAGCTTCTGACCGATAACAAGGTTCTCCGGCAGATTCGGCTGATTGTCTGTGCTATCATCATCCCCGTTTGGCTCAAGGTAATCTTCATAGACTTGCAGGAATCCCCTGAAAATAACGACCGAACCCGTGGTACGGAAAATATATCTTTCTTTATCCGAACTATCGCCCGCGGCGATGTCGAGAGTCGTTTGATGCAACTTCGCCGGTTTCATCTGGCACGCGATAAAGCGATTCCATATCAATTCGTATAATTTGAACTGTTCAGCGGTAAGAAATTTCTTCAACGATTTCGGATCCCGATGCATCGATGTCGGCCTGATTGCTTCATGTGCATCCTGGATGTTCTTTTTAGCCTTGTAGATGTTGGGAGAATCGGGTAAATAGTCTTTACCGTAAGCACTGTAAATATATTCGCGAGCCGATTGTACCGCCTCATTGGCGATTCGGGTCGAATCGGTTCGCATATAAGTGATCAGACCGATGCTTCCCTCGCTACCGATTTCGATGCCTTCATAGAGCTGTTGAGCGATCATCATGATCTTTTTGGTGCTGTACCCCAGCCGTTTTGCCGCCTCCTGCTGCATGGTGCTGGTCGTAAACGGAGGAGCGGGTTTACGCGACACCTCCTTCTTGCTGATGTCTTTTACGACATAGTTCTTCGTCTTGAGGTCGGCCAGGATCTGATCACAACGATCCTTATCCGGAATTTCCGGTTTATTACCCTGTATCTTGAATAATTTGGAGTAAAACGGTTTCGTATTGTTGCCCTGCACCTGAGCCGTGATGGTCCAATACTCCACCGACACGAAGTTTTCGATCTCTGTCTCGCGTTCGATGATGAGTCTCAGCGCAACGGATTGAACCCGGCCTGCACTCAGTCCCCGAAAGATCGTCTTCCACAGGATGGGACTTATCTGATAGCCCACTAAACGGTCGAGCACTCGCCGCGCCTTCTGTGCTTCCACCCTCTTCTCATCGATGGCCATCGGGTTCTGTATCGCGTTCAGCACCGCCGTCTGCGTAATTTCATTGAACTGGATACGGTACGTGTTCGAGTTCTTAGACCTGATCTCTTCGTTGATGTGCCACGCAATGGCTTCCCCCTCACGATCCGGGTCCGTCGCTATGAACACCGCATCCGATTCGGCCGCCGCTTTTTTCAGATCGTTGAGGATTTTGCCCTTACCGCGGATCGTGATGTATGTCGGCTCAAAATTATCATCGATTTCAACACCCAGATTGCCCTTTGGCAGATCTTTTAAATGACCGACGGAAGAAAGAACAATATAATTCTTACCCAGAAATTTCTTAATCGTCTTCGTCTTTGCAGTCGATTCAACTATTACCAGATTTTGTGCCATAATCCTCAGTCTTAATGAATATTCATATTATCATCGAGCAAAAAGAATGATCCGTCGTTCAAATCATCCTGTTGAAACAGCGTGGCTACCACGATTTCCTTCATCAGCGCGGCGGAGATCGGCCTTTTATCCAGGATCAACGCCCGTTCGATGACCTGCTCCAGTTCCATCTCATCGATAAGATCCAGCTCTCTGAGCTGAATTAAGTATCCGTATGCGCCCGGTGAAATGGCAAGCTTCTCGAATTCGTTCAGCAAGCGATAGGATCGCAGCGACGGGAAATGGGCGATGCCGTCTGCATCGATCTCCATCTTCTCGAGAACCCAGGTGACGGCTAAGTTGATCTCGTTCTCTGTATAGCCGTTTTTTGCTAATTTATGTGACATCGTTTCAAACATAGCATTCGTCGTCGACATCTGCCTGGATCTCATCTCATTTACCAAATAGACAATAATCTCCATCACGCGTTCGCTCATTAACCTCTCTCCTATAATCTGAGTAAACAATCCTTATTACGTTTGACCTCGTGCCACTCAGATTTAATATAAAACAATATATTTGAAAATCAAGCGATATTAGGAACATTTCAATAATTTAATCATGATCAGCATCAGGATCAAATGATTGAATTCTTTGTTATTGCACCGATTAGCGACCACAACAGTTTTTGTATTTTTTCCCACTTCCGCAGGGACAGGGATCATTGCGACCGATCTTTCGTCCGACTACAATGGGTTTGGTCTTCGTCGCCATATGCTGTGGATCCTGCTGCGATTCAGGCGCTCTGCCAGCGGCCTGAAATCCCATGCCAGTGGATGATTCGTGTACCTCGCTCGTCTGTTGAGGCACTCTGCGTGGTGCAAATCTGGGAGCCTGTTGCTGTTGTATTTGAGCTCGAAATACGAGTTCTACGACCTCCTCCTTGATGGTGGACAGCATCTCCGTGAACGTCTTAAAGCCCTCGCTCTTGTACTCCAGCAGCGGATCCTTTTGACCATAGGCGCGAAGGTTGATCCCCTCCTTCAGCTGATCCATCTCATACAGATGCTCTTTCCAATTCTTGTCGATACTCTGCAGCGTCGCCAGGCGCTCTAACATACGCATCTGTTTGCGACCGATCGATTTCTCTTTCGCTTCGTAAACCGACAGCGCCCGTTTATTAAATTCATCTTTGATGTTCTCTAAAGACACCGCAGACGGCGACTGATCCGTATCCACATGCACCGGTTCGATCAACATCATACGCTGCAAATCGGCATTCAAGGAGTCCAGATTCCACTCCTCAGCGAATTCACCCTGCGTATAGGCGTCGATCTTTTCGCCGATGATGAAATCGATCCACTCGATAATATCGTCTTTTAAATTCTCCCCTCCGATCGCGTGCGAGCGCATGTCATAGATCACTTCGCGCTGCTGATTCATTACGTTATCATATTCGAGCAAGTGCTTGCGGATCTCGAAGTTATGCATCTCCACTTTCTTCTGGGCCCGTTCGATCGATTTGGTGATCATCGGGTGCTGAATGACCTCACCGTCCTGCAATCCCATCCTATCCATCACACCCGCGATCCGGTCCGATCCGAACAATCGCATCAAGTCGTCTTCAAGCGAGAGATAGAATCGCGACGAGCCCGGATCCCCCTGTCGCCCGCTTCGTCCCCGCAATTGCCTGTCGATGCGCCTCGATTCATGCCGTTCCGTTCCGATAATGTGTAAACCGCAGGGCATATTCTGTTTGCAGTCGTCTAAATCGAGGTTATCGGGAATCGGTCTGTCGTTATCATCGATCAGATAACATCCGCCGTTACATAAAATGACGCCTTTCCCCAGCTTAATATCCGTACCACGACCGGCCATGTTGGTCGCGATGGTCACGTTACCCGGCTGGCCGGCCCTGGCAACGATCTGTGCTTCCTCTTTATGATGTTTCGCGTTCAAAATTAAATGCTTGATCCCGCGTCGTTTGAGCATGCGACTCAGCGTTTCAGACACCTCCACAGATATCGTACCCACCAGAACAGGCCGATTTTTCTTATGCATCTGCTCGATCTCATCGATCACGGCATTGTATTTCTCGCGCTTGGTGCGATAGATTCTGTCCTCGTAATCGAAACGGCGTACCGGCTCGTTCGTCGGGATAACGACGACATCAAGTTTATAGATCTCCCAGAACTCACCCGCCTCGGTCTCGGCGGTACCCGTCATGCCGGCTAATTTATCGTAGAGCCTGAAGAAATTCTGCAGCGTGATCGTCGCCAGGGTCTGCGTCTCCCGTTCGATCTTCACCCCTTCCTTGGCCTCAAGCGCCTGGTGCAACCCATCGCTGAACCGTCTGCCAGGCATGAGCCGACCCGTAAACTCATCGACAATCATCACCTTGCCGTCATCCGTGACGACGTATTCCACATCTTTCTCGAACAACGAGTAAGCGCGAAGCAATTGTGAAATGTTGTGTAATTTCTCGCTCTTCTCCCCATATTCCAGATGCACCTTGTTGCGTAGCTCTTGTTTCTGCTCATCTGTCAGCGTTGCATCGCTGTCGATCGCGCTTAATTCTTGCGACAGGTCGGGCAGAACGAACATATTCGGATCACGCGGAGCCATGTACTGGCGTCCGATTTCAGTCAGGTCGATGGTGTGACTCTTCTCGTCGATCGCGTAATAGAGCTCCTCGTCGATTTCGTTCATCTTTTTATCGCGCAGGTAATCGTTCTCTATGCGCCGGATCAATTTTTTCACACCGACTTCATGCATCAATTTGGTCAGACGCTTATGCTTCGGAGCACCGCGCAGCGCCTGCAATAATTTGATTCCCGCTTCGTATTCTTCGCCATCGGTGAGAAGCTTCTCACCCTCGGATACGATTTTATTCACCAGATTGGTCTGTGCCCGCACGACTTGCGCTACCATCGATTTCACTTCTTCAAATTTCTGCGTCGAATGCTCTACGGGTCCGGATATAATAAGCGGCGTTCGCGCCTCATCGACCAGGACGGAATCCACCTCATCGATGATGGCGTAATGATGCTTCCGCTGTACCACATCGCTCATACGGATCGCCATGTTATCGCGCAGATAATCGAATCCGAACTCGTTGTTCGTGCCGTAGGTGATATCGGACTGATAGATCGCATGGCGCTCATCGGGTGACATATCGTTTGTGATATACGTGGCTGAAAGACCCAGAAATTCATAGATCTTCCGCATCCATTCACAGTCGCGCCGCGCCAGGTAGTCGTTCACGGTTACCAGATGAACGCCCTTACCCGTGAGCGCATTCAAAAATATGGGCATGGTCGCCACCAGCGTCTTCCCCTCACCCGTCGCCATCTCGGCGATCTTTCCCTCATGGAGAACGATGCCACCGATAAGTTGAACATCGAACGGTACCATGTCCCAGGTGATATCGATGTCGCTGACCTTCCACGATGTACCGATGAGCCGGCGGCAGACTTCTTTCACCGTGGCAAATACCTCGGGCAGGAGCTCTTTAAGAACGTTTTTGGTGAGCTCTTTTTCTTCCTCTTCCAGATCATAGACCCGATCCCGAATCTCCTCGAGCTCTTCCCCACCTTCGGTTTCACTGACGTCTGCTTTTAATGAACGCCTTAACTCGTTGATCTCGGCCTTGACTTCATCGACTCTGTTTTGAATCGTCGATTTGAAGTGGATGATCTTAGCCCGAAGCTCATCATCGTTCAGGGCATGCAGCTCCAGGTAAATTCGATTTATTTCAGAGACCTCAGGACTGATCCGCTTTACATCGCGTTCGTGTTTGCTACCAAATAGTTTAGTAAGAATGTTAGCCAATTACCATAACCTCCAACTAGATAGAGTTAAACTATGTCCTTATTACTCATGAGCGAATCAAAAGGTTCATTTTTTTGTTTTCGAATATCGATGAGGCCGCGCCCCTTTTTATTAATCTTGTTCTCATGATTCCATTCATTCAGAACCGAATCCAGAATACCATTGATGAATTTACCGCTCTTCTCGGTGCTGAACTTCTTGGAAATTTCGATCGCCTCATCGATGCTGACTTTAGGCGGGATATCTTCGAAAAAGATAAATTCGCACATCGCCATTCTGAGGATGATTCGATCGATCACGGCGATCCTGTCGAAATCCCAGTTCAACGCCTTCTTTTTGATCATCTCATCAAATTCCTGATAATTGGTGAATGTCTTCTTCGTCAGGTTGACGCAGAAATCGTAGATCGGATCATCGTGGTTTCTTCGCTTGAACTGAGTTTTAATGATCTGCGCAATTGGATTCTTTGACAATTCAGCCGCGTATAATGCTCTCAATACTAACTCTCGAGCCCTTCTTCTGGTGCTCATATGTTACACTCTTTGTTTGGTAAACGATACGATTTGAACTCACAAACAGATTCTGTTACACTCTATTTTACAAAAGTCAACCACCCGAATTTGTCCTTAACTTTAAGATCGATGATGTCGAAGAAATACTTCTGCACCTTCTCGGTGATCGGGCCTCTCAGGCCTTTACCCACGACGAGGCTATCGATCGATCGAACCGGTGTGATCTCCGCCGCTGTGCCGGCGAGGAATATCTCATCGGCTATATAAAGCAACTCACGCTGCAACGGTGTCTCTACCACCTCGAACCCGAGCGTGTCGCAGATCTTGATGACCATATCCCGAGTGAGACCCGGTAAGATCGATGATCCGTACGGAGGAGGCGTAAATAGCTTGCCGTCGCGCACGATGAATACGTTTTCGCCACTGCCTTCGCTGATAAATCCGTTCACATCGAGTGCTATACCCTCGGAAAACCCGCGTTTCATAGCTTCGATTTTGATCAGTTGTGAATTGATATAGTTACCGCCCGTTTTGGCTAACGATGGCATGGTATTGGGTGAGAATCGGTTCCAACTGGATACGCACACATCCACACCCTGCTCCAACGCTTCTTCACCGAGATAGCGACCCCAGTCGAGTACGGCGATGTATAAATCGAGCGGGCACTTCATCGGATCGACACCGAGGGTATTATACCCTCGCACCGCGAACGGTCGAATGTAGGCCGATTCCATCTTGTTGATCCTGATAATTTCCTTACACGCTTCCACCACGGTTTCCCTGGGGAACGGAATATCAGAATAGTAAATTCGCGCCGAGTCGAACAGGCGCTTTATATGATCCTCTAAACGCAAAATAGCGGGGCCTTTCGGAGTCTTGTAGCAGCGTATGCCTTCAAAAAAAGACGATCCGTAATGCACGACATGACACATAACGTGAATTTTGGCGTCCCACCAGTCGATAAACTTCCCGTTGTACCAGATTTTACTTTTTTCATCATTTTGGTTCATGACTTACTCCTATTTTGTACCAATTCTCTTTAACAGCAATGTCCGCCTTGCTTTTCAGTCCATCTATATATGTTTTCAGAGCATCATCTTTCTTTTTCTGTTCCAGGAATGCGATGAGATCGTCCTGCACTTTGTCGAACGGGACGGTGTTGGATTCTTTGGTCTCGATCAATTTGATGATGTGAAACCCCAAATCAGTACGAACGATTTCGCTGACCTCTCCGACCCGCAGAGAAAATGCAACGTTATCGAACTCGGCTAGCAGATCGCCACGCGCAAAGAAGCCGATGTCACCGCCTCTCTGGGCCGAAGCATCCTCTGAGTAACGTTGAGCCAGGGCGGCAAAATCTTCGCCTTGTTGGATTTTTTGATACACGGTGTTGATCTTTTCTTTCGCTTTTTCAGCCACTGTGGCAGAAGCGGTTCGAGGAACCTTTACCAGAATATGCCGAACACGTATTTTGCCCGCTTCGGTAAATTCATCCGGATTCTTTTTATAATACGATTTCGCCTCAGATTCGGTGACAGCATAGTCCTTATCGAACACCTCCTGCTCGAGAAGCTTGCGAATCTTGATGCCGTTCATGACCTGCTCACGGAATTGACGCATCGTCTGGCCGTCCTTGCTGAGGGCTTCCAGAAAGGCTTGCTCGGAGGGGAAATTGTTTTTCATGATGTCGACACCGCGATCGATCTCCGCGTCAAGCACTTCGATGGTATGGTTGTCGATCTCCTTTTTGAGCAGCTCATTGGAAATGATCCACTCCAGCGCCTCGTGCTGTATCAACGAGTCCCGGTAATCCATACGCGATCCGATGTTATTTTGTATTAACATGTTCTTCGCGGTTTCCGCGATATCGTCGTAGGAAACACTCAGACCGTTCACAAACGCCACGAGCGTCGAATCAGCGTAAAACGCCGGATTTTTCGATTCTTTCTTGTCTTTGGAACAGGTAGAGATGCTCAGGACAAGAAGCAGGGGTATAAATGAGTAGCCAAGAAATTTGAACACGTATCTCATCGTAAATCCTTTATCCTTAATTGTAAATTGACTCGCCCTAAATATTCATTTTCTTCGACGACGTAGGCTAAATCGAGACTCGTCTCCCCGGGTGCGAGTCGATAGTATTTATTCCCGAGATTAAAACCGATCGTATCGAAGACATGATTATTCTGGCGGACTTTAAATTTCAGGTGATTGTTGCCGACAATGGAAGGTGAGCCGACGACCTGCAGATTGCGGGACATGAATACGGGTCGCAGGTTCTTGGGCCCGAACGGGGCCATCAGTTTCAGGAGATGGACGAAGCGATCGTTAATTTCGCTGAAATTGAGCTCCGAATCGATATTTAATTTGGGAACGAGCAGGTCTTCGGTCATCATATCGTGCGCGATGGCATTGACTCGCTCTCTGAATGCCGGGATGTTTTTTTTCTCGATGGTCAAGCCGGCGGCATATTTATGCCCGCCAAAGGTGACCAGCAGATCTTCGCACTGCTTCAAGGTGCTGTAGATATCGAATCCGGAGATACTGCGAGCCGATCCTCTGCCGATTCCATCTTCGATCGAGATCATGATGGTGGGTCGGTAGTATTTCTCCACGATTCGCGACGCGACGATGCCGATGACGCCCGGATGCCAGCCATCCTGATCGATGACGAGGATAAAATCCTGACCCGTATGGAAATATTGGTCCGCACAGACCAGGGCTTCTTTAAATGTTATTTCATCGATATCTTTCCGGTGCCTGTTTTCTGATTCCAGTATGGATGCGATCGATCTTGCCTGGTGGGCATTTAGCGTGGTTAACAGGCTGACGGCGCGTTCCGCGTCACCCATGCGTCCGACTGCATTAATTCGCGGGGCGATGATAAAGATGACCTGGCCGGTGGTAATCGTTTTGCTGTAGAGTCCGGTGACGTTCAATAAAGCCTGCAATCCCGGCTTTCTGGTTTCATTGAGACGCTTTAATCCGTCCTTTACGAGGATACGATTTTCATCGATGAGGGGCACAATATCGGCAATGGTGCCGATGGCGACCAGATCCAGGTACTGTTCCAGCAGCTCACTATCCAGGTTTAATTTCTGATTTAACGCTTGTGCCAGTTTATAGGCGACACCAACGCCGGCAAGCTCGTGGAAGGGGTATGCTGAGTTTTCGCACTTGGGGTCTAACAATGCGTACGCCTTAGGGAGGTTACAGCCGGGTTCATGATGGTCGCTCACGATGATATCGATCTGGTTCGAGCTGGCGTAGGCGATCTCGTCGACGGCCGTAATTCCGCAATCAACCGAAACGATCAGGGTCGCCCCTCGTTTTTTGGCTTCATCGATCCCTGTATTCGATATGCCGTAACCCTCGGTGATTCGATCAGGAATGTAATAACTAACATCGGCGCCGATTGATTGCAGATACAAGTAGATTAAAGAGACCGACGTGATGCCGTCGACATCATAATCCCCGTAGATTAGTATCTTCTCCTTATTTGTAATTGCGCGGATAATACGCTCAACAGCTTTCTCCATATCGGCAAAGAGAAACGGATCGTACAGGTCGTTGATATCGGTCTTAAAATAACGCATCACCTTATCGACGCTGTCAATCCCTCTGCTGACTAATATTTTGCCAAGATTTCTAGGAATCTTCAATTTTTGATAAAAACAATCGATCATATCGTAATGATTTTCATCTTTCAATATCCATTTTTGTTCCATTAGATTCCTCTTCCTTCAACAAAGAACAAATAAAAACCATCAGCTCAAAGCGATTCGTAAGCCGAATTCTGTCGTGGGCGATCATTTATCTAGGCCTTACATTGCTGCAAGGCTCGAGCAACCTACCCGAGAGTCAAATGAAGCGGGTCACTTCTCCTCTCTTACTTGGTCTTGCTCCGGATGGGGTTTACCAGGCATCCCCTGTCACCAGGAGACCGGTGGGCTCTTACCCCGCCTTTTCACCCTTATCCGTCAGTGACGGACGGTATATTTTCTGTGGCACTTTCCGTAGGCTCACGCCTCCCCTATGTTATAGGGCATCCTACCCTGTGGAGTTCGGACTTTCCTCATGTGTTTGCACACACGCGACCGCCTTCCTCGCTTTAAACTGATGGAATTTATGTTTAATTTATATTTATTAATTATTTATTATCGTCAAAAGAATCCTCGACAAATAAGATACGTCCGCACGTTTCGCATAAAATGATGCGATCTCTCTTTCTTAATTCAACGACGGTTTGGGCTGGAATGATTCCAAAACATTCCATGCACTTGTAATCTTCAACATTGGCCAGTGCAATGCCATTCTTCTTGCTGCGAATCCTCTCGTAATTTGTATATAACGATTTACTTAACTTATCCGTATAAGTCGCGCGCTGAGAATTCAATGCCTGGATCGCGCCGGCTGTTTCCTTCCTCTTCTCGCTTAATTCGTGCTCGACTCCATGCAATTCAACATTTAATTGCTTTATACGACCTTCCAATTCATTACATCGCTCCGTGTGCTGCTCTTCTTTCTCCATCAGGTCCAGGACCCTGGTCTCAGAATCTTCGATCAATTTTTCGGAATTCTCGATTTCGGCACTGATCGCATCGTATTCCTTATTCGTTGTGACCGAGTAAACCTGCTCCTGGTATTTCTTTAACTTCTCGCCGATGAGCTGATTCTCCCCTTCCAACCGCAAGCGTTCATGAATAAAGGATTCGAGCTCCCCTCTGATTTCCTGGTAAATCCTGGAAGTCGTCTCTATCTTATGCTGAAGTTCCTGTACGCGCCTTGGTAACTCACCTAATGAAGCTTCTATGCCCATAATCTCGGTATCGATCTTTTGTAAACGGATCAACGCGTCTAATACCATCATCGAATTCTCCTCTGTCAAATCATTATCTCTATATATAAAAAAAGTGTACCTCTAAATTCACTCGGTACACTCTTATCTGTCATCACAATCGATCGTTGTTTTTTCCTGCGATGATCGATTTAATGCTTTCTGTATTATGTATTTCAATTCTTCCAACGAGCTCTCCGTAGGCTGATATGCCATGTCCGTTGATATTCATTTTGTACTGTAAAACCACCCCATCCGCATTTATACTGAATATCTACGATGACAAACCTCTGATCGTTTGCAACCAAAATAATTTAGATAAAAATATACAAAAGTTTCATATAAAATGCAAGCGATATTTATACACAAAAGACTACATTTTTATGCATAGTCTGTATACTTTATGACACAATTTATTATCTATTTATTTACATAAGTTTAAATGCTTTTCATGAAATGATTTGTGTCTTTATTGTTACAATGCATTTTTCTATCGCATTTGATTCATATTTTTCTTACATCATTTAATTTATTATTAATTATTAATTTACAAAGCATTATCGATCTCCGCACTTGTTTGGCATTGAAATTGCTAAAATAGAATGAATCTCATCCTCCACGCTATCATGACGATAGCAAAAAGTTGGAAAGAAAGGAACCAACCCACGATGCATGCGCCACCTGCTCCTTTTTGATCACTCAGGGGGGAGCAGGAGTTTTCTTGTTGGACGTTTATTACAAAGTATACTAAGAAAAGCTTTTACACGAAGCTCACGAAGAAAAGCTCTAACACGAAGCTCACGAAGCCCCCCTCCTCACCCATGAAGAACACGAAGGACATAAAAAACTACTCCAAAATTACCAGGAATAATTTATAAAATAAATTTAAATAATATCTATCAACAAAATTAACCTTGTTGTAAATTTTTTAATAAAAGTTCATTTTTTAATGTGACTGTGGGGTAGGGCTTCGTGTGCTTCGTGTTGTTTTTTTTCTTCGTGTGCTTCGTGTAAAGTTTTTTCTTCGTGTGCTTCGTGTAAAGCTTTTTCTTCGTGTGCTTCGTGTAAAGCTTTTTCTTCGTGTGCTTCGTGTTAAGTCTTTTCTTCGTGAGCTTCGTGTCCTTATTTTAAAAAAAAATCTCCACAACCCAAATTAACCCTTGTATTTTTTCTCAACTTTTATATATTTTTTATCAGACGCATTGCGTAATTCGTTCATTCGTAACTAACTGAGGTAATTCTAATGCTTACTCGCCGCGTTTACGTTATTTTTCTTCTATTAATATTAGCCGGATGTGCTCCTGTGATTCGACAATTTCCGTCAGGTGATGTACGAAAATTGGAAAAAGTGACTGCTGACGCCTATCGCAGGATAGAATCATGCATTTCGGACAACATGTCGCCCGATTTCAAGGGACGCATACCGTTCAGATCGGCCATCGATACGATCATGATAGATCCCGAGAACCTGGTGATGCAGCTCCATCTCACTAAACCTTTTTCATTTCAGCCGTTTCGCAGCGATTCGATACCCCGCATATACGATCTGTTTAAAAGCTGCCTGGGCCGGAAATATGAGAATTTCACTCTGCAGATATGGACGCTGGGTTATCCGATCGAAGAGCTGGTGCCTAATTACTATCGATCGGATCCGGCAACGTATGACCAACGAAGAGTTCCTGCAGCGAGCGACATATCGCAGATCCCCCCGCTCATCAGAAAACTGCACCGTAGTAAACCTGTGTTTGCAGATGGTTTGTATGGTTCAAACATCGCCTTGTGGCACAGCCACGGTTTTTATTACACCCATCAAAAAGACCGCTGGGAATGGCAGCGACCCCGACTCTTCAACACGGTCGAGGACCTGCTACCCATGTCATTCACGATCCCTTATCTGATACCGATGCTCGAAAATGCAGGCGCTAACGTTTTTATTCCGCGAGAGCGCGATTTTCAAACACATGAGGTCGTTATCGACAACGATGGATGTCCCGGCGATACGGTGTCGACCTACCGTGAACATGGCCTCGATGAGTGGTCGACAGGGGATCGACCCGGGTTCGCCAGGGGGTCAACCCCCTATCGGGCTCATGTCAATCCCTTTGCTCAGGGCACCTTCCGCCACACTGAGGCACGGAAGCGGGCGACTGCCTCTATCGAGTGGGTTCCGGATGTACCCGAGGCTGGAACGTACGCCGTGTATATTTCGCATCATGCTTCCGCATATAACGTTTCGGATGCCCGCTATTCTGTTCATCATACGGGCGGCGTCACCGAATTTAAGATCAATCAGAAGATCGGCGGCAATACATGGATCTATCTGGGGCACTTTGAATTCTCCCGGGGGTACAATCCCGGGACAGGGAAAGTGGTGTTGACAAACGAGAGCGAGGAAGCCGGTCACGTCGTCAGTGCCGATGCGGTTCGCTTCGGCGGCGGCATGGGCGATATTATGCGCGGCGGACGGACAAGCGGGTACCCGCGCTTTGCCGAAGCATCGCGATATTACCTCCAATATGCCGGTATGCCCGATTCCCTGGTGTATAGTCTGAACGGTGATACCATCGACTACAACGATGATTATCAATCGCGTGGTGAATACGTCAACTACCTCAAGGGCAAGCCGTACGGTCCCAACAAAGATCGAGAGGTGGAAGGATTAGGGATCCCCATCGATCTTTCGCTATCATTTCATACGGACGCTGGAATTGACACCACGGATAAAACCATCGGAACGCTCATGATCTATTCCATATTCGATGCGGATACACAGCGCGTATTCCCTGACAGCGTATCCAGGCTGGCGAGCCGCGATCTGGCCGATATCATGCAGACGCAGATCGTAAACGATATACGGTTCAAATATGATCTCAACTGGACGCGTCGTGCGCTAATGGATGGCGATTACAGCGAAGTGTGGCGGCCCAATGTACCGGCGTGCCTCCTGGAATTGCTATCGCATCAAAACTTTACGGATATGAGATACGCGCTCACGCCTCAATTTCGATTCGATGTCGCGCGTTCTATCTATAAGGCGATGCTGCGGTTTATCGCCAGTCAGAAACAGCGCGACTACGTGGTGCAGCCGCTGCCGGTGTCCCATTTTTCAGCCCTGCTGCATGAGCCAACAGGCGATGTCACGCTAAGCTGGCGCCCGGTCATCGATCCGCTGGAACCTACATCAGTCCCGGATGGATACATGGTATATAAACGTGTAAACGATCAGGGATTTGATAATGGGGTTTACACGACAGAGACACAGCTGCGAATCGATCATTTAGTCGAGAATGAGATCTACAGTTTCAAAATCACAGCGGTCAATGCCGGCGGAGAGAGCTTCCCGTCTGAAATTTTATCCGTATGCAACGCATCGAACGCGGCCGGCCATGCGTTGATCGTGAACGGCTTCGATCGCCTATCAGGTCCTGATTTCGTCGATGAGCCGAATTTCAAAGGATTTGCCAATTTTCTCGATCCAGGTGTACCGGATCATCAATCGTTTAATTTTACCGGCGAACAATTCAATTTCAACCCGCGATCGCGATTCCGCACCAACGATTCCCCGGGTCATGGCGCGAGTTACGCCTACAACGAGACCAAGCTGGTCATCGGGAATACCTACGACAACGTCGTGCTTCACGGCCAGGCGTTTGTAAATAATCAAATTTCATTCTCCAGTACCAGCGATGAGTGCATCATGGATTCATTGATCGAGTTATCGAGTTTCAAGTTGATCGATTACATTCTGGGCGAAGAAAAGCGTTTTAAATTTTTACGACTCGAAAATAGTAACAGTCCACATATTGAGATCAACAGGCGTTATGAAACGTTTCCCATCGAGATGCAGTCGCAGATTTCGCAATATTGTTTAACCGGTGGCAACCTATTCGTTTCCGGTGCCTATGTCGCATCGGATATGGACAGCGACGCATCGAGTCGCCGGGAATCTAAAGACGATTTTCAGCAGTCGATTCTAAAATTTAAAAAGGAAACCGACCATGCGGCCGTAACCGGCTATGTTTTCAGTTGCGATTCGACGTTCCTGCCGGACCGATTTACCCTGCGATACAATGTGCTGGATCACATCGGACTATATAAAGTGGAATCACCCGATGCGGTGGCTCCGACCGGGGACTCCAGAACCATACTGCGTTATGCAGAAAATCGATTCAGTGCCGGCATCTTCTATGAGGGGACTTATCGCGTGATCGTGCTGGGTTTTCCCTTCGAAACGATCACGCTGCCTGAGCATCGCGATGCGCTGATGCGGGCGATCGTTAAAAAATTTGAAATAATGAATTAGCTGCAAACTATAGGCTCTATTCAGCACTCATATTTTATCAGAGAATGATATGAATCAAGATAGCACTCGCTTAGTGTTTTAATGATAAATTTACATGGTTGTTCATGTTGACTATGATGATACGATTTGCCTTGTTTTTTTATTAAGTTGATGGTTACGCAGATGCGAGAAATGCAACATGTTCAACACAGACAGAGCTGAGCGTGTTACTCCCGTTTGCTGTTTACAAATTTTACTGCGATCGTAGTCATTATTTAAATGGAGGATTAATCATGAAAGACCTGGTCGTTGAAGTCAATCGCGTCATCGACCGATGCGGTGCTAATCTGAAAGTCGGGGATAAATTTGAAGTCACGGGTCAGGGCAAAATCGTCGTACCGGACGGTAAAGGCATGTGTATGTTTGCCCTGCAGAGCCTTATTCCGTTTTTAATCAGCAAGCAGCGTGAAGATGAGTTGCCGAATGACGACTGGATCAAGGCGACTGAACTGCTCGTCTGCCCTGATCCACAAGGGATTGAATTCAAGATTACGGCGAAGGATTGAGCATATTACCGCTTACCCAGCGTCACCTGTTTGACCATGTCAGCATCATCTCGTTTGAAATAGATCGTGATAATGTCGCCCGGAGCATGTTTGTTCAGTAAATTCATCAGATCATAGATCGAGCGGATGTCCATGTCATCAATTTTCGTGATGATGTCCCCGCTGGCCAGTCCGGCGCTCTCGCAAGGGCTTCCGGGACTGACACCGTTGAGCCGGAAACCATCGCCCTTCTGATACGAGAAATCCGGAACTGTGCCTAACCAGGGTCGTGCTCCTTTGTGGCGACTGCTCTCCTTTGCCGGTTCATTGCGTTTGATCTGCTGGTGCACGTAGGTTAAATTCGATGATTCGGTGGTTAAATAAAGGCTGATATCGGTAATGAAATCGGCCAGCCTTCCCAGATCCGGAAAATTGATCTTCTCCACATCGTCACTGGGCTTATGATAATCGGTATTCGCGCCGGTAAAGAAGTGCAGTACGGGTATTTTGCGCACTACAAACGATGCATGGTCAGATGGCCCATACCCGTCCTGGTTCAGAGTTAATTTAAAATTATATCGTTTGTTGATCATCGTCATCAACGTTGTCCATTCCTGTGCGGTACCTGTCCCAAAAACAATCAACCCATCATCCTGCATGCGTCCGACTGCATCCAGGTTGAGCATGGCGATCGTATTTTCGATCGGGAAGATGGGTGATTTGACATAATAACTCGACCCGATCAATCCGATCTCCTCCCCGGAGAAAGCGATAAAGACGAGGGGTCGGACCAGCTTCTCCTGCTGTGCTTTTACGTTGCGAGCGATTTCGAGCATCGCCGCTACCCCTGATGCGTTGTCATCGGCTCCGTTATGCACTTCATGCACGCCGGGTGCAAGCGAAGCGGGACCGCCATAGCCCAGATGATCATAGTGAGCCCCAATGATCAGGGGATATTCAGATGCTCCATCGCGAGTCGGGCGGATGACGCCGACGACATTCTTAATGATCGATTTCTCGGCAGAGAGGTCAGTCCTCAGTGAGATCATGACATCGTCGAAGATAAGGCTGGCCGGCTGCATACGGGCATCGATTTTCTGTTGCAGATGCAGCAATGAATCTCCGGGAATATGATCGTAAAGGACCGATTGATTGATGTGCAGTACGGGTATACCCACATCATAATATCCCATGTCGTTCTTAACCCGTGGCAACTCTTTGCCCTGAGGGTAGTATCGGGGTCCGTCGATAAATATCACGGCTGCCGCGCCGTTTTCCCTTGCTAAATTCGCTTTATTGCGCAATTCGCTGTGGACGGTCGGATCGATTCCGGCAAAGATGGTCGAGCTGTCTTTCTCGGATGGTTCTGCGGTCAGTACGAGAGCGATCTTACCGGCGACGTCGATGGACGCGTAGTCATTATAATCGTATTCCGGCGCCGTTATGCCATATCCAACGAACGCCAGGACGCCGCTGACCTCGGCACTCGATGAAATTCCAAGCGGAGTGTAATCTTCAGCAAGACGGTAGCGCGTATTGTTGACCAGGAGCGAGGTCTGATCTTTTACTTTAACTCCCACAGTTATCTCAAACGGCTGGAAATAGTTATTATTTTCAAATCCTGCTTCCAATCCGATAACCGTAAATTGGTCAGCGATGTAGTGGGCCGCTTTCTCGATGCCTTCGGTTCCTATCCCGCGTCCTTGCAGGTCATCGCTTGCCAAATACTCCAGATGAGCCTTTAAATTTTTGACAGTCGTTTCACTATTCGTGCCGGCACTGACCAGGGCAGCCAATATCAGGACTGATGTCACAACAAGATACGATTTTCTCATGTTCTTCCTATTAATTTAAAAATGGTCCAGGTTCTGGTGATTGAAATTACATCAAAAATGACCGTTGTCTCGATACATGGTCGATGTCAGATTATTTAAACGCCCAGGAATGATATTAATCCGATCGCTCAAGCCTCTTTAAAGAGCGAGAGCGTCGTTGCTAAATCATCAACATCCAGAATGGCGTAAACTTTCTTGTTACGAGGATTAATTTCCGAATACATATATTTTATATTGATCCCAACGTGTCCGATGCGCGATGTGACGTAAGCCAGTTCGCCCGGTTTGTTTTCCAGAACGACACGCAGCACGTCGCGTATTTCTACGGTATAGCCGTTCTTTTCGAGTAAATTTTTAGTCTTCTCCGTGTTCTTCACGATCAGTTTCGCACTGTCCCCGAAAACGGCGATCGTCTCGATATTGACTTTCTTCTCGGCGATAAACGTACACAGATGGCCAAGTGCGTTTGGCTCATCGACCAGGATTACGTATAATTCTTGGATTTTTTCCATCGATAATCCTCATTTATTAATATATTCGTCGTTTAATATTCTCTTATCCTGCTGCCTGATGGTGAAACCAATGCCATCAAGATAATTCAGCAAGGGCAGCGAATATTTGCGACTCGTATTTAGTATTTTTCCACAATCACCCACCGTGATCTCGTTGTTCGATTTGAAGAAATCGCGGATGAGCTGCATCGCTTCGTTTAACACATCGGCATGAATCAGGATGTTTGTATCGATTTTAACGACCTTTCGGTTTTCATAAAGAATCAGGATCAATTCGTTGAATTCAGATTCTCCAACCCCTAAACGATTTTTTAATTCGTTCAGTTCCAGCGGTGTAAATCTACCGTCGAAAACGAGTCGCTCTAATTGACTTAATTGGTTTTCAAGCTTTTCCGATATGCGCGGAACATGATCTGTCAGGTGAAACTTCTCATCGCTCCGCGTTATTTTGCGACCGGTTAACAGATCCTGTATCATGTGATTTATCAGGGACGAATCGACTTTAGGCTTAAACAATAACTTTAGCTCACTCAATGTTATCCCTTTTAATGCAGGGTACTGCAAATGATATTTCATAAGTAAGTTTAGAATATTTTCCTTAAGCATCTCGTATTTGATCGATAACAGATACCACTGCTGGTTCCTTGTTTGAAGCTCTATGAGATCGTGGTTGCTCATCATCCGGGTGATGATACTTTTCGTCTCGTCTGCTGAAAGGCTTAACGATCTGGAGATGTCTGCGAGCGAAAACAACTGATTGGGTTTGTTGAGCATGATCTGTTTGACCAGGTAAGTGGTATCGCCGTCTTCTATCTTCCGGATCGATTCTATGGTTTCGTCCGAATGTCTCTTGTGCTTTCTGGGCAGAGGATCGACAATCTTTCCTCCACCGATGGTGACCACGGGGGAATAGCTTCTCACCACGAATCGGTCTTCGAAGTCGGCCACAACCACCTTTTCTAATTTGAATTGCGCGTAGGCGGTCTCGCCAGGTGATAGCGCATCCTGATCGAGCAGCGTAATCCGTCCCATCACCTCTGTGGTGCCGATGTGAACTCTCACGCGCGCGGTATTTTTCAGTGACGTTTTGCTCGACTTTAGTAAATAGAATTTCGAGTCGAAAAAGCGAGAGGGAATGAAGTAATCCGGAGCCGCGAGCACGTGTCCCCTTTCTATCGCATCTTTATCGATTCCCATGAGATTGATCGCCGCCCGATCACCCATTTTAACCATCGCGACGGATTTGCCGTGCGTCTGTATGCCGCGAATTCTTAACTTCATCCGCTGCGGAAGCAATTCCACCTCATCATTTGTACGTATGCTGCCCGAAACAACCGTACCCGCAGCGACCGTGCCGAAGCCTTTCATCGTGAATACCCGATCGACGTTCAGGCGAAATATACCTTTATCTTTTTTTTCATCGATCTGATCGATTTCGTGAAACAGGGCGTTTTTTAATTCGTCGATCCCTTCCCCCGTTGCGTTGGAGACCTTGATCAGAGGGGCATCGCGCAGGATCGTATTTTTCATGAGATCTCGGATGTCTTCTTCGACCAGTGCTGACCACTCCGGATCGACCAGATCGCATTTAGTGAGCACGATGATGCCGCGTTGAATTTGCAGCAGATTAATAATTTCAAGATGCTCCCTGGTCTGTGGCATTATCCCGTCATCCGCAGCGATGACGAACAGCACCATATCGATGGTACTGACGCCTGCCACCATGTTGCGGATAAATTTTTCGTGTCCCGGTACATCGATAATCGTTATATCATCGTGGAGATAGGCGAATCCCAGATCGATCGTCATCCCCCGTTCTTTTTCCTCGCGTAATCGGTCGGTGTCGGTCCCGGTGAGTTGAATAACCAACGAGGTCTTACCATGATCGATATGCCCGGCCGTTCCGATGATAAATTGTCGTTTTTCCTGATTCATAGTCTCTTAGATTTTGTGTCGATGTTTCCTAAATTTAGTGTCATTGCCGGTTGCCGATGCTGTATCGATGCCACACCGTGGAACAATCTCCTGGAGCTGTATCAAAAGGCTACTTGTAGTGACGAATTTATTCGTCAAATAAAACATATGATTGGGGGTGAATATTTTTTTTCTGCTAATAATGCTTAATATCATATAAGGTAACTTTTGATACAGCCCCTCGTTCTGATCGTGCATTCAGGGCTATCCGCTGCGAAATGCAGGGGATAGCTTCGCGCTCTCAAACAATGAGAACGTTCGCAATGACAGGTTTAAGGCTGTCATTGCCATGCCAGCCGAAGACCCGTCGCTGCGATAACAGAACCATGCTGTCATTCGATTATTCCGGAAAATGCCTTTGCGATATCGCTGACTTCCTCATCCCTTACGGTGCGCATATCGAGAAGCACCTGGTCGTTTTCGATTCTGCTGATCACCGGCGGCTCGCCGCTTCTTAACAGTCTGCTGGTCTCGTCCTCCGTGAATCCATGCAGCGAAACGGCGACCACACAGGTCGGTAACGTCTCGGTCGCCAGTGAGCCCCCGCCTATCTCCGTTTTACCCTCTTCGACATGTACGTCCCCGCGTCCCTTCAAAATCTTCTTCAACTTTCGCTCTAATTTTTGAGCGCGTTTCCTGACAATGGCCAAATCTTCAGTCAGCATACGTAGCACCGGATGTTCGGCAAGGAGCCGATCTTCATCCAGAAACATCCTCAGTGTCGCTTCAAGTGCCGCGAATGTCAATTTCCCGCATCGCAGAGGACGAGCGAGTTGGTTGCTTTTTATTCGATCGATGTAAATCTTTTTTCCAACAATGATTCCCGCCTGCGGACCGCCTAATAGTTTATCTCCGCTAAACATGACGATGTCCGCACCGGCCTCGACGCTCTCTCGAACGACAGGTTCTTTGGGCAATCCGAAACGGCTCAGGTCGATCAGGCTCCCACTTCCGAGGTCGTGGACGACGGGTATGTTATATTTCGCACCCAGGCCGATCAGATCAGCGAGGGAAACCTCAGCCGTAAATCCGTTGATTCTGAAGTTGCTGCGATGCACCTTCATCAGGATACCGGTGTTTTCGTTAATCGCCTGCTCGTAATCCTTAAGCCAGGTATGGTTCGTCGTCCCCACCTCCGCCATAATCGATCCGCTCTTTTCCATGATAACGGGAATTCGAAACGAACCTCCGATGGTGACCAGTTCACCTCTGGAAACGATGCATTCTTTGCCGCACGTTAACGTATTCAGCGTCAAAAACGTCGCTGCGGCGTTGTTATTTACCACCGCAGCCGCCTCTGCACCGGTGATTTGGGTCAGCAGACCCTGCACGATATCGTGGCGATTCCCTCTTTTACCGGAATCGAGGATCAATTCAATATTAGCGTACCCCCTGCTGACGTTCATGATCGCCTTCTGAGCCGCCGCGCTGAGCGGAGCCCGCCCTAAACCCGTGTGCAAGATGATACCGGCAGCATTGATACATCGCCGGATGTTCGGCCGTAAACGCTGTGCTAATGTCCTGTTCAAATGGGAAGCAAAATCGTAATGACTCAATTCTTCGTACCGCTTCTGATCGGCAGCATCCAGTGTCTGGATTTCATGACGAAGCGTGGCCAACTCTTCCCTGACGATGTGCATGATTAAATTTCGCGGATGGTGATCAAAATAAGGCTTAATGAGCGGATGGTCTACTATTTTATCGACCTTGGGGATTTGCATCAATAATCTTTGTCTGTTTGTCATACCGAAACTTACCATTTTTAACGTGAATTATCAACCGTTTTTTATCGATAGTCGTTAAGATAATCAAAATATTCATCTAAAACCATATAAAAATAGAGTCATCATTTGATTTTCGTGTTTTATAGGCACTGTCGTGTGACCCTATCGATTTCGAAGATGTAATTTCATTTACAAAATTGTGTTACATCACCGTATAGCGAATTTGAAATGTCAAGTACGTTATTCTTTGTTTTTAAATCAATTACACGCTTTGATTTTATCTGTTTTCTTTTGGCATTGTTGTTGCATTTCATCTCGCTGTCCATACGATTTATTGTTCTCGATTCGTCCGTCACATCATTCAGTTACAGGTTCAGAGATCGGC
>JAFGOE010000098.1 GCA_016926625.1 Candidatus Zhuqueibacterota bacterium
AATATTTGTAATATTATACTTTAATGGTATGATTTTTGGATAAATTTAATTATATTATATTATTATCGGTTGAGATCAGTAATCAGGGTATAATAAATGAATAGAACATTTCGAAATGCTTTAGCGATCGGGATTTTTTTATGTACGTTCGTATTCATAAATGAATCCTTTGCCGGTGAATTTTCACCATTCACAGTCGTTCCCAATAATCCAAAAGCTGGGGAACAGAGTTTATATTCGTTCCAGTTTACGACGTCAGATACCGGCAACAATTCGGATGTAGGTATCCCGATTGATGGCAAGATCGTCCTAACGTTTCCGAATGGATTCGATCTGAGTGGTGATAAGATTGCCACACTGTCCGTGTCCGGAGGATTTGCGGACATATTTATCGATGACAACGTGATGACGCTGGTTCGAGATACGACGGGTACTGCGGTGACGGGCGGTCAGAGTGTAACGTTGGCTATCTACAGTTTAGTGAATCATCAGACGGCCACGAATTACACCGTCATGTTAGAGACCAGGACGGTCGATGATGTGACGATAGATAGTGGAACATCATCGCCGTTTGCTATCACGCATGGTTCTCTGGACCATTTTACATGGGATCCTATCGGGAATCAAACGGCTTCGACTCCGTTCAGTGTAGTCATTAAGGCGAAAGACCAGTACGAAAATACGGTCCTCTCATTCTCACAGCCGGTCAATTTAAGCGATAAAAGCGGTACATTAACTCCTGTTACTACCACAAATTTTTCCTCTGGTGTCTGGTACGGTAATCTAACCATCACCCAAACGTATATTAATAACGCGTTGACAGCCATATACGGCAGTAAGCTGGGAATTTCCAATACATTTAACGTGAATGCAGGTCCGGTTCATCATTTTCGTTTCGCCGCGATCGGTAGTCCGCAGACTGCCGGAATACAGTTCAGTGTCATCATCTATGCGGAGGATCAAAATAATAATCGGGTTAAAGATTTTACAGAAACGGTGAATATATCAGATAACACGGGAACGATCTCTCCGGCAGTGACTGGTTCTTTTTCATCGGGACAGTGGTCCGGTGGAGTGACCATTACGAAGAAGCAAAACGATGTGGAGATTTACGCCAATAGGAATGATGCATCGGGCGTTTCGAATCGTTTTAATGTGGTTAGTTCGTCGCTATCCTATTTTTTAATCTCCCCCATCAATAATCAGACGGCCGGCGTACCTTTTATTACCACGATTACTGCCAGGGATGTGTTCAACAATCTGGTAGATCAGTTTACTGGCACCGTGGCCATACAGGACCTTTCCGGGTCGATCTCACCGACAGTCAGTTCTAACTTTTATGGGGGGCAATGGACGGGCAGTGTGAAAATCGACAAGGCGTATACCAATGATATTATCACGGTCACTCGTTCCAGTGGAGGTTCTGAGAATGGTACTTCAAATGGTTTTAACGTGAGTGCCGGTAGTCTCGATCATTTTGAATTGAGTTCTGTTCCTTCTCCACAGACTGCCGGTGTACCGTTCGGAATCACGATCACGGCGAAAGACGCCAATAACAATACGATTGCCAGTTTTGCAGAGACTGCAAATTTATCTGATTTAACGAATACACTGAGTCCCGCTGTTACAGGAAATTTTACCAACGGGATATGGACCGGAAATGTATCGATCACAGAAATAAAAACGGGCAATAGAATTACCGCTACGAGTAGTGGAAAGAGCGGGTCATCGAATCTTTTCAATGTCAATGCCGCCGCATTGCATCATTTTACATTCGAGACAATTAATTCACCTCAAACCGCAGGTCAATCATTCAGTATTACGATCACGGCTGAGGATTCATATAACAATCGCGTCACTCAATTTAACCAGACTGTCAATTTATCCGATAACTCGGGTACCATACAGCCGATCATCAGTGGAAATTTTAGTTCAGGACAGTGGTCAGGACTCGTCACTATTACCAGGAGCCAGACGGATATTCAGATCGATGCTGATCGCAGCGGGATTACAGGGCAATCGAATCATTTCAATGTAATAGCATCGACACTGGATAATTTTTTAATATCTCCCGTCAGCACACAGGCTGCAGGTGAATTGTTTGGTATTACAGTGATGGCACAAGATGAATTTGCCAACCGAGTTAACTACAGCGGTACTGTCACGATCAGCGATCTCTCAGGTACAATTACCCCGACGACGAGTGGTAATTTTAATGTGGGGCAATGGACAGGCAATGTTAAAATTTCTTCTACCTACACAAACAATCAGATAACCGTTATAGAGAGCGGTGGTGGAAAATCAGGGACGTCCAATCTGTTCGATGTAGTAGCTGGAGATGTTGATCATTTTACGATCAATGCAATTCCTAATCCGCAAGTCGCGGGTAATTCGTTTACGATAACGATAACGGCCCAGGATGAGAATAACAGCACGGTTGATGGTTTTACCGGTAATGTCAATTTATCCGATTTGACCGGAACGATCACTCCGAAGACTTCCGGGAATTTTGTCAATGGTGTATGGACGGGCGATATTACGATCACTAAGAGTTATATCAATAACCGGGTTACAGTTTACGGAAGCGGGAGATCCGGAGAGTCGAATTTATTTAATGTTGTTGCCAACAGCGTTCATCACTTTACATTCGGAACGATAGAGAGTCCGAAAACAGCCGGTCAGAATTTCAATATTACGATCACGGCTAAAGATCAATTCGAAAATACAGTGACCTCCTTTACTAATGTCCTGACACTAAGCGATGCCACAGGAACCATTACACCGACGACGACAGGTAATTTAACAGGCGGACAAATCACACAATCAGTCGTGATAACCAAGTCAGCCAATGATGTGTCGATTACTGCGAGTGATGGATCGAAAACGGGAAGCTCCAATGGTTTTAATCTAGTGGCTGCATCCCTGGATCACTTCAATATTGCATCCATAGGAACGCAGGCGGCCGGTGCTCAATTCCCTATCAGCGTGACTGCCAGAGATATGTACAATAACATCAGGACTCAGTTCAGTGGAACAGTTGATATTAGCGACCAGACAGGCTCAATCAATCCTGTTACGAGTGGATCTTTTACATCTGGCCAATGGACCGGAAATGTGAGCATTTCCAAGACGATGACGAACAACTACGTCACGGTGAAGAGGACAGGCGGTAGCGAGAGTGGAAATTCTAACCTATTCAATGTCATTTCAAGCAATATCGATCACTTTCTTTTTGATACGATTGCATCACCGCAGATAGCCGGTGATCTCTTTACGATAACGGTCACTGCGAAAGATGCGCAGAATAACACCGTCACCACGTTCAACGGCGCTGCGAATTTGAACGATTTGACTGGCACAATCGATCCCGCTGTCACGGGTAATTTTACGAACGGAGTTTGGAGTGATGATGTAGCGATAACTACAGCACGTACGAACAATGTGATCACCATTACCTACAGTGGAAAATCGAGCAGCTCGAATCCATTTAATGTGCAGCATGCCGCGCTCGATCATTTTAGATTCGCTCCTGTCAATAGCCCTCAGACCGCAGGTAATCCATTTAATGTTCAAATTTACGCCGAGGATATGTATTCGAATCGTGTGCAATCGTTTACTACCTATGTTGAGTTATCGGATATCACCGGAACGATTAGTCCTGTTGTTAGTGGTAATTTTGTCAATGGTTCATGGAACGGGAGCGTTAATATCACCCGTAGTGCTACGGATGTTACGATTACGGCACAGCGATTGGGTGTCAGTGGAACGACAAATAATTTCAATATCATCGCAAGTTCGCTCGCTCATTTTACGCTAGGTCCGATCAGCACACAGGCAGCCGGAGAACCGTTCTCGATTTCTGTTCAAGCCGAAGATGCCTATGGAAACGTGCGAACTCAGTTTACCCAGACGGTAGACATCAGCGATCTGACGGGTAGCATTTCTCCAACCAGGAGTGAAAACTTTATTCAGGGATTTTGGTCAGGGCCGGTGATCATAAGGGATGCAAGGGAAGACAATCAGATTACGGTCATGGAGACAGGAGGGACACGAACCGGTAATTCAAATTCATTTGATGTCATATCGAGCACGGTTGACCATTTTGAATTTAATGTGATTACCAGTCCGCAGGAAGCAGGTACGCCGTTTAATATCACGATAACAGCAAAAGATGCACAAAATAATACGGTGACAGATTTCAACGGAGTCGGGGAATTAGCCGATAAGACGGGTACTATCAGTCCTAATGAGACAGGCAGCTTCAGCTCAGGGATCTGGTCAGGGTCGGTGACTATCACAAAGGCTCAATCAGACAATTGGATAACGATCACCAGCAGTGGCAAGGCGAGTTCTTCGAATACGTTCGATATTTTGCATAATGATTTACATCATTTCAGGTTTGAGAATGTGGGTAGTCCCCAGACCGCGGGAACTCTTTTCACGATTACAGTTTACGCGGAGGACCAGTTTAACAATAGAGTCACCACATTCAACTCTTCAGTGAGTTTAAGTGACCTTACCGCTTCGATCAGTCCAGCTACTAGCGGTAATTTTGTGAATGGTAGTTGGAGCAACGGCGTACAGATTACGCGTACCCGTAATGATGTCACGATAACGGCTCAATATTCAGGTATTAGCGGGGTATCGAACAAATTCAATGTGGTTGCGGGAGCTCTGCATCATTTTGCGATTGAATCGATTTCAACGCAGGCAGCCGGAGAACCGTTTACGATCTCGGTGAGAGCGGAAGATGAATATGCCAACATTCGAACCCAATTCACTGGGACTGTGGATATAAGCGATCTCACGGGAAGTATATCTCCGATGCGCAGTGGAAATTTTCTTCAGGGATTATGGTCAGGTCCCGTCACTATTAATGAAGCGTTCGCAGAGAATAAAATAACGATACAGCGGACTGGCGGTAGTGAGGTCGGAATCTCGAATTCATTCGATGTCATTTCGAGCTCGGTGGATCATTTTGAAATAAGCCAAATCAGCAGCCCTAAAGAAGCCGGTGTTGCGTTTACGATTACGATCACGGCTAAAGACGCGCTTAATAACACGGTTGTTGATTTTAACGGCACCGGGGTATTATCGGATAAAACGGGAACGATTACTCCTTCGGAAACCGGAACATTCAATTCCGGTGTGTGGTCGGGTACGGTAAGCATGACGAAGGCGTATACCAATAATGTGATCACGATCACCAGTAGCGGGAAAGCCAGTTCTTCGAATCAGTTTAACATCATTCACGCTGAACTGGATCACTTTAAATTCAGCAGTATTGGTTCACCCCAGATAGCCGGTTCACCATTCTTGATTACGATCAAAGCGGAGGACGTATATAATAATACGGTCATCAGTTTCAATAGCTTTGTCACGCTGTCAGAAGCCACCGGGACGCTGGTACCGAATATCACATCGAACTTTACCAATGGCACATGGTCCGACGAAGTCACCATCACAAAGAGTCAGTCTGATCTTAAATTGCAGGCCAGCAGTAGCGGAAAGAGTGGTAATTCCAATCTGTTCAACGTGGTAGCAGGATCTCTGGCTAATTTTTCTATCGCCCCAATCAGTACACAGGCGGCGGGGGAACCGTTTCCGTTGACTGCTACTGCTTTAGATGCGTATGGCAACGTGGTTAATTCATTCTCCGGAACGGTGGATATATTAGACCTGACTGGCACGATCGAGCCGACGCTCAGTGATAATTTTATCGAGGGACGGTGGACAGGTAATGTCACCATATCGCAGGTGAAGACGAACAACCGGATCACGGTGAAAAGAACAGGGAGCACTGAATCCGGGCAATCCAATGAATTCAATGTCATTTCGAGCGATATCAATCGATTCCTTATCAGTACCATTACATCACCGAAGATTGCAGGAGATAACTTTCCGATTACCATTACGGCTTTGGACAAGGATGGGAATATCGTAACCGATTTCCAGGGAACAGCCTCTCTATCGGATTTATCAGGATCAATCACTCCAGGGACAACCGAGAATTTTAGCAATGGTGTGTGGACAGGGGACGTGAGGATAACAGAGGCGTTTGCATTGAACGCCATCACAGCGACGAGTAGCGGTAAGGTGGGGACATCAAATTCGTTCGATGTCATCCATGCGAGCCTGCATCATTTCGTAATAAACTCAGTCCTCAGTCCTCAGGTGGCTGGTACAGGTTTTACAGTGACGATAACCGCGAGAGATGTATTTGAAAATGATGTGAAAAATTTTACGAATAAAGTGACGATAACGGATAATACGGGTACTGTTTCTCCACCCCAATCGACTAATTTCAGCCAGGGTAAATGGTCAGGGTCATTGACCATCACTAAGGCGCAGAATGATGTGCAGATCACGGTTGGTTACAGTGGCAAGATTGGTGTTTCAAATAGTTTCAATGTCATAGCTGGTCCTCTCGACCAATTCGTCATCAATAATCTGACGACTCAGGCTGCAGGTGAACCGTTTCAACTCGTGATTAGGGCGATCGATGCTTTTCAGAACGTCGTCACTACCTTTATTAATAAGGTTACTATATCCGATCTGACCGGGACGATCAAACCGACGACGAGCGATAATTTTAATTCCGGCATTTGGGTCGGAAATGTAACGATCAGCACGACCAGGAACGATAATCGTATTAATGTGGTGGAAATGGGTGGTACGAAAACGGGTGAATCCAATTTATTTGATGTGATATCCAGTGATGTTGATCATTTTAGAATCTCTCCGATTTCCAGCCCGCAAATTGCTGGAAAACCGTTCGAAATTACTATCGTAGCAGAGGATGCCGATAGCAATATAGCCACAGCGTTTAACGATAAGGCGACGATCTCAGATTATACAGCCACATTGCTCCCCACGACAACTGCATCCTTTATTAACGGGTCCTGGACAGGTTCTGTCGTGATCACTAAAGCAAAGAATTCGAACAGGATCACAACGACAGCGTTGGGTAAGGCGGGAGTATCGAATGAATTTAGTGTTTCTCATGGAGATCTCGATCATTTTTATTTCGAAGTCATTCCGAGTCCTCAGATTGCGGGTGAGCCTTTCTTGGTGAAGATAACGGCTCAGGATTCAATGAATAATACGGTAACGGGTTTCAATCAATCCGCAAGTTTATCCGATGTGACACAAACCATCACACCCTCGAGCACGACGAATTTTGCAAACGGTATCTGGGAGGGTGAAGTCACCATTACCACGAGTCAAGCGGACGTGATGATATCAGTCGATTACGGAGAGATTACGGGTTATACGAATAAGTTCTATGTTAAACCAGCCAAAGTAAATAAGATTATGATCACCGATGCGGCCGGCGGCAATGGACTCCAAATCAATGATCGTACGGTTAATTTGGATGAAAAAATCAGACTGTACGCTTCCGGATTTGATAGTTATGGGAATTATGTGCGTGACATCATATCGAATTGGTCCGTGCTGGGGGATCTCGATTTACCCGCACCTTCCATCGGTAGATCAACGACATTTGATCCCAAGACCCCGGGAACATCGGGTCGAATTACCGCCGATAGTCTTTCCTTAATTCCCGACTCTACCGGAATAATAACCGTTGGATCCATATCTTATGTAAAGATATTAACGGCTTCCGGGGGATTAGGAAGAGAATTAGGTGATACTACTCTGACGGCTGATCAGCAACTGACATTGTATAGTGCAGGATTCGACGCGGGTGCCAATTATATTGGAGATGTCGTCGTGGAATGGCGTTCAGCCGGTTCTTTAGACCCTGCGGTACTGGATAGCAGCGCCTGGATCAGGTACAATCCTAAAAAAGCTCCGGCTACGGGTAGAATATATACGATTCATCCGACTGCGATCGATGATACAACGGGAATTATCACTGTGAAACCGGGCGAACCCGTGGGTGAGATCGGATTAACCGCAGATCCGGATGTCTTGATCGCCGATGGTGTGAGTCAATCTGCCATTCGATCCACTGTTATGATGGATGCTGATTCGAATGTTATCGCTAAGAACACATTATTTACGGTTCATACGGATATTGGACAGATCACGGACGAGGACAAGAGTTCGCTCTATCCTGGGATTCAGGTCGCTGCGGATGACTTTGGGAAGATATCATTTGTCTATAGAGCACCCGTCGCTGGTGGAATTGCACACATCAGCGTGAGTAGCCTAACCGGCAGTGCCACGGGATTTATCAATATATTAATTTCCAGCATAGAAATTGTATCGATCAATAGCATCAAAACTCTGGTATCACAAGGACAAAACGATATCCCGGTCACCATGACGGTGAAAAATCTGGGAACGAGTTCGATCAATCAGCTAAATCCAGGATTAACATTCATTGGACCACCGCCTGACGTTGACAGAAATGATGAATTTAAATATGATAGGACAGACAATGTTTTGGAGATCCCGGGTGGAGGAACTCGTATACTCAATTTTAATGTCGACGTTAGCATGGCAGCAAAACTGGATACAATCAAGATCGACGGATATCTATCAGGGCAGATCGAAGGGATCGAGGTAAGTATCGACTCCGCAAAAACGTTGCATTCTTTACTTGTTCAGAAACCAGCGCAAATAAATATCGGTCGAATCACGTCGGTCGTTGATACGGTTTCGCAGGGACAGGAAAATATTCTGGTGTCGATGAAGGTTCGTAACCTGGGGCAAGCTGCTGCGAATGTCGTACAGGATACATTGATCATGCGCGCTCAACCCGCGCTCAATGACATCTCATCTGAGTTTATCGTCATCTCTCAACCTAATAATCCGAAAGTCATCCAGGGAGAATCAAGCGGGACTTTCAATTTTTTCGTCAGCGTATTACCACAGGCGACATTGGGGAATATTATGGTCGATGGTCGGTTCTACGCCTCGGATACAAATTCGAACAATGCAGTATCAGACAGCAGCGCTGAGGATTCGACCCTAACCTGGTTTGTAAAGGAACGACCTCTGGTCGGAATACAATCATTCGTTCCGTCACAGAATATTGTGTCTCAAAATCAGGAAATTCCCTGGTACATCACCATGCGTGTCGCGAATAACGGTGGTACTGCAGTCAAATTGGACAGTGTGAGAACCATATTCCTTTCTGGCGGCAGAGTCATCAATGAGGAATTTGATATCATATACGATGATGTGTTTATCGGCAGAGGGAATGATCGATTATTGGGTTATTCGGAAGATTCATTAAGGATCATCATCGACAAGACAGGGTCTTCCCTGGGGCCGGTGACGATCACAGGATATATCTATCTGACTGACATCAGCACCAACAAGCAGATCGAAGATCAAACAAACACAGGTATCACTGTTGTCGAACCAGCTAATCTAAGTATTGTGAAGGTAGTCACTTCACAGGACAGCATCACACGAAATCAAGGCCAGGATTGGTATGTGCACGTGGTGCTGGAAAATAAAGGTGGAACGGATATATTGCTTGATCTCGATACGACGAAAACGTTTATAACATTTACGACTGGAACTGACTTCCAGATCAAGCCGCCTGTTGCGCTTAATTCAGGGGGACTGGTATTAAGCCCGGACGAAGCAGACACACTGACGTTTATTGTGGATGGAACCGGATGGAATACCGGCACATCGTTGATCAGCGTGCGTGTGACTGGGAAGGATGTGACGACAGGCAGCGCTATCGTGAGCAATGCCATCAACGCGGCGCAGATTATTATCGAAAAACCTGCAGCTATTCGAATTGTATCGATGGATGTACTGGATACACCGAACGGTACTATTGTTAATACAAATCAGCAATTCAAACTGCAGGTTTTAGTGGAAAATTTGGGTGATGATGATGTGGAAGAATTCTATCTTGGTCTGGAATCGGATGGCGGCACTCTGGACAGTTTACACATCGAACGGATAAATAGACGGATTAAGGGTAAAGGTGGGCAAATAACAAAATCGTTTATACTTCGTGCTGATGATCAGCCGAGATTATCCGAGCGATTTACGGTTCATATTGACAGTGCCGTATGCTCAAATACACTCGAAGCTGCTGGCGTCGTGATCAACGCGTCTTTGGATTCAAGTGAGACTATTACTATACAGCGACCGGGTGATTTGAAAATATTAAATATCATTTTACCGGCACAAAAAATATACGCGAGCCAAATTGGTGAATGGGAAATTAAAGTCGCCCTGATCGATCAGGGCCAGGCAGATGTGGAGCTTGATTTTGACTCGATGGTGAAACCAGTCATCCGCATCGGAGGTGAGATACAAAACGATTACAGCATACTCTCATCCGATTCACTGCAGGGTGGAGGCAAGTTATTGAGAAGCGGAATCGCTGATACGGTAATATACAGGGTGGTATCGACCGGAGAAATGAGTGGTACAGCGACTGTATCCGCCACGGCAGTGGGATTTGATGTGAATGACCAGCGACAACTGATGGCCGATCTGGCTGAAAACATACAGATAAATACATCGGCAACGGTAAGGTTAGCGGCAACAAGTGTGATCTGTAATAATTATTATGATGTGAACCGAGGATTAATCAATCGGGGACAGCAGTTCGATATCCATGTGATGGTGGAGAATCAAGGTCGCGTTCGGGTCGATTCGGTCGTCGTGGAATTAACGAGCACGGGTCTCTCGGTGATCGATAGTGAGGTGAAGTTAATCCCATCTATCGAATTGTCAAATTCTGACAGCGTGTCGTTTACGATCACGGCTGATACAACACTGCATCTTAATGATATTTTAGAGAGATTTACCGCCAATGTCAATTACGCCAAGGATTCTAATAGCGGAGAATTAGTCACGATCGATAATAGCGGAAATAATTTTACGATAATTCGAATTCAGGAACCGGCGAAATTGTCTGTTTCGGCGATGACTGCAATGAACAGCAAAATTTACACGACCAATCAGATTTTTATTTTAAACGCTGTCGTAAACAACGTAGGATCGGCTGCGGTCGCACCCGATTCTGCGCTGTTATCATTGCTTCTGCCGGATGATTATTACCTGGTTAGTGAAGATGACATAATACAGCAATTATATGAGACGAAATATACCGTTGGGGATACGTTGGATTGGCCGATACTCACACCGGCCTATCCATCAGAAGATGATACGATCATCGTTTTCGTTAATTCTGCACCGAAAGACCTGAACATCGATCTGCCTGCACAGATTTTTAAACAATCAGATACTCTGGTTGTTCAGACGTCGGCGACTAATTTAATTGTTAATTCAGAAATCTCAAATCCGGTTGGTGCTCGTGATGGAATTTTGTCAACAGAGCAAAAATTTATCATTAAATCGGTGGTCCAATATTCACAAAATCTTCATGATGTCACTGCTGAATTGGTGTTACCCGATAATTATAACTTGCAGGATCAAAGTAAAAAGATACAAGACGTTGTGTCGTCAACTCCGGTGAATTGGGATATTTTAGCTCCTGTACAGAGAGATAACAGGACGAATCAGGCTGTTGTGCGTATAAGCTACTATGAAGTTGGCAATCCGGTTCAGATTAGCATGCAAGATACGGTATATTTCTCGAGTGTGAATAAGGCCAGATTAGTTCTGAATACAACGATCGATAACGCGAATGAGAAGCGATTGACGATAGGACAGCTTTTCAAGATCAAGTCTGTCGTTGAAAATCTGGGAGAGGCAGCGGTTACCGGAAAAGCACAGCTAAGCATTGACTTTGGCGATACCAGGTGTGACCTTGATCCTGCGGATACTTTGTCAACGTATACACAAGATTTTAAACAGAATCAACCGATCGAGTGGAGCGTCGTTGCACCGATGATGCCGATAAGACGCGGTCCGATCATTGTGACGATAAGCTCCGTTCCGACGGATGAGAACAGCGGTGTGACGGCAACGACTCCATTTGGTGTTACTGATACAGTGTACGTGGAAACCGAAGAGGGTGGTGCAATCACCAATGCTTTAGCGATCGAATCACCGGAGGGTGCAGTAGATAAAATATTATCTACCTATCAACAGTTCACAGTCAGAGGGCAGATAACAACGTTTGGCGTGGATAACATTAAATCGACCATTATCTTACCCACTGGTTTTTCATTGATTTCGAGTGAGCAGGCTGAAAAAGATATTCTGAATGGAGGCGGAACGAAAACGGTACGATGGGGCGTTATCGCGCCAAAGGATTCAAGCGCTTCGTCCGTTATCAAGCTTTACACCAGAGCCAATGATATAAACAGCAATGAATTGGTGGTCAGTGATACGACCTATTTAAGTGTGAGCGTCGTGGAACGGGCGGAAGCTTCTGTTGTGGCAGGCATTATCTCCCCGTATCAGGCGACTGACGGAGTAGTTTCGACGGGTCAGGCATTTCGTGTCGAGGTAAAATTGGAAAATTCGGGTACTGCTAAAATATTAGGTGAATATGGTATCAAAATAACGCTTCCTTCAGGATATACCATCGCGGATAGCGATAGGAAGACAGGACCGGTATCGTCGCCGATCTATTGGGATATCTTTGGACCTGCTTTTCAGTCACCTTTATCCAATATTGTGGTTGGGATAGTAAGCGGGGCTGAACCGTATGATGAAAATACGAATGAAGCGAGTTACTTTATTGCAGGGACGCAAACAAGATCGATTCCCGTGATGACCATCCAGCGGAGCGTGAATATATCAACCTATGCCGATAACGCCAAGATTGTCGCTGCACAGGGTGAAAAAAATGTGTTCCTGCTGGGTCTTGAATTTGTTAATTCCGAGGAAAATCAGATTTCCAACGAGATGTTATTTAAGGGGATGCGATTATCGCTGCGGAAGAGGGACGGAAAACTGATTGAGGATCCCACGAAGGCAATTTCACGAATCTCTGTTGTAGCTCATGCTAATCCATCGATGATTTTCGGAGAAATGACTGAATTTGTTCCAGGAGGCATCATTGACCTGAACTTTAGTGAAACCGACACGATTCACCCGGCGACAAAAGATTCTGTTGATATACTCGTCGATATCTCCGCGAAAGCCAGTGTAGAGAATTTTATGGTACAAATCGATTCTGCCAGGAGTTTATCGATTGAAGAAGCATACACAACGACCATACCGAATATCATTGATGAATTCAATAATTCAGGTAGTAATTTTAGCATTAAATCTGATTTCATCACGTTGATGTCCGACAATCTCAAGGAATCGTTCGGTAATTATCCCAATCCATTTGGCAACTCCAGTCGGCCGAATACACATTTTACCTATTACCTGAAACAGAATACCAATGTCCGTGTCAAAATCTATACATTACTCGGAGAGTTAGTATGGTCGGCTTCGTATAAAGCGATCGATTTACAAGGTCAGGCAGGCTCACATGACGGGGACATAACCTGGGATGGCAGGAATGACAACGGAGATATTGTTTTAAATGGAGTCTACATTGCGTATATTAGCACGGATTATGGGGACCATGCGACAACGAAAATAGCCGTGTTGAAGTAGTCGAGTATTGTGATGTGTCATGGCGTGCCGCATCACGTGGCATGATACAGAGGGTAAGTGTTGAACGATCGGACCTGGAAATTATTTTCCAGGTCTTTATTTATTGTTACGGAAATCTCTGCAGGAACTATGTCGTAGTCCCTTCGTTTCACTGTATAGCTGTTCCGGTCGATCGCGTCATGAACATAAGGAGAATGATGGTTTTATGTTCACATTTTTGAATTCCTCCATATTAGCAGGGTTAGTCGCTGCCTTGATTCCGTTGATTATATTGTTAATTACAAGGCAGAAGGTTAAAAGAATATATTATAGTTCCGTTATATTTCTTCGCGAATTGCGATCGCAGCAAATCAGAAACATCAAATTACGTCAAATTTTACTGTTTATCATTCGGACCCTGATCATATTATTACTTATTTTTGCTTTTGCACGTCCCACCATGAAGAGTTCTATGACACACGGCTTCGAGTCGCAATCGAAATCATCCATCGTCATCATCGTCGATAATTCAATGAGTATGTCCCGAGAAGTAAACGGGATCAGTTTATTGACAAAGGCAAAAGAAAAGTTAGATGATATGATGGAGGTTGTACGCGAAGGGGATGAGATATTTTTAATCTACGCCAATTCGAAAGCTGACTACATTTATGAGGGACCTCGATTTAATGTTGCTATGGTCAGGAAGATCATCAATAAGATTGAACCGAGCCAGCTTGGCACTGATATATATTCGGCGATGGTCAAGGTAAAACAGGTGTTAGAAAATTCTCACAATTTAAATAAGGAAATTTACATCGTATCTGATCTACAGGAAGTCGGTTTTGATAAATTTGATCCAGTGAGTCGATCTTTATTTGAGCAAACGGATATCAAGATCTATATTATGCCGTTAACAGCAAACGAATTGAATAATTTAAGTGTATCTGGTGTCTGTATTGGCAATCAAATCTATGAACGGGGCAAAACCATCGATATCAGTGCCGCGATTAGCAACAACGGATTTTACGACATGAAAGATAAGATCGTTCAACTGTTGATCGATGGCAAACGGGTCTCGCAATCGAGCGTTGATGTCTCAGCGGGAAGTGTCCGAGACGTATCGCTTAAGTTTACACCGGAGACTTTCGGATTGATCACGGGTGAAATCATACTTGAAGATGATGATTTACTATCGGATAATCGATACTATTTTTCGTTGAACATTCCATACCAAACAAAGATATTACTGCTCACAGGAGAATCGGTTGCAACAAGATATTTACCATTAGCGTTGAACATCCTTCCAGGCATATCATACGATATCAGTCAGGAAACATCGGTCGACAGAATCGATTTCGATGCCTATGATGCGATCATATTGTCTGATGTAGCGACGATAACACCTGATTTGAATGATAAGATTGATGATTTTTTAAAAAACCGTAAAACAGTAATCATATTTCCTGGTGCTCGCGTCAACATTAAAAATTACAATGAGACACTGGTAAAACGATATAATATGCCGACATTGATCAGCGCCAAGGGAACTCTTGCGTCTGACGATTCATTATTTGTAACGTTTTCTTCGTTAGATTACGCGCATCCGATTTTGGCAATGATATTTGAAAAGAAACCAGATCAATTTGATTCGCCACGAATTACTTCTTACATCAAGGTTCAGCCGAATAAGCAGAGCAGAACGATAATAAATCTGAGTGATAATTCACCGTTTTTATGTGAAACAGACTATAACGGAGGAAAACTGATCTATTTTTCATCGACCGCGGATGAAAAATGGTCCGATCTGCCATACAAAAGCATATTTGTGCCTCTGTTGCATCAATGTATAAATTACGGGATCAGAAACAACTATTTACAGATTCAGTTTCATATAATTGATGATGAAATAAACGTATCCTATAAAGTAAAACATGAAATAGATAATGTAAGAATAGTTACACCGGATAAAAATGAAATATTTATCAATCCAGAAATGCAGAGATCCGATTATAACATACGTTTTTCGGAGGCGAGAAGCACAGGAATTTACACGTTGATGAAGGGATCGGAATTATTTGATAAGTGGGCCATCAATTTTGATACCAGAGAGCTAAGATTCAAGACGATTCAAGAAGACACGCTCGATGCCATATTAGGACAGGGTCATGTCATGGTTGTTAATGATGCATCAGTCATTCACGATTCAGTCAAATCGGCTCGGCTGGGAGTTGAATTGTGGAAGTATTTTTTAATGTTCGTACTTTTGCTTTTATTAGTGGAGATGTTAATTTCGAGAGAATCAAAAAAGGAAGAGACTGACTTTAAATGAATGAGGTTTCAGATAAGGATGTCCTGCTTAACCGGGTGATACGAGAGAGAGCTATATTAATTGGAGTAGTGCATCACAATCAAAACAGATCGGTTGTACAGGAATATTTAGATGAATTAGCGCTGTTGGCTGATACGGCAGGCGCCGATGTTGTGGTGAAAGAACTTCAGGACAAAGATCGGATTGATCCAGCAACATATATTGGTAAAGGAAAAGTCGATTATCTCTCACAATTGGTGTCTGATCACCACGCGGATTTAGTCATATTTGATGATGATTTATCTCCCGCTCAAGTCAGAAATCTAGAAAATCGATGTAAGGTAAAAATTCTAGATAGAAGCGGGATTATTCTTGATATATTTGCAAAAAGAGCTAAAACGAAAGAGGCCAAGACCCAGGTTGAGCTGGCCCAATTGAACTATCTGCTACCTCGTCTGACGAGACGGTGGACACATCTATCGCGACAGACGGGTGGGGCTGGTATTGGATTGAGGGGTCCTGGTGAAACTCAGCTTGAAGTGGATAGGCGACTGATCAAGAAACGAATCAGCAAGCTCAATGATGAATTAGTCAAAATAGGCAAGCAGCGACAAATCAGAAGGCAACACAGGACCGATTGTTTTAGAGTGGCTCTGATAGGTTATACGAATGTTGGTAAATCAACTTTATTGAATTCACTGTGCGATGCGGATGTATTTGTGGAAGATCGATTGTTCGCTACACTTGATTCGACAGTGAGGCGATTGGAAACAGATCACAAGATCGACATTTTGCTGATCGATACCGTGGGTTTCATCCGTAAATTACCGCATCAATTAGTGGCTTCATTTAAAAGCACACTTGAGGAGATCAGAGATTCAGATCTATTGTTGCACGTGGTGGATATTTGTGCACCGTACGTGGTTGAACAGATAAACGCGGTACAAGTTGCGTTGGCTGAACTAAACTTGTCAGATAAGCCCGTATTATATGTCTTCAATAAAGTCGATCGATTAATCGACAAGAGTATGATTATTCAATATCAGCATGACTATTCTCCCTGTGTCTTTATATCGGCATCGCGAGGAATTTTCGTGAACGAGCTCAAAGAGCGCATTAAGGAAATAGCCCAGGGCAACTATTTTGAATTAAAGATACGATTGAATATCAATAATCAGAGAGAGTTAGCTCAGATTTATGAGGTCGCAACTGTGTTGGAAAAAAAATATAGTAACGAGCATATCGATTTACTGATCCGCATTAAAAAAGATAAATTTCCATACATCGAACCCTATGTGAGTTAAGGTTATGGCGTTCAATATTTTAATTATTGATGATGATGCATCCATTCGTAAATCACTCTCTGAGTTACTGGGAGATCAGGGATATGAAGTGAAGACGGTACAAAGCGGGGAGGAAGCCTTTGACATGCTTGCTCATCATACGGTTGATATGGCATTTCTTGATGTGATGCTGCCTGGCATAGATGGTCTCGAAGTGCTGAAGAAAATTAAGAGAGGATATCCTGTCCTTACCGTCGTCATGATCTCTGGACATGCCGATTTAAGTATGGCCGTTCAAGCGACGAAATTAGGGGCGTATGATTTTATTGAAAAGCCTTTAAAAGCGGAGAAAGTGTTACTTTCTGCAAAGAATGTGTATGACAAATCGATCATAGAAAATGAGGTCAATAATTTGAAGATGCTTGTTGACCTCGATTATCGATTGATCGGTAACACACCCGTCATGATAGATCTCTACCATCACATTAAAAAAGCGGCTCCCAGTGACAGTAGAATAATGATCTTAGGTGAGAACGGGACAGGCAAGGAGTTAGTGGCCAGAGAGGTACATAAATTAAGTCTGCGTGCTGATAAACCATTTATCAAGTTAAATTGCGCCGCACTCCCCAAGGAGTTGATCGAAAGTGAATTATTTGGGTATGAGCGTGGGGCATTTACGGGTGCTGATAAACGAAAGACAGGATTGATCGAGGAGGCAAACCACGGGACATTATTTCTCGATGAAGTAGGTGATATGTCTCTCGAGACACAGGCCAAGTTGCTGCGGGTGTTGCAGGAGAACGAGTTCAAGCGGGTTGGCGGTAATCAATCGATCTCATTTGATGTAAGAATTGTATCGGCAACCAATAAGAACCTGGACCAATTGATAAAAAATAATGAATTCAGGGAAGATCTCTATTTCCGATTGAATGTGATCCCTATACGAGTGCCGGCCTTAAAAGAGAGAACGGAGGATATTCCGCTGCTGGCGGATTATTTTCTCAAGGCTTACTCAGTTCGCAATAATAAAAAAATTAAGACAATGTCTCAATCCGCCAAGTATATATTGATGAAGTACGATTGGCCCGGTAATGTAAGAGAACTTAAAAACTTGATCGAACGATTGGTGATTATGACCGATGATGATGAAATTAATGCTCTGGAAGTCGCTAAACATTTAAACGAAGTCCAACAATTTCAACTGAACGATGATCAAGATTTAAAATCTGAATCGTCACTAAAAGAACGCCTGATGAGATTTGAACGAAGAATACTGCAGGAAGAATATAGTCGTTCACGAGGTAACATTACGAAGATGGCCGATCATCTGAGTACTGACAGGGCAAATCTATCGAGGAAGCTGAAGAAATTCGGAATAACAGATGGAGGGTGAATTTAGTTGAGAAGTTTATTTTTGATGATGATATGGATATTGTGTGTACATTCGTCTCCCCTGGCTCAGACCGGACATCCATTTCAACCGGATATGACGAATCCAAAATACGAAGAAGGCGATTGGATCAGTACATCGATGACTCGCTGGGTACGGAATATGGCGATTGGTATGGAGTATGTTTATTTTGCAACGACCGGCGGCGTAAGTCGATACAACTACTACACCAACCGCTGGGATTACAGTTGGACCACGAGCAATGGCCTGGCAGATAATAATATTCTCCTGGTAGCCTATGACGATAATACTCATTACGTATGGTGTGCCACGGAAAGGGGCGTCAGTTGTTATTTTACGACGTTTAAGCGATGGGAAAATTACTATCGGCCCGATATCGGCATGATGGAAGACGATCAAATCATCTCGATCGGATTTGATGATGAAAACGTGTGGCTGGAGACGAATAATGGACGATATATAAAAGGAAGTAAATATGGTCGTTTATTTCAAAATGCATCAGGACACACCGTAAACGACATGAACGATGTCGCGTGGTTCGGTTATCGTGCGCAAAACAGGAATCGACTGCCATTTTTTACCATGGGTGACGGATATTTTTTCGATGCGGATGGTTTTATATCCGATATTAACCTGAATCGCTATCGAGTTACCTCATGGTTACTCGATAAATGGGGAACGCACTGGGTCACCACATCAGGTCTCGGAGTAGGAAGTGCTCGTGTAAGGATAGAGCATCTGGAGTTGTTAACGCAGGGACTATTTGTAGATTTTGTTTCCGACTTTGAGATCGATCACCGGAACAACGTGATATGGTTAGGTACGCTGCATGAAGTTGAAGGAGAGAGCGGCATCTCACGATGGAATATAGACGATGAGCAATGGGACTATTTTCGGGCTCAATATATATCTGAACTCAGGGACGATAGGGTCAATTCGATCGCAATCGATGATGATCATGTGTATTTTGGGACTGAGTATGGATTGGCGATTTACACGCCTCAACGTGATGAATGGCAGCATGTCGATCGATTTGATAACCTTGCAGATAACTATATATATGATGTGGAGATCGATTCAGCGTACGTGTGGGTTGGGACTGGTTATGGTCTCAACAGAATAACAAAGAGCACGTTGGACGTGGATAGTATCGAGGTAGTAAATGTGATGCCACAGGCTCTTCGTCAGGTTGAAATATACGATGTGGCGATTATGGATAATTTAATCTGGCTGGGCTCCGAATTTGGGGTCTATATTTACGATAGTTATAACGATGAAGGCGGGTTCCAGGCAGAGACTGGTGGACCGCTCAATGAGCCTGTCTACGCAGTAGCGGTTCATGACAACCAGGTCTGGACTGGTTCGAACAGAAGCATCGAAGTCTTTGATTATGACCAGCAGAAATGGTTAGGAGGACCGGAAAGACGATTGACGGATGGAATCCTGGTCAATTACATCGAAGCCGGTAATCAGAACGTTTGGGTTGCTACGGATTTTGGTGTCTTAAAATTTGATAAAGACCGGAAAATCTGGGTCCATTATACCATGGATGATGGTTTAATCGATAATTACGTGACATCGGTACAGATCGATGGCGATTATGTATGGTTTGGCACCATATCTGGATTGACGAAATTTTATTGGAACAATCCGATTCGAATCGATTGATTTTACTTTTTCTTGTCAGTAATTTTATTTTCATTGCCTGCCAGCAATCGTTTGATATTGCTGCGGTGGGTGAACAGGATTAACAACGAAATAAACACGCTGAGATAGATCAGAACATTAGTCACGATATGATTTGTATAAAATTTGAACATGATCAGCACGATGGGAAAACTTAAAGCGGCTGCCATAGAGCTAACAGAAACGATCTTGGTAAGGAATAACACGATTCCAAATATGATAAGGCAGATTAACGCAGCCGTCGGATTAAGCGCTAGCAACATTCCTGCACCTGCGCCGACGCCCTTGCCTCCTTTAAAATTAGCAAAGAGAGTCCAGATGTGTCCCACCACCGCCATAAAACCAGCTATTATTTGGATTGTCTGCCCATGCAGCGGTATCGGATCGATCCGAATTTGTGAGATGTAGTAAGCAGCAACGAAGCCCTTCAGAACGTCCAGGATAAGCACGACGATACCTGTTTTCCAGCCAAGAACGCGAAACACATTGGTTGCCCCGGCATTGCCGCTTCCATATTCACGAATATCAATCCCTCGAGTGGCTTTAGAGAAGATAATGCTCCATGGTACGGAGCCTAATAAATAACTGCTGATCATGATGATGAGTAGTGATATCATAGTTCATCCTGTCGTTATGTTAAAAATATTTTTTACAAAATGATATACTGATAAATGGCCAGTAATGAAAATAACTTAAACTAAATTATTAAATAAATAACTTAATACTATTTAAGATAATAAAATGTAGCCATCATACGGCTTCAGTGAAAATTTCAACTTATCCGTGCTGAAGTTAAACGTCTCCAGTTGATTGATGTTGAGGATCTGCCAATTATCGACTTGAAAGTCGGCTTGAAGAGTAACCTGAGATTCGATGGCTCCGAAGTTTAACATGATGATGGCGTATTTATCATCGAGTTTTCTACCGTATGAAGCGATGTATTGGGGGTTATTATTTTCTATTTTAAACAAGGAGCCTTTCGTCATCACCTCGTGGTCGAGTCGCAATTGGATCAGGGTTTTGTATAGTTTTTTGAAGTCGTTAGCACCTCTCACTTTCCAATTGATGGGATTTTTATCAAACAGAGTAAGGTGTTTCGGATCTCCGACTTCCTGGCCGTTATAGAGCATGGGTATGCCATCTAATGTAAAAATCAATGTGGCATAAGGCTTATATGATCCTGCTCCGAATTTATAGGTCGCTCTTGCCTGATCATGGTTTTCCAGGAACCTTAGCCGTAAAGCGTTACGAGGAAAATGCATTTTCCGATCGAACACCAAATCGACCACATCCTGTGCGTTGACCAGTCCATTTTGCAGTTCGTCGAGTTTATAATAGAGCACCCAATCGTACGTTACATTAAACGACTTCAGATGCATCTCAGGATCTTCCCATTCTGCGATCATGAGAAGATCGTGCTTAACTTTTTTCAGGTCTTGTACGAGATCGCTCCAAAAATCGTCTGGCACTAAACCGGCTACATCGCATCGGTAACCATCAATATCAAAGTTTTCTACCCAATAGTGGGCGACATCTTTTATGTATTTTCTTAGTTCTTTGTTATTGTAATTGAGATCGACAACGTCAGACCACCCGGCTATCTGTCGCGAAAAATTACCCTCATCGTCGTGCATGAACCAATCAGGATGATTTTTAATCTCGATATGATCATTGGCTGCATGATTAGCGACGAAATCGAGCACGAGTCTGATATCGTTTACATGGCATTCGTTGACCAGAGCCTTGAAATCGTCTTTTGACCCATATTCAGAATTGATGCGATAGAAGTCACGAATAGAATAAGGAGAACCCAGAGGGCCTTTGCGTTTTAGATGACCGATGAGATGGATAGGCATCAACCAAATGACATTGATTCCTAAATCTTTTAACTCCGGTATCCTCTTAGTGAGCGATACAATATCCCCTTCTTTACTGAAGGCGCGCAGGTATATTTCGTAAATTATCGCATCATAAGCCCAGTCCGGAGAAATAATACTCTCCAGTTCGCCGAATGATCTCTCATGTTTGATAATTCCAAATTTTTCTATTGACGTTAGAGGCATATTTCCTCCTTACAGATTGAAAGCGTATATTTAACTGAAATGTATTCACATGAATCGTTCCCATCACATGGGACTGTATCAAAAGTTAACTTGTAGTGACGAATTTATTCGTCAAATACGACATATTGTATGGGTGAATAGTTACACTGCTCCAAATTGTACTAAATATCTTGTATTGAGACTTTTGATACAGCCCCATGTGGCTCATTATGGCTTGCTTTGCCATGTATTCTTTACAAATAGTTGAATATAGTCGCAAGTCGATGCCTTAAAAGGTGTACGGTTAAAGCCCAATGTCGCTATCCTTGTCACCGATACATGGTTGACGTTTATTTCAATAATAACATTTTTTTCGTTTGAATTCGTCCGTCCGATAGTATTTCGACAAAATATATTCCTGATCCTAACGGATTCTCATGATCATCATCGCCGTTCCAGTCGACAAGATAACTACTGGCCAGTTGAAACCTGTCGACCAAATTTCTGACTCGTTGTCCCAATACATTGTAAATATTCAGTGAGACATGAGCGGGTTTTAATACATCATATTTTATCGTGGTGCGACCATTGAACGGATTCGGGTAATTTTGATAGAGAACAAACAGCTCTGGTTGCACGGGTGGTTCGCCCGGATGAATCGACATGTCATTCGGATTAAAGGTAAATACCATCTCAGGAGCATTATACGGATGCAATTTCGTGTCGTTTGACCTATCCTTTGCTTTAAAATATAAGTTAATCTTCTCATGGCTCCGGTCATAAGGAATAAGGACGTTGTATTCATAAGCTAACTGATCGGAACGAACCATCCGGACAGGATTAAACGAAGCATCGTTATAGCTATAGTAGAGAAAGGTTGAATCAGCGTTTACATCGTTTTTAGAGAAAACATTGATACTGATCTGATAACCTTCGGTCGCATTGGTAATGATGGGAAGGTTACTGAAAAAGAGTCCTAGCGAGTAGATGGCTTCATAAGCATTGACAATGCCCCAACCGTACTCGTTATTCGGATTGCGAGCGTTGTTGGCGGTAAATTTCAGAGCATCCCTGACTTGCATGGGCGTCAGCTGGGGGTGTGCTGACAGCAGAAGCGCAGCGACTCCGGCTGTGAGGGGACTGGAGAATGAGGTGCCACTGGAATAAGTGAATGAATTGGGGGACGAAGGAGAGGCGACGACGATCCCAGATCCCTGAGCCACGATGTCGGGTTTGATTCGACCATCCCATGTAGGGCCGACTGAACTGAACGATGTTAATAGTCCGTTATTATAAACGGCACCAACGCTGATCACACTATCTCCATCAGCAGGTGCAATAATAGAACCGGTTTGATTCCCCTCATTTCCCATCGAATTGACGATAACAACTCCTTTACTGACGGCGATATCGGCAGCTATCGTGGTAATTGCGGTGTTCCCATCCATATCAGAGTACGTGTACCAGTCGTTATAACCCAGTGAACTGTTGACAATGTCGGCTCCTTTACTTTCCAGCCACTCTAGTCCGGCAACCCAGAAATCTTCTTCGATAATGGTTTCAGATTTCATCTCCTCTGTTTTGGCGAGTAGATAACGTGAACCGAAAGCCGGTCCTATCAACGTGCCTTCAAGAAAGCCTCCGATCGTTGATAGCGTTTTCGTGCCATGATCGTCCTGGTTATACGCATCGAAGTCGTTTGACTCATTGGCCGTGTTATTGTCGTTATGGATGAAATCGTATTCATCTATCACGTACATGGCGGAAAAAGCGGTATGATCCTTAAACCGAAAACCTGTGTCCAGCATCCCGATGATGACTCCCCGTCCTTCTATACCCAGATCGTGAATATCGGGCACTCGCATCAGGTTATTTTGATCAAATGAAGCACCGTAATCGTATTTATGGATTGGTGCGGAATCAGATCGCTGATTGCTCTTATGCATGTCAGCTTGCTCGACGGGTGATCGTTTGTACTTGATTACAGGTTGCACCCTGTCGATGAAGTCGTAGGTTTTGATGGCGACTACTTGTTCCGCGTCGAGAAAGGTGCTGATGGCATTCATCCAATTCGAAGTGACGATCGGAGTGATACCTGCGGATTTCAACCGATCGATATAGCTCTCACTGACAGGCAGGTCGCTGGCGTCGGCCAGAATCTTACTGGTGCTGATCCGCTCTCGTCGTGATTTGGTTCGAGGTGTCAGATTTTTGATATAATCTCGTAGGTACTCAGCCTGTTCGGATGATGTAATCTCCTTGTCCTTAAAAAATATCCAATATTTTATATGATCTTCAATCCCGAACAATGGGTTGTCGATCATAAGAAAAAGGATAGAGATTATCAATATATTAATCTTGGACATGCAGTATCACTCCGCTAATTTGCTGCGACTCGCTTAAAAAAAGATCTTGAACCTTAGTCTATCTATTGAACTCATCTTTCAACGACACGAACCCTGTTCATGTAAACATTTTCTTCAGGTCTGTCACGATTGTCTCGCGGGACGCTGACAATTTTATCGACGACGTCGAGACCTTTTGTTACTTTGCCAAAAATGGTATATTGGCCGTCAAGATGATGAATAGGGGCCACGCAGATAAAGAATTGAGTACCCGCAGTGTCGATGTCATGAGGGGCTCTTGCGGTCGACACAATTCCCCTGTCATGCCTTAGATTACTGAATTCGGCAGCCAGTTTGTAACCGGCATCGCCGGTTCCGTCGTTATTCGGATTTTCATCACGGCTTAAAATATCTCCGCCCTGGATAACGAAGTTGGGGATGACTCGATGGAATGTTACCCCATCGTAGAATCCCGCATTGGCCAGTTTTTTAAAATTGGCGCAATGATTGGGTGCAACATCAGGATAAAATTCAAATTCGATTGTACCAAAGTCCGTCTCAATGATGGCGATTTCGTTTTCAGTGACCGGGATATTATGAAGCTGTTGTACATTGGCGATTATCTCATTGATCTCAGACTGGGTCAGAACTTTATGAGTCGGTTTGGATTTTTCAGAGCATGCGGCCAACAGCATAATTAAACTCAGGGACATAATTAAGAAATTTTTAAGCATATTTGATTCTCCTAATGTTAACATTTTAAACGACTTATTATTATACCAATTTTTCTGATAAAAGTCAAGCAAAAAGGGTGAATATTCTATTGCAATTCTGCTCTATAATTTGTAATTTTGGACATGCAGACAAATGATACACTCATAGACGTGGTGCTTCCGTTACCCATCGATCGATCGTTCGTGTACGCGGTTCCCGCCATGTTTTCAGAGGCCATTCAGCCAGGTATTCGTGTGTTGATCCCGTTTGGCAGGCGGCGAGTCACCGGATATGTGATCCGGACTTTTAGTTCCGGAGAAAAGCATTACGATTTTGAGATAAAGAAAATTATCGATGTCCTGGATGATAAGCCCGTATTTACGCCCGATCTGATGTCGTTATCCGAATGGATTGCATCCTATTATGTCTGTTCACAGGGTGAAGCGCTTAAAGTCATGCTGCCTCGAGGAATGAATCTCGAATCGAATTCGATCATCAGTATAAGGCAGGATTTTCCGCAAGCAAAGGATTCGAGTGAACGCACTGAATCACGGTCGCACGAAAAACTAGTGAACTTATTAGGTGATGGTCGACAAATGACCATAAAGCAGTTACAGAAGGAGTTGAAGATCAAGAATTTATATTTCATGTTGAATCAACTGGAAAAACATGGAATGATACAGAGGCGTCTTGACCTGCCACAGCCGCTGGTTGCTCCTAAGTTTGAGATATGGATCGGTGTGAATCGTGAAATTTATAGTACCAGTGATTTTGACCGAATCACGGAATCCCTCGCGAAAACGGCACCCAAACAGGCGATATGTTTAAATTATCTATTGGATAAAGCTGATGATGTACCGCGTCGCGAACTAATTGACAATGCAGGCGTTACCAATTCATCGATTCAAGCCCTGATCAATAAAAATTTGATCGTTGAGAGCAGACAAGAGGTATTGCGGTCCTATTACACCGAGGAAGAGGAAGTCAAATTAAAATCGATCGTCTTGAATAGCGACCAGAAGGCGGTGAAGCAAGAAATTGAGCGAAATATACTGAACCAGGCGTTCATTCCTTTTTTATTACACGGCGTGACAGGCAGCGGTAAGACTCAGATCTATATCGAGGCACTGCGAACGATTTTGAATCGGGGTCGCACTGCCATCGTACTGGTACCTGAGATCTCATTGACCCCACAGACGGTGAGTCGTTTTAAGGCCAATTTCCCAGGGATTGTGACCGTGCTGCACAGCCATATGTCGCTTGGTGAGAGGTACGATTCATGGCGGAAGCTGAGAGATGGGACATTTAAGATCGCCATCGGTCCGCGTTCGGCGATATTCGCACCGCTTGAAAATTTAGGGTTGATTGTGATCGATGAGGAGCATGAAAATACCTATAAACAATCAGAGCAAAGACCCTATTATCATGCTCGGGATGTGGCTGTTATGAGAGGCAAGCTCAATAACGCAGTCGTTATCTTAGGCTCCGCTACGCCTTCGGTCGAATCATATTTTAATACGCGAATACATAAATATCAATTGTTGACCCTGCCTAACCGAGTCGACAATGTACCTTTGCCAAAAGTCTATTTGATCGACATGTCGAAACAACGAAAGGTGGCACCGGAACGTAAAAATCAGATATTATCGTTAGAGTTAGAACAGAAGATAAAGGACAGGTTAGAAAAGCATGAGCAGATCATCATACTGCAGAATCGCAGGGGATATTCGTCGTATATGCGATGTTCGGATTGCGGAAATGTCGAGCAGTGCGTTAATTGCAATATAACGCTGACATATCACAAAGTTTCGAATCGTCTTCGCTGTCACTATTGTGGTTATCAGAAGATACCTCCGCCTTCCTGTCCGGCATGCGGCAGTAATCGGCTTGAATATCAGGGAGTCGGGACGCAACAAGTAGAACAATCGATTCGCGAGACGTTTCCGCAAGCTCGTGTCATCAGGATGGATCTCGATACGGTGCGGCGTAAGCGTGCTCATGATCGGATTATCGATGCATTCAACAGGGAGAAGTATGATATTTTATTAGGTACACAGATGGTGGCGAAGGGGCATGATTTTGATAAGGTCACGCTTGTGGGGGTCATCTCAGCGGATACCACCTTACTGTTGCCCGATTTCAGGGCAACGGAGCGTACGTTTCAACTGCTCACACAGGTAGCGGGTCGCGCTGGCCGACGCGATCAACAGGGTGAAGTGGTGATTCAAACGTATTATCCTGAACACTTCGGGATCGAGTGTGCCAGGACACATAATTATATGAAATTTTATGCATCGGAGATCATAAAACGATCAGAGCTTGGATATCCGCCTTACACTCGATTGATCCAAATGTTGATCAAGGGGGAGAATGAACCCAGGGTCATCATGCACATTAAGGCACTTGCACAGGAGTTGCGACAGGGAATCGAGGCGATTGATATCTTAGGACCGGTACCTGCTCCGTTGACACGTATTAAAAAAATGTATCGGTGGCACATGATCGTTAAAGTAAACAAATTGCTGGATAAATCCGGGAAAATGACGAACGAGATGGTCAGGAATCTTGCTTATCGTTATGAACGGGAGCTTAAAAAAGATAATCTGCAGTTGATGATACATATCGATCCGATGACGATATTATAGAACGGATGAAAAACGCGAAGCAGAGAGAGCTGGGCACAGGATTGTTAACGGCCGGGACAATCACCACCAGCGGCGTGGGTAGATCGGGATAGAGTGGCTTATGGGTGCATGGGTTATCGCCATCCGAGCGCTGCGCATACAGCATGAGGATTAGGTTGATTAAAAATTACTTTACTGAAAAATATAAGATTTTTCTTGCATATCATTTTTCAATCGTATATATTACTATAATAATAAGTTACAAATAGATGACGACCCATGCGGATGGAGAGCAGACTTGCGTTTTGCGGTTATTTCTGACATTCATTCAAATCTGGAGGCTTTAACTGCAGTCTTGAATGACATTGACAAAAGGCAGGTCGATGAGATTATCTGTTTAGGTGACGTAGTCGGCTATGGTCCTAATCCAAATGAGTGTATCGAACTCATCCGGAGTAACTGTTCACTCTGCATAAAGGGCAATCATGACGCGGCGATCAGCGATAGAGTTGTGATGGAGTATTTTAATGTCTATGCCCAGGTTGCCGTTCAATTCACGAGAGACGTGCTCGATAGTGATAATATGGCCTATCTGGCATCGCTGCCGTTGATTGGTGGAAAGGATCAGGAGACCTTTGTTCATGCCAGTCCTTACGATCCGGATCAATGGTATTACATTACGACTGAATATCATGCGATATTTGCCTTTGCATCATTTCAGGGAGCACGATGTTACGTGGGCCATTCTCACATTCCTAAGATATTCGAAGCAGTCGAGAACAAACGCATCCGGGAGGTTAGTAATAACGAGGTTATTTTTAGTGAAGGTCATCGTCATCTGATCAATGTCGGAAGCGTCGGGCAGCCTCGTGATGGGGACAGTAGATCTGCATACGGTATTGTCGATTTGGAAAGGAATGATTATCAACTGATACGAGTCGATTACGACTATCGAAAGACGCAGGAAAGAATGAAAATGAATTCTCTGCCAGAGTATTTGATCAATAGACTGGCGTTAGGAAATTAAATATTTAGAGACAGGGAGACCAATGAGCATGAATATCGAAAAAGGAGGAAACGGACAACCAGTATTATTATCTGGTGAAATGTATAAAGCGATCTCAGAAGTACTTTCTGATTTAGCCTCCAAAACCAAAGCCAAGACAATCATCTTTGCCGATATTAATGGTCACCCGATAACGCAACGTGGTCAGACCTCAGAAATAAATATATCGAACATGTCGGCATTGGCTGCTGGTGATTTTGCGGCCACTGCAGAGATGTCGAAGATGATTGGAGAGGAACATCGATTCAAATACATATTTCATGAAGGAGAAAAGACCAACATCTATTTATCGAGCGTCGGAGGTAGTTTTATTTTAGTAGTCATCTTTGACTCGAATATAGCGCTTGGCATGATTCGTATTTTTACCAAACGATCTATCGATGCGTTAGAGGCCTTATTATCGAAAATGACAAGTGAGACCAAAGGTGATAAGAAATATATCGACGTGGAGTTCAGTAACTATCTTAATAAAGAATTAGATAAGGCTTTTGATTTTTAATTTCATAATCTTAAGAATTTCTCATGTTTATCAATCATGCTCTTAACGAAATTCAATTCAAGATCGTTTACTATGGCCCCGGATTGAGTGGTAAGACAACAAATTTAATATACATTCACAATAATCTTGATAAATCATTGAAGAGTGATCTGATCAAAATTGAAACCAGAGAGGAACGAACGCTTTTTTTTGACTTTATGCAGATGGAGCTTGGTTCTATACAGGGTAAGAAGCCGAAGTTCAACCTGTATACAATTCCGGGGCAGGTATATTATTCAATTAGTAGAAAGTTGATATTGAACGGTGCTGATGGAATTATCTTTGTCGCGGATTCACAGCGCGAGAGGATGGATGAAAATCTGGAGACGCTTTACGATCTCGAATTAAATTTGATCGACAGCGGCGAAACCCTGCAGACTTTTCCCTGGGTCCTGCAATATAATAAACGAGATCTTCCCAATTGTGCCAGTATCGATACGCTGGAGTCACGCCTGAATTTTCTCAGAGTTCCCTATTTCACCAGCGTGGCCCATAAGGGTATCGGCGTCATCCCGACATTAAAAGCCATCATAAATCAGGTAGTCAAGCGGATATTAGTTTCTGCAGAATAACCTTCACGAGGGAAAACGAGATGGAAAAGACACCACAGGAACAAATAGAGGAGTTGATGCAATCTTTAGTCGGACAGGGTAAATATGAGACTGCCTATCTGTTGTCGGATGAAGGCCTGCCATTGGCATACATCAACGAACAGCAATCGATGGCCGAAGACAGGATCATTGAGATGTCGCTTTTGTTTCAAGAAACTCGAAAAATGGCAGATGTGATGGGAAACATATCCGAGATCAAGGAGCTCATAGTCGAAGGCAATAGTCGGCGCAAGATAATCTTCAGGTTCTTTGATGTTTATGACCAGGCGTACGTACTGGCATTGGTAATTCCTCCCAAAACCTCTTATCGAGGATTGACCAATAAATTAGTAAGACTGATTATGCGAAATCTTAAATGATATATTTCATTTGATTCAAATTGTCATTAAAAGTAGCCGCATGTTATCATTATGAATGTGCGGCTTTTTGATTATTTAATATGGAATGATAATCGCGATGACGGTTGTAACAATAAAACAGAAATTAGCCACTATTTCCTGGATTCTGTATGATTTTGCCAATACGATGTATTCGATGAACGTCGTATCCATGTATTTTTCTACCTGGATCGTCGTTGATTTAGGTTTAAAGGATAGTTACGTTAGTTACGCGAATTCCGTTTCCATGATTCTTGTCGCCCTGTCCATGCCGATCATCGGAGAGATCTCGGATCGTTTCAATAAAAAAATGGACTTTTTGCTGCTGTTCACATTGATTTGTGTAGGCAGTACAGCCATGATCGGTGTCGCTGGTATTTATGCATCAGCAATGCAACGCACGGTGTTGCTTGCTATTATATTTTTTATTATCGCAAATTACGCTTACCAGGGTAGTCTGGTATTTTACAATTCGTTGTTACCCTATGTGTGTTCCGAGCGAAGCATCGGTCGTGTTTCCGGATATGGTGTGGCGATCGGGTACCTGGGTTCTATCTTCGGATTGTTGATGGTGCTGCCATTTGTAGAGGGTGACATATATGGCCTTAAAATTCCGTTCATCGAAGGGGGGGGCAGTGTTGCCTCGTTCATCCCGACGGCGATCCTGTTTATGCTATTTTCAGTCCCGATTTTCCTTTATGTCAAAGAACCTGATAGGATCATCTCGACTCATCAATCCGGTATCAACATCAGTAAGTCGTTCAGGAAGGTAATCGATGGATTGACAAACACCAGGAAATATCCAGGTGTAAGCCGATTTCTGATTTCGAAATTTTTTTATGAAGATGCGATTCAAACCATCATCATCTTTATGGCAGTTTACGCTCAAAAGGTCGTCGGTTTTTCCAAGTCCGAGACGACTACATTTTTCATCGCGATCATCCCTGCGGCTATTGTTGGCTCGATCATCTTCGGAATTTTAACCGACCATATCGGGCCTAAAAAAACATTAGAAATCGTTTTATATGGCTGGATTATCAGCCTGGTTCTGGTGCTGCTGACGAATGAGGTTTGGATATTTTGGGTACTGGGTTGTTTTATCGGTATATTCATGGGATCGACCTGGACATCGGCGAGGCCGCTATTGATCTCTTTAGCACCGAAGGAGATGTTGGGTGAATTTTTCGGATTGTACTCGTTTTCGGGTAAAGTCGCCGCGATTGTCGGGCCTCTGGTGTGGGCGTTCACGAACGAAATGTTCGAATCGTATGGTGTCATTGTGCAATATAAGGCTTCTGTGGCGAGTATGATTGTGCTAATCTGCATCGGGTTGTTCATATTACGCAGAGTGCCGGCGATAAAAATTAATAAATAAGTATAAATAATGGTTGAATTTTAGTCGAATTAAATCTATTATTATATGCAATCAATACGAGACAAATTCAGGATTCCGGTGTTCGTGTAGCGACTGTGTCGATGATGGATTATAGAAAAGAGCGATTGTCCACCATTTTTTTATGTGGTATCCGAAATTTTGAGCACCGATCGATATGGAGGAGATCGAACGAAGGAAAAAGAGTACAAACGGTATTCATGTTATTTTAAAATTATGAGTTATCATAAATGAAAACATGACAGTGAAATCAAATTTAATCAGTGGAGGTTTACCATGAACGAAGAGAAGAAAGTGGATCATTTATCGTTTTTTAAAGGTATTATTATTGGCGGAGTCGCTGGCGCCGTTGCTGCTCTGATGTATGCTCCAAAAGCTGGTAAAGAGTTAAGAGATGAGATCAAAAAGAAATCGACAGAGCTGAAAGACGAATTTGATAAGCAATATGCTGAAACGCGTGAGACAGCCACGAAGATCATCGATGAAAATATCAAGCGAGTGGAGATATTGAAGCGAGAGGCTGAAGAGAAGCTGAACGAGGCTCAAAAATTAGCGATCGATATTATGGACATGAGCAAGAAGAAATATGATGAATTTGTCGATAAAGCGAGCAGCAGCAAAGATGAGCCCGACAAGGCAGCGGCTGATGTTCAGAGTGCGAAAAGAAAAACGAAACGAGGCTAGTCCATCTCATGTAATTCGTTTCACAATTTAACTATGAGAGGATCAAGATGATTGTGAACATAAGTGTAGTCGTGATCGCTGTTTTCATCGTCGTTTTAGTCGTTGCTATCCTAATCTTCCTGGTTCAATTGAGAAGAACGGTGAAGGAGGCAGAGAAATTTATCGAATTGGCCAGACTGCAGATCGCGCCGATTGCTCATGATATTACGCTCATTATCGGAGATGGAAAGAAAATATCTGATTCATTTAAGAATCAGGTTCAGAAATTGGACCAGGGTGTCGATGCGATAAAAAATGCAGCACTAAATGTCAAAAATTTTCAATTGCAAATTGAAGATCGAGTCAGGAATCCGCTGTTGGAGGTGATCAGTGTTATCACAGTCATTGCCCAGATCATTCAGCGCATTCGACCTTTTTTTGTAAAGGAAAAGAAAGAGGACTGATTTTTTTTACGAATTTTGCCTGTTCATTTCAGTAGCTATATTATGTTTATTCTTATTTTTCGGAGGATTAATGCGGCGTTTATTTTATTGTTTCATATTACTTTTAATTTTCATTTCATCGGCGAAAGCCCAGTTTCCGACAGTGGATATCAGTCATCGAGAACAAGAAATTAAGCTGAAAGAGGCGAAGGCGAAATTATGGTTAGCGAGTGAAAATCAAGCGACAGAGAACCAACAATTGTTTGATGTAAAATATTATTCGCTGGACCTGGTACCGGATCCTGTGTCGCGGGTATTAACCGGGCAAGTACAGATCGATATGATCAGTCTCAGCGACCAGTTGGATAGAATCGAATTAAACTTCTACTCAGGGATGAAGATAGAACGCATTTATTTGACGGATCATCCATCCATTCAGTTGAATTATCAACACAGTTCCGATCTGTTAGTCGTTTACCTCGATCGGATATATCTTCATCATGAGTTCGTCAGTCTTATTGTATCGTACAACGGACGACCACAAGAATCCAGATATCATTCTTTTGGTTTCGGTTTGAGCGGTGATAAGCCGATGATCTGGACGCTGAGTGAACCTTTTGGAGCGCGAGCATGGTGGCCTTGCAAAGATGTACCGGCCGATAAGGCCGATTCGGTGGATATCAGGGTGACCGTGCCTAAAGAATTGATCGTCGCATCGAATGGTACATTAAGGGATAAAGTCAATATAGGTGATCACACTGTCTATTGGTGGCATGAAGAGTACCCGATTGCGACTTACCTCGTCTCCCTGGCCATCCATCCGTATAAAGTTTACTACGATAATTATCTTTATAATGAAGGCCTGGATACAATGCAGATCCACTTCTATGTTTTCCCTGAAAATTATTCGCGATACAAGGACATCAATAGCCAGGTAAAGGATATGATCCGTTGTTTCGCTGATCTGTACGGAGAATATCCGTTTATCAATGAGAAATATGCTCAGGCCGATTTTCTGGGAGGCGGTGCTATGGAGCATCAGACCTGCTCTTCATTTGGTTTTTGGGGAGAAATCGTTTACGCCCATGAGTTAGCCCATCAGTGGTGGGGTGATTTAATTACCTGTGATGATTTTCAGCATATCTGGTTGAACGAGGGTTTCGCGACTTACAGTGAAGCGCTGTGGTACGAACATAATTATGGAGTTGGTGCGGCCAGTTATTATCAGATGACCGCCAATCTTTATCTCGGAGATGGCACGATATTCGTCGAAGATCCTCTCAATGACTCCATATTTGATGGTGGTTTGAGTTACAGCAAAGCCTCCTGGGTACTACACATGTTGAGACACATTGTGGGTGACAGCACATTCTTTTCCATACTGAGGACGTATTACGATCATCCGCAGTTCAAATATGGATCAGCGAAAACCGAAGATTTTCAACGCATTTGCGAGGAAGTATCTGGACGTGATCTAAGTAACTTTTTTCAACAATGGATTTACGATGAACATTACCCGGAATATCGTTACTATTGGTTGAGTGAGATGATCGATGAAGATAATTATCGTGTATACGGAGTAGTTAATCAAGTGCAGACCAGGGGACCCGTATTTGATCTTCCCATCGATTTGACGATTAAAACTGACTCATTTGATACGACGCTGGTCTTAGATGCAGATGAACGCAGTGAAGCGTTTGAATACTTCATCCGTCATGAACCACGTGACGTTATACTCGATCAGGGAAACTGGGTACTCAAAAGAGTTGAAAAAATTAGACGTCCTGACCTGGTCGTAACAGGAACTTACATCGATCATGATGACAATTCGAATCGAAAGGCTGAACCGGGTGAGACCATCGATCTATACATCGATTTAAAGAACCAAGGTCTGAACGTCAGAAATCTTCGATTGCAGTTGAGCAGCGAGGATCCATGCATGACGATCACTCAGGATCAGTTGACTATCGATGAGATCGTCATCGGTACGAGCGTGAATACCTCATCGCAACCATTCAGGTGTAAAATATCTTCAGATGCGGCGAGCCATCTGGTTAAATTTACTTTGAATGCGACGGGTGATCCTTCCTACAATCAGTTGTTGACATTTTATATCGCGGTCGGTTACCCGACTATATTATTCGTCGACGACGATGAGGGTGATGCCAGTGACCGTGTCGTCTGTAAATACTTAAACGATGCCAATGTACTGTACGACACCTGGAGCATCAGTGAATATGGTGTCTCGAGTGATCTATCTCAATATAAAACATTATTTTGGACCACAGGCGATGCCAGAACCAATACACTGACGCCTGAGGAACAGCTTGTCATCGGTAATTTCCTGGAAGCCGGCGGAAACGTATTCATAAGCGGCCAAAACATCGGCTATGATTTGGTTGCACAGGGTACAGTTGAGGATTCATTATTCTATGCTACTTATTTAAAGTCCCAGTATATAGCCGATTCAGCGGACGATCCATGGATAGTCGGAACCTCAGGAGACGAGCTCGGCAGACAATTGTACGTTTTTCTCATCGGAAATTACGGCAGCAATCATGAACAAGAATCGACCGATATCATTGCACCGATAGATAATGCATCATCATTTTTAACGTACTCGATGATAAAGCAGAGCGCTGGTATCTATGCGACGTTGGGTAATGGTGCCAGAATGGTATACGTACCGTTTGGAATAGAAGGCATTGCCGGTCCGAATCCAACCAGCGCGACAATGTTCGTATCACGAATTGTCGAGTGGTTATCATCCGATTCATGCGCTACGGGATTGAATCCGCTAAACGATGCAGTGGGAAACGATAGCTTTGTATTGTACAATAATTTCCCTAATCCTTTTAATCCGGAGACGACGATACAATACGCAATACCACAGCAATCCAGAGTGCTGATCCGTATCTATAATCTAGTGGGAGAACAGATCATCACACTGGTCGATACGATGAAAGAACCGGGGGAACACCGCGTGATCTGGAACGGCAAGGATCAATCGGGAAATAGAGTGCCGAGTGGATTATATTTGTACAAATTGGACTGCATCGGATCCACGCAAACAAAGAAGATGTTATTGTTAAAATGAATTCCAATCATCCCGTGAAAGGATCGACCAGTTCTAAACCATAGGGTGGAGGACAGACCACGATGTTTGCGTGTTACTAAGCGGCAGATGTTAGCATGAGTGGAATTTATAAATCTAAGATTAATTATATTTAAAAATTTGTGGAGGTAATACGTCATCATGAAAAAGCACATCATAATTCTTCTTTTAATAGCCCTGGCAGTCTTTTTTATCCGTTGTAGTGTTCAAGCACCTGAAGTAAAAATAACAGGGGAAAAAACCGCTTTGGAGAATCAGATTATCGGAACGTATGAAGATATTGAACAGGATTCATGGAATATCGCGTCGGTGCGGTCGACTTCACCGAATGAGGTGAAGCAAATATCAGAAGAAAAAAAGAAGGTTCTCAGCGCGGTACAAAACAGACGATTTAATAAGGACGATGTGAATGAATTAAAACGTGATGGTGTAATCGGTGAGAGCAGTGCCGGGAAACTGGTTATCATCGATGCCGATAAGATGAACAGCGATACAGAATACAAGAAGCGGGTCGAGAAGGTAATAGCAGACGAAAATCGCGATCGAAACATAATTATCGAGCGAACGATGCAGGTAAACGAACAGGTCTCAGAAGCCGATGAAGACAGGGTTTTGAAAATATTCGCTAAAATTTTTCAGGATGAATCAGAAGCGAATACATGGATTCAGAATGAGGATGGAACGTGGATGAAGAAAGGACAGGTAAATTAGGCAGAAGGCAATCATGGCAGTTGAGGTTCGATACTTTGGGGCAACTGTCTTTAATGATGAACGATGAAGTGACCGGGTATAATATCTCGGTGCCGAACGGAACCTCATCATCCAAAATCATAGTGATGTTTTTCGATATGAAGCATGTTATCGTTTTACCCGGCCGGGTGATGTGACTCACATAAGAGATAGAAGTCTGATATACCATTTTCTTCCTCCAAATGCCAAAATAAGGCCACTGGTCGAACCAACACAGTTAACTAAATGCGAGTATTACATGATACATCGATACCTGGTTTGTTGTATTTCAGTCGTCATTTTATGTACGGTGACATGTAGTCATCTAAGCGACAGTACCATCAACGAACAAATAATCCCTCCTGCACGCAGTTTATCAGGTTATCACCTCGCAGACCTCTACCATCAACTAACAACGCATCCGAATATTGATATCATGCCGGCTCTATCGCCTGACGGGAGATGGCTTGCGTTCGCTTCAAAACGAAGTGGCAACATGGATATCTGGGTCAAGCCCGTGAACGGTGGAAAAGCGATTCAGATAACACAACATAAGGCTGATGATCTGTATCCTGAATGGTGCCCGAAATTAAAATATTTATACTTTGTATCCTCCAGGGAGGATGCCGCTGGTGATATTTGGAAAATAGAGATCAGTCGTATCGATGAGGACGACATCATGCTCGGAGACATGAGTAAGGTCACCGACTATCTGGGCATTGATGAATCGCCGAAAGTATCGCCTGATGCTTCGATGATAGCCTATACCTCGGACAGGGGGGGATCGAGGAACATCTGGATCTATGATATCAAAAAAAGAACCAATTTTAGATTAACGCGATATGGGGGGATGAGTCCGTGCTGGTCACCGGATTCGCGCAATATCTGCTTTTCATCTCTGCGGAATGATATCTCAGAACGCAGCAAGTTGTATACGATCAGCGTACCCCCCAACGACGATCGAGCATCGATGAGCTATCGTGATCAGGATGAGGCGTTCCCAATAACGAATGGAACAACGATCGATGCCCTGCCGAGTTGGTCTCCACAGGGTGACAAGATCGTGTTCACTCGCTATGAAATCGATACAAACGAGGACGGGACTATAAATCCTCAGGATATGCCGACGATTTTCACGATTGACATTAAAACAAAGATATCGATGCAAATTTTACCCGGAGATAAATATGCGTATTTCCCTCATTGGGGGAGTGATCAAACGATTTACTATGTCTCTGAGAAAGACGGCAATTTTGATATCTGGTCTATAGCTGAAAATGGCCCTATCCCGAAGCAGGAAAATGCGTTTTTACAATATCAATTTGCAGAATTATTTTTTCCCATGGAGACGGATTTCTCGACATTTGGTACCACGAGCGAGAACACGAATCAATCTGAATTATACATGCGACTGCTGGGGTTTAGCCGTACCTTCGAATTTTTTCCAGATGATCAGACTTGGTCTAATTACGCTTTATTAGAAATTATTAAAACATATTATGCTTTGGAAAAAAGCCAATTAGCAGAAATATATAAACAGATACTTTTAGAAAAAGATGTAATTCCAAAAGATATTGCAGGAAATCTGTCATTAATATCCTTAAAAGCAGATATAAACAAGGATCATGAAAAACGACAGAGGCTTGAATACCATTTAAGGCACTTGTATCAGGAGAGTAATGAATATTTTGGTGATGAGGAGTTGACGATCCGATTCGACATGGTGATCGCCGAGGTGTACTCGCACCTGGGTGATGTGATCAACGCTATCGATACATATAATACGATAAAAAGACAGTATCCTCATCAAAGGAACTTTGCCGCGATGGCACAGATAAGGCTCTCAGAAAATTATGAATCTATTGGCACATCTGATGAGGTTGTAAACAGCTATATTGAGGTGGTCCGGAATTATCCGGATCAGGTCAAGTGGGTTGATCATGCGTTAGAGAAATTAGTGGCTGATCAAAGTGCTGTTGATCATGTTCAGCGTATTGAAAATTATCGTGAACTGATCGATAAGTTTCCTGAGGTGAAGAAATTAGGAGCGAGAATGACACTTGAGATCGCTCGGTCGTTTTATCAGGCAGGGGATTTGAAGAATGCTGAGACAGAAATCACGACGCTATCTCAAGTATTTGCGGGTGAAGAAGAGGAACTTGCTGAGGCTGAATTACTATTAGTCGAAGTACATGTCAAGCGCGATGATGAGTTAAGAGCGATACACCAGTTGAAATCGATTGCAGAAAAGTACAGTGAACTGAAAAGCGGTTACTATGTGATTCAGGCTAAACAGCGATTATTAGATTTGTACTTAAGTTCAGCAAGGAGGTTGAGGAATGCAGGTGATTATGAGTTAGCGATCATGCGCTATCGTGGGGCTATTGATATACAGTTTCACAATGTCGAAGCACACCGCGGTCAGGTGTTTATCATGTCAAGAGTAGGCCAATTAGATAATTCGATTTATTACTATTCACAGCAACACGAACAGAGTCCGGATGATGAGATTATCCAGTACATACTCGGATTGTGTTATTCTTACAAAGCGACTGAGCTCAGTGAAGAGAGTAACGACATTTCCCGGTTAGATATATCGATGTTAAAGAAATCAAATACAATGATAGAAGATGCACTATCGCGAAATTATCAATTAATTCATGCCTACCTGACGTTGAGTTACAACTATGAGATCAGCGAGCATTTTGATAACTATAATTTGAATCGACAGAAGACATTAGCCGAAAGGGTGTTTGATACCATTTCTACCCCGATCGTATCCTTGTGGCGCTCCGTTACATTTCAGCGACCGCTTTCTGCCGAACGATGGTATGAAAAAGCCATAGATGCGTTGACCACGGGTATTTCGTTAAATGATGAGGAGACCGATCCTCAGCTCGAGAGCGAACTCGCACTAAATCTGGCGCAAAATTACTACAATCTTGAGGAATTCGGTTTCGAAAAGGCATATGAATTTTACCACAGGAAATTAAAATTTGACACGACGTTTACCAGTCTGGCGAATAAGGCTGAAATTTACAAGCGCATGGGACATTGTGCCGTCGTTGTGGAGGATGGTGAACGAGGTCCCGTGTATCTTAAAAAGGCGATTCAGCTTTTCACAAAATTGGAGAATGAGCAACAGGTCTTGATCAACATCAAGCGATTGGCGCTTCTCTATCAATCTGCCGGTAATTATGAGGAAGCGATCGACTATTATGATCAGGGAATTGAAATTGAGGAAAAATATGAATTATGGAATGAGGTTCAAAAAAGTTACCGTAGTATTGCATATAATTATCAATTGTTAAATGACGAAGAAGAGGCAATTCGCTATGCGTCGTTATCAGCAGAATTACTGGCAAGCAAAAAAGTGAAGGTCATTGAAAAGGAACCGAACTGGATTAAGCTGGGGATATTGGGAATTGAATTTCCGGTGTACAATATAGGGTCTTTAGGCTCCGGTGAGTCGACTGCGATAGAGGGTTTTACTACAGAAGAAGAGACGGCTTTAACGTATTCGATCATGGCTGACGCATACATAAAACAAAGAAATTACGAAAAAGCGATCGTCTATTATCGTAAAAAATTATCAATCTACAGAGCCTACAAAGATAAGCTCGCTGAATCTATATTTCTCAATAATATAGGTTACTTATACTATTTAAAAGGCGATTATTCGAATGCGGGCAGATATTTTGAGGAGTCTTATATCGTAGCGCAGAGTAATCACTTAATCGCAGGTATGGCTTACAATGCGATCAACATGGGTTCTATTGGTGTCATTCTGATGAAAAATAGCAAATTGGAAGAATCGAATGGAAAATATGAAATCTATTTACACGAAACACTCGGCTATTTTAATGCGAACACAATCGGTTTGGAACGAGAGAGAGTACAATTGTTTTTGATGTTGGGCAATATCAGTTACTATTCGAACCAGGGAAATGACGCAGAACCAGAATCCCAGCATTTGGACGAAGGGATCAGAAATTATCAAAAAACGTTATCTTCATTATCAAAGTCGTTCGAATTCTACACTACAGCGCATCAATTAGCAGCGAACAAGAAGTATTACTATGAGCTTATCTTAGCTGATATGAATTTAGCTCATTTATATTCTATGGTCCATGAGTTTAGCCATGCACTGGACCATTTGCAGGAAGCCAGAATCAATGCCATTAAACATGAATATATCTCTCAAATCTGGCGTATTGATCATATGATAGCCGGCATCATTATCAAAAACGTCGAGGAAGCCGATTTAAAACGAATCGGCTTCAATCATAGTGCGGCATTTTATTATTTGGAGGCGATCAGTATACTAGAGGAGAACTCCGCAAGAACGACCGACGCGCAATTGACTCCAATATACCTGCAGGATATGGAACGATTGTATAAAGATGCAATTCGATATTATTTGAAGATCGATAGCGATACGGCGTTTTTATTAGCAGAACGAATGCGCTCAAAAAAATATCTCGATATTATTTCTACCCATAAATTGGAATTGAAGAAAGAGCGACATAAAAATTTTATCGGTTTAGCCAGAGATAACAACAGACGAATCGCGGAAATCGAATCGCAGATAAGGCAGGAATTATCCCTGGCCGATCCTTCGCCAACTGAGTTAAGGCGTTTACAGCAACAAAAACAAGTGTACGTCGAGGAATATAAAGAATTATTAAGAGAAATGAACGCAGAAGATCCTGAACTGGAATCAATGGTCCATGTCAATCCGGATCTCATAGAAACAGTTCGCTCGATTTTGACGCCGAATACCATCGTATTCAGCTACAGCATCATCGATGATAGTGTGCATATCTGGTCTTTCGATCAATTTTCATCAAACTATGTATGTGGCACTGAGTTTCATTTAACTGATTACTTTAATAAAAATTTGTTATTAACTAAAAATAATGTGGATAGTTTAATCAGTAACTTAGATTATGACTATGTACATGAGAAATTGATCCAACCGTTATATCCGTTGATAGAAGATTACAGCAACATCGTCATCGTGCCCGATGAGATGCTCTATCTGGTACCGTTTCACTCCTTGTTGTATATAAAAAACAAAGCTATTTTTCGTTCAAAATCGGTAGTCCTGGTCCCGAGTATCTCGAGTTATTATTTCAGTTACCAAAAACGAAGGATAAAGGGTAACAACGTCCTGCTTACTGAACAGTCTGAGTTAAGCCATATCTTTGAGGAACACGGGTATTCAGTCGTTCAGTTGGAGGACAGAAAGTCATTGACTGAGGATGAGTTAAGGGATAAATTTGAATATAGCGACATTATTCATTTAGACGTGGAAATGAATTGGGATAGCGTGGATCCATTGCTGAGCCGAGTCGATATAGCCGCTGTTGGATATTTGGAGACCAAAGAACTCTTTGCTCTCGATTTGAAATCGAATCTGATTATACTGAACAGTGAATTTGTGAGTGATTTTCCAAATGAAATCAATTTAATTGGATTTAACAGGGCGGCGCTGTACGCTGGCACTCCCACGATTTTATATTCCTTATGGCCGGTAGATAAACCGATGCGCACCAAGTTCTATGATTATTTTTATGGATATCTGGTCGATTTTCCGCCAGGCATTGCTTTATCGTGTGCGAAAGAGGCGATGATAGCAGAGGGAGAGACATTTAATGACTGGGGTGGTTATCAATTATTCGGATTTCAGGGAATGACACAAGAGGAAGCAGAACAGTATTCTCTTGACCAATTAGAGAACATGGTGAGGATGGGATACATTTCCCTCGAAGAACAAGATTTTGAAGAGGCCATACATGATTATGAACAAGCGCTCAAGATGGCGCAGACCTTGAACAGTGATCGTTATGTCAGAATTTTGAGAGAGCAATTAATAGAGGCTGCCGCTTTAGGTGGTCATTTTCAAAAAGCAATTGATTATCAGCTGCAAGTACTGGATGAAGCGACATGGAATAAGGATATCGATGGGATTTTAGGGAGTTACCGTAATTTAGCGATATTCTATACAGAGCAAGGCAACCAGGTGGAAGCGCTGGCAAGGCAGAAGGCGTACATCGAGCTGTTAGAGGAACATGATCGCACGACGTTAATGGGCGAAGCCTATCTGAAACTAGGTCTGATCATGGAGCGGTTGAAACAGTACACCGATGCTCTGTTATCATTCGATCGAGCCATGGCATATTACGAACGTACAGGGGATAAACATGGAATGGCAGAGTCGGCTAGCCAGAGAGGACGAATGAACCTCATGTACCTGGATGATTACATCAGTGCTCTTGATTTTTACTCGTCTGCATTATCATTAGCTGAGTCGACAGATGATGAACCCAATATCGTAAAAACGCATCACAACATGGGTCTGGCATTTGAGAAAATTGGGGATTATCGTTCAGCATATCACCATTTAATGCAGGCCTACGAGCTTGCGTTGGATATCGACGATAGCGAGCTGATCATCGTTTCCCGTCAATTTTTAGCTAATGTGAGCTGGAAAATGGGTGATTACGATGCAGCTCTCGACTATCAGGATCGGGTTTTGAACGATTTAGAAGAGAGTGGAAATCATAAGTATCGGATTATAGGATATGCGACTAAGGGCTTAATCATGATGAGTCTGGGTCAGTCTGAGGAGGCACTCGATGCAGAGAAACAGGCGTTGTTTCTGGCTCGGCGTTATAGTGAACTCAACGATGAAGCAACCATTCAAAAAAACATCGGATTAATTTATCTGGCCAATAATGAATATGGTTTAGCGCGTGATGCCTTCAAGCAATCGCTGATTATCGATCAAAGTCTGGAGTCGAAACGAGGGATCGCCTATGATCAGCGCGACTTTGGAATTCTATACAACAACATGAATTCACCAGATTCTGCCTTATATCATCTGAGACTGGCGTTATCGATGAGCCAGCAGATCGGTGATCGGCGTAATGAGACTCACTGTTATTACGAGATCGGGCGGGCACATAATCTACTGCGTAACGATAAAATGGCGATCGATACATTAAAAATTGCGGAGCAATTATCGACACATCTCATTTTGAATGAATTGCAGTGGAGAACGATGCGGGAACTGGCATTCGTTTACAAACGCACCGGAAATAGCGAACAAGCCTCGTATTATTTCGAGCAAGCGATCGGCATCATCGAGCAGATGCGATCGAAAATAAAATTAGAACAATATCAATCCGGTTTCATCGATGACAAAGTAGAAGTGTATGGTGAATATATCGAATTCTTAATCGCAGACGGAGATGATGGCAAGGCGTTTGAGGTTCTGGAGCGATCGAGATCGAGAAGTTTCCTGGATTTGCTCGGTAACAAAGATATATCGTTAGGTGGCAGCGGTATGACAGGTATTTACTATGAGGTTAAAGAAATAGAACGTCATATCAAACGAATCGAAGCCAAGTTATCGCACTTGAGATTGCAACGTGATAGCCATCGTACAGCGTCAGACAAGGAATCTTCTCTTCAAGATTCGTTAACTTTTTATAACAGAGAATACGCTGATCGAATTGAAATGTTGGACCAGAGCGCCGGAGAGTTAGCTGATTTAGCTCATGTCAGGATTGTTCGGGCATCAGATATCCAAAGTCTATTGACCGATCAAACCATGTTAATCGAATATTTTAAGATCAAGGATCGATTGATTACATGGACTATCACGAAAGATAAAGTTGAAACGTACCGTATCGATCTGACGGCGTTTCCATTGGAGCAGTTTGTTGCGGATTTCAGGACAGGGATCAGCCAGCGGGTTTCTGTGAATGAGCTGGCAAAACAACTTTATGACAAGATCATCTCTCCGATGCGGAACGATTTAAATGAAATCGAAACGTTAATTATTGTCCCTCATAGTGTATTACATTACTTACCCTTTGCAGCGCTGATGGATGAAAATCATATGTATTTAATCGATCATTTTTCCATCGCCCTGTCCCCGAGTGCATCGGTATTCGAATTTTGTTATAAAAAAGGAGAACGGTACGATAGGGATGATATTGGAGATTTTACTATTCTGGCGTTAGGCAATCCGGATTTGAATTCACCTGTTTTCGATCTTCCGTTTGCAGAGAAGGAGATAGAGAGTATTGCGTTCGATTACGACAACGTGCTTGTCTACATGAATAAGTTTGCCAGTGAAAATATCATACGAGAACAGGCATCCTCAGCAGATATGATATTATTTTCATGCCACGGAGAATTCGATCCTAACGATCCGTTAAAGTCACGGCTGTTGTTATCAGAAGATGAGGAACATGATGGAAATCTTGAAGCCAGGGAGATTTTTGGAATCGATATGAACAGCTATCTGATCGCTATGAGCGCTTGTGAGACCGGTTTAAGCAAAATACGCGGAGGCGATGAAGTCATCGGTCTGAACAGGAGCCTTATATTTGCCGGAGGGACATCATTGCTATCGAGTTTATGGAAAGTGGATGATTTAGCAACGGCTGTTTTGATCAAACGATTTTTCAGAAATTTAAAAAACACGAAGATTAACAAGGCTGAAGCATTGCGGCAATCACAACTTATCGTGCGTCAGGAGGTCAATGCACATCCTTCATATTGGGCCTCATTTTATTTGACTGGTGATTTTAGATAAAAAATTCTTGACAATAATGAAAAAATATCGTATTATATTTTTCATAACGGTAAATGGTTAAAACTGTTTGCTATTTGTAAGTCCAAGTGAGGAGGGTAATATAATGAAACGATTCTTTATCACATTTATCATCGCTGTATTTTTAACTGCCTCATTGCTGGTTGCTGGCTGCAGTGAGAAAAAAGCAGAGCAAGTAGAAGAAACAGTAGAAGAAACAGTGGAAGAAACACTGTCCGATACGGCTGAAGTCTTGGAAGACACAACCGTAGTTGCTGAGTAATTACTAATAGTAAAACGATTATATTGGATTTTATAGCAAATTCATTAACCGTTTGATTAGATACAAGGAGGAAAATTTAATAATTTTCCTCCTTTTTTTTAGAACTGTGTCGATATTCATCGATTACACGGTCATACTTGATTCTTATTTTATTAATCTGATCGTAAAGGGGTATTGATACCGATTTCCCTCGCTTGTTTTTACAGCGGCCATGATCGTAACCACGATGGCCAGGATGGCGACAACCACTAATAATACAAATCCGATGACAATCAGTATCAATAACGCTGATATAAAAAGGTAGATTGTCACGCTAATCTGAAAATTAAGTGCTTCTTTACCCTGATCATCCACTAATTCGTATTCATCTCGCTTCAATAACCATAACACAAGTGGCGCAATAATATTACCGAACGGGAAAACGAATCCGGCAAATCCACTCAAATGACAGAGAGTCGCCCACAACTGAGCATCTTTTTGTTGCTTAAGTTGGTTCTGTTCTTCCATGTTGACTCCTATTACTAATTAATGATATATTTATATCAGTAAAACAAGTAAGCGAAAGTGATTCATTTATTCTATACGAATCTATTCTTAAATTGTTTGATTTAAAATGATTTTTATGCTTCCTCTTTTTATATCTCATTAATTCAGCCTTGTCGGCTCATGTTTGCGATACGTTTAGTCATAAGTAATTTTGTAAAATAACAGATAAGGATTTTTCAGCAGGATTTACAAATAAGTATGCTGTCAGCTAAATAAATTCAACAGAGGACGTATTAAAGAAAAGCCGGGTAGCGAATTTCAGCGATGAAGCTTCGTAAAAAAGGTGTTAAAAAACGTCTTTTGGCTTGTCTTTCTGCAAGGTAAAGATCATGGATTTGAGCAAATGACATCCATTCTGCATATCCGCTCCCCTCTGCAAAGAAAATTACATGTTCCGAGTACATGGAAAGGTCGATTTTAAGCGGAAGTCGGAATTCGGTGGAATGATGTTCATTATCGATCAGCACATAGCCTGCCAACGATTCGGTGCAAATCATTCGATTGACTTTATCAAACCAGCGGACGTTCAATTGATGAAACAGCGCATGTGTATCGTCCTGGTATGACTCATAAGGGATTGTTTCACTTTTGTTTCCCGATTTTTCTAATCTCTGCCTGAGGTTATCAAGAGCATGTTTGACCATGGGTAAATGCAGTTCATGTATTTTGGGACTATCAGGTCCCGGGGTCAGTTGAATCCAGGTTTCCTGATCTTTCTTGACACAGAGAACCAGCTCACTCGTTAATTCCTCTAAGGAATGATCGTACAGTTTTCGATCACAGCGTCCTGCGGCGATGTTTGTAAACGTCAGCGGATCAGCGCCATTACAATCTCGTAATCCGATAGCCAATTGATCGTCATGATTTCTCAACAGAACACCACCTGATAGCAACCATAATTGCTTTTCAGCGGATCGTAAATCATTGACCGTTTGCTGAAATGGAAACTTTTCTGCCACCGTATCGAGTACGGCTGCCTCATCATCGAGATGGATGTCGATAATAGTGACATGATCAGAGAATTTCGGTTCTCTGGTAGTGATGAAAAGCATATCATTTCTCTGGCAGCCGGAGTATAGATCGATATTTTGTATTTTTTCCATCAGACCTTGTTCTATTTGACAACCGATTAGCCCTGCCTAACCTGTTATCTACGATGTATTACGATCCTGTGAGTATTCACACGAGCGAACATGGATGTATCAATTTATGCAATATAATACAAATTAGTGAACGATACAACATGAAATAGTGAAAACAGGTCACTAACACAAGGGTTCGGTTTGTGGTTTATACTCCTTTTTGCCCGACTTAATTCCAGGGAGCGATGAGCATGGGTATCATACGGCCGATCTATTCGATGGCAAATCAATATGAAGAAACTCAACCACAGCGAGTGTTCTCGTGTAAAAAAAAATAAACGGGATGGTATTAAATCCAGATGACGCGTGGGTGATCGACTCGTTCAACTTCTATTTTGGGGCATTCGAAAGGTCGATAGAAACAGCGCTGCGGCAAGGCGTCGTGATAAGCACAAGCGTATTTCAAATACGTAATTGAATGCTGATTCTGATATTTCAGAAGGTGAATAAACTATTAATATTAATATAGATATACATGAATATAAAAATGGCATATAAATTGCTTGTATACAGGGTGGTAACGAGGACAACGGGATTGCATTATTATACATAAGTACAGGGAGGTTTTATAAAATGGTTAAGTTCATGGTCAAGGGAGTGATATTTTTGATGGGATTACAATCGCTCTTCGGTAATTTGCAAAAGTATGGAATTATCGAAGGATCGATCCGGATTAATCCTACCAATATCCAGCGGGTATTAATCTCAGTTTTGAATTCGGAAGAAGTCAATTCGATGATTTCGAAATTGGATGAATCGAATATTGATCGTTATTTTACTCCTCCGGAGGCACAGGCTGAGGAATACCAGGGTTACAATATACGTCGCAATAATGACTGGAGCACACCGAACAACACACAAATTAACGATGTCAACAGTAATCATCGTCAAATGGTGCGTTACGCGAATGCTGTTGAGAACGAGCAGCAATATGATTTCAATAACCTGAAAAACAAGACGATACGCTGTTACAATCATGTCGTTCAGCGTGGAGAGACGCTGCAGGATTTATCGAATATGTACGGGGTTGCACATCAGGTGATTATGAAAGTGAACAGGATGTATGAGGCATCCGAATTACAGGTCGGTCAGAATGTGTATATACCCACACGAATGGCATGATATAGTGTTCAACAGGATCGATTAACATCGGACACGTAAACTAATAGCGCAGATAGTTATCGAACCAGGAGATCATCTCAGACAGTCGCGCGATCTGATTTGATGGCTTTCCATGACGCGACAGTTCGTGGCCTTCACTCTGAAATCGAATAAATTTAGTTTCCGTATTGTTTCGTTTCAGGATCGTAAACAGTTCCTCAGCCTGAGAGATTGGAACGCGGTAATCGAGTTCTCCATGAATAATCAACAATGGCGTTGTAATTTTATGAGCATGGTAGATAGGTGATCTGGTTAATAGTATATGATAACGGTCATCTTCCCAGGGATGACCAAATTCGTGCTCGATCAGGGCTTGTACATCCGTTGTTCCGTAGAAGCTGATTAGATTTGATATACTTCTCTGAGTAACAGCAGCTTTAAATCGGTGCGAATGAGCAATTATCCAATTAGTCAAATACCCTCCATAACTTCCTCCTGTTATACCCAGTCGTGTCGAATCGATATCTGTGTGATGATCGAGGACATAGGAAAGTCCGGTAAGGACATCATCGACATCTTTACCCGCCCAGTCGTTTAACCCCATTTTTGCGAATGCTTCTCCATAGCTCGTACTCGATCGCGGATTACAGTAGAAGATTGAGTAGCCGGAGGCCGCGAAAAGTTGGAATTCAAAATCGAAAGCGTTGCTGTAATGCCAATGAGGGCCACCATGAATTTGCACAATGAGTGGGTGTTGTGAATCGATGCATGGTGCCGAAGGTTTCATCAGCCAGGCATGGATTTCGAGACCATCAATGCTTTTGAAGAAGAATTCCTCCGGAGTTGACAGCGATAGTGAATCGAACAATGAAGAATTGATCATGGTGACATTATTCGTTTTCTGCGACTGATGGCTTATGAAGTAGAGGTCAGAAGGGTTCAGGTAATCTGAGCCGATAAAGTAGATGGAGTTATCTTTAAATATCAGATAATCGTCAATAGATCTATTGCCTGTTATAAGCCTGGTGATAACGCCGCTGCGCCTGCTGAGAGTAAAGAGATTCGTATTTCCCCTGACATCACCGAGGAAGTAGATGGACTTACCTTTTATGTCCCAACGATGCTGAGAAATGTTATAATCGAAGTTCGATGTCAGATTAACCGTAGATTTATTTTCGATATCAACAGCGAAGAGATTGACGAGTGAGGAGAAATCGTTGGGTCTGGATTTTGTGAGATAAGTTATTATTTTATCATCCGGAGACCATTGAGGAGCTCTCTCCGGTCCTTCCCCGACGGTGATGCGGGTTATGTGCGAGTTTTGAATATCGATCGTGAAAATATCCGTGTTATCATCAACATGCGGGTTGCCATATCGATTGGATTCAAATGCTAATGCTTTGGAATTATGCGACCAGACCACGGAGTAATCGTTGTATGGGTCGTGAGTAAGCTGGGTGATCGTATTTGATTTGAGATTATAGATGTAGATATGCATATAGGAATCGGTAGCATAGCGGGTACCCGTACGATATCTTAGATCCGTGATGGTCCTTGTACCACAATGATTAACTGAGTTCGATTTGATCGATTCTATATTTCTGGTTCCATTGTTTGATGATTCATGCCTCGATAGAAAAGTGATGTATATTCCGTCGGGCGACCATGCGGGTGAATAAGTACCCTCTGAAAAATTCGTGACGGCCCAGGCTTCACCGCCACTGATATCAATCATCCAAATTTGATTGATGTTACTTCTATCGGATTGAAAAGCAATATATCGGCTATCAGGAGACCAGACGGGTCTACGATCTCTGGAATGCCCCCTTGTCAGTTGAATCGCATCATGATTATCGGTTCTCAAGAGCCAAATAGTAGAGACATAATCATCTAAGTTATCATCAGGCTTTTCTACGACATAGGCGATGTAATTTTGATTTGGTGAAATAGAGCATTCGGTTATACTGGCGATGGAGTAAAAATCGTCTATTGAGAGTTTACTTTGACCTGATAAGGATGTGTTGCTGAGGGCGAGATGAGTGAGGGTTACCCAAATAATTATATTTTTCATAAAATCATCCATGATGGTGAATATGAAAATGATAGTAAACGATTATAGTATCATTTAAAATTATATTTTTGGGAACATGTATATCGATAAAATAATTAAAAATTAATGATTAATCAAGTAAAACTTCATGTCATTTTAAAAAGAGGGGTAATGTATTATATTTCCAGTAAAAAGTAATTGAAGTCGACAGATTTTTATCTTGCTTTTAAAAGCACAAAAGTGTATATTATTTTAATTTGGCATTTTATTTGGAGACAGAAATGGGGCGTATTATTACAGTTGCGAATCAGAAAGGTGGAGTTGGAAAGACGACCACGACGGTCAATTTAGCCGCGTGCCTGGCCGTGGCGGAAAAGAATGTACTCGTAATCGACATTGATCCGCAGGCGAATTCGACGAGCGGTCTCGGTTTTGATCCTAAGACGATAGACAAAAGCATATATCAGGTGTTGATACGTGGTATCGATATCAACGACGCCATCCTGGAGACGGAATTAAAATATCTGGAACTTTTACCATCGAATACAGATCTGGTTGGTGCAGAAGTGGAGTTGGTGAATTCGATATCCAGAGAGCATATACTAAAGAATGCTTTGACTAAGCTTAAAAAGGAGTACGAATATATCCTCATCGATTGTCCTCCTTCACTCGGATTACTCACTTTGAATGCGATGACAGCATCGAAGTCCATATTAATTCCTATCCAATGTGAATATTACGCCTTAGAAGGACTGAGTCAACTCTTGAATACAATTCGACTTGTCCAGAAACATCTTAATCCGACTTTCGAAATTGAGGGTGTTTTATTAACGATGTATGACGGACGATTAAACTTATCGAGACAAGTCGCGGAAGATGTAAAAAAATTTTTCGAAAACAAGGTGTATAAATCGATCATTAGCAGGAATGTTCGAATTAGTGAGGCACCGAGTTTTGGCAAGCCCATCATATTATATGATGCAGTTTCGACTGGTGCTGAAAATTATATGAAATTAGCAGAGGAAATAATAAAGAATGAGCGCTAATCGTCTTGGTAAAGGATTACGCGCATTAATCCCTGATATCCCGGCGGATGAGACAGAAGAACGAAAATCCAACATACTCGATATAGCGGTTAGAAATATTAGTCCCAATCCTTTTCAGCCAAGAGAAGATTTTGATGAGCAAGCACTGGAGGAATTAAAACAGTCCATAGCGGAAAAGGGAGTGATACAACCGATTACTGTCAGGCGGTTTAATGCCGGGTATCAGCTTATTGCAGGTGAGAGACGTTTGCGAGCGGTGATGGCTCTGGGTTTGGAGTCTATTCCGGCGTACATCATTCACGTGGAATCTGATGAGGACATGCTGGAGATGTCTTTGATCGAGAACATTCAGCGTGAGGATTTGAACCCGATCGATGTGGCTAAAGGGTATCGGAGGCTTTTGGATCAATGTCATTTAACACAGGAACAAGTCGCTCAGAAAGTCGGTAAAGACAGATCGACAGTGACCAATTTTTTACGGTTATTGAGATTACCTTCTCAGATCCAGGAGAGCCTGAAGAGCAGGCAGATTGACATGGGGCACGCACGGGCTTTGATCACGATCGAGAACAGCGAAGATCAGTTAAACGTTTGGAACAAGATAGTAAAAGAGGGCCTTTCCGTTCGTAAGGTCGAGAGTGCGGTTAAGAATATAAAAAGACCAGTGAGTCGCGGCACCCCAAGCCAGCCTAATAAACCGTTCGCCGTAATAGAAGCTGAAACTAAATTACAGCAGATGTACGGAACTAAAGTCGTCATCACTGTAGGAAAACAGGGAGGAAAACTCGAGTTTGAATTTTATTCAAACGATGATCTAACAAGAATTTTAGAATTACTATATACGGATTAGAAGAGAAATCACCATGTTTACACAAAAGTCAAGAAAACAAAATTTATCGATATTGCTTATACCTGATGACCATGCAGATCCGTTGAGTTACAAAATAAGTTTTCGCATGTTAAGATTTCTATCCATTATCGGGATATTACTTGTCATTCATATCATCACGGGCTTTATTTTCTATTATGAATACGCCAATGTCAATCGCCGTAACCGGTTATTGAACAAAGAGAATGTGGAACTAAAGCAAGACAATGAAAAAGTGTATAAAATGTATCGAGTGGTTGAAGAGTTTATTAAATATCAGGAGCGGGTGAAATCGGCGCTTGGGGTCAATTCGAACTTTGAAGTGAGCGATAGAAGTAAAGATACATTAGAAGATTTTTCATTTGCGGTGGAGCAAGTTTCCAGTCAAACTACCTGGGAGAGCGAAAATAAAACGGTGCGCGGGAAATTAGATTTTTTAACTCAGACTCAGAGTAAATATCATGATTTTGCAAAAAGTGTCCCTACACTACTCCCTGTTGAGGGTGTATTAACGACCGATTTTCAAGCATCAGGATGGTTTTTCCCTTATCGTCATCTTGGAATTGATATCGCAGCTAAGAAGGGTACTCCGGTAAAAGCATCAGCCAGTGGCATCGTATTATTTTCTAATTGGACTGAAGAACTGGGAAAGCTCATTATTATCGATCATCTCAATGGATTTGTTACATATTACGGACATAATCAGGTTTTACTTAAGAGTGAAAGGAATTTCGTGGAAAAAGGAGATGTGATCGCGTTGCTGGGTAGCTCAGGAAAAAGCACAGCTCCGCATTTACATTTCGAGATCCGAAAAAATGGTTTACCGGTAGATCCCAAAGAATATTTACTTTCATTTCAAGGCTTAAAATAAATATAAATATTAAGGAGCAACGATGTTAGGTAAAAGGAGTGAACAAGAAGTTGTTAAAACGGGTAATTTAAACACGATTATCGGGAAAGGTTCTACTTTTGAAGGTACTATGAAAGTAGAAGAAAGTCTGCGTGTCGATGGTAAGATAAAAGGGACAGTCGTTACGACTGATTCGATTATCATTGGTAAAGAGGGGGACATCGAGGGTGATGTCACGGCTAAAAATGTCGTTATCGGAGGCCGTGTGAAGGCCAATGTGAATGCAACGGGGAAAGTAGTGCTCGAAGCAAGGGCAATCTTCATCGGTGAAATGAAAACGACGCGACTGGTTATCGATGAGGGAGCCGTGTTTGACGGCCAATGTTCGATGCGTAAAGAGACCAAACCGTTGGATGGGTCTGTGGGTCCAGATAAACCGACAGACTCTACATATAATAAAAATAAACCGTAACCAATGATGACTTCATTGATTTTAAGGGATTTCATGGTAATTTAACCTGAAATCCTTTTTTTTTATCCTCATCTGGTACCTCCAAAACGGTGGATCTACAATTTATCAAAATAGTAATAAATCCGTCTACATGATCTGAATTCAACACGTTAAAAA
>JAFGOE010000019.1 GCA_016926625.1 Candidatus Zhuqueibacterota bacterium
CGTTCAGGATGAACAGCTCGATGGATTTATCAATTTTGCATCCCTGTTTAATCCGAATGTCTGGTCCGTGGCCTATGCCATGATCGATATTATTGCACCGGATGAACGGGAGGTGCAATTACGCTTCGGTTCTGATGATGGTAGCAAAATCTGGTTGAACGATGATATTGTATGGTTGCTCAATAGGCATCGACCGGCTTATTTTGATGTGTCGAAAATATCCGTCAAATTGAAGAAAGGACAGAACAGGGTGCTCGTAAAAGTTTGTAACACGGTAGGAGATTGGGGATTCTTCTTCAGAGTGACGGACGAAAAAGGCGATGGATTTGGGGACATTCGTTTTCAGAAAGTCGGATACAGAAGCGTGTCCTGATATGAATGTTTATTCACCACACATAGCGCACAGAGCGCGCATATGGACTCAGACCTAGAGCCTTGAGCTAAGGGGAAGTGAAAATAAAAAATTGCTTCCATTTTTCAGCCCAAAAGCGGATCCGTATCGCTCTCTGTGCTCTCTCTTGTGAATATGCTTATTCTCCGGCTTGATATATTGATGCTCTGCTGATGATTCTTTTTTATTGCTTTTACCCTCTCATTTTAGTAAATTTACAATATGTACAATCCATTCAAATATCGCCGGGGCGTGTTGCAACCAGGGTTCATCATATTCTTTTTAGCATGTGTACTTGAACTTTACGCGCAAGGGGATAAAGCGCCGGTCCTGTTGGTACCCAGAACACGAAGTTTTATCAACACCAGGATACCTACATTTGTGTGGAAAGCATCGTCTGATGAGGCACTGACCTATCGTCTCGTCGTTGCGGAAAAAAGTGGAAAAGCCGTTGTTGATATGTGGATCGAACGGACGAATCAGTATCGGCTAGCCGATTCACTCGCTCTTAAAGACCTGTCGATTTATTATTGGAACGTCTCGGCCTTTGATGGTGAAAATTACTATCCCAGCGATGACTTCTCCTTCTGGGTCGATTTAAATATAAGTCTTGATCTGGAATTACGATACATTAAATTACTCAATCCTCGCGATAACTGGGAACCAGGCGATGTGGCCGAGTTCGAAGTAGAAGTGCTTAATGCAGGTGAATTACCATGCTACACAATCGACGTCATCCTTTATAATGGTAATTTTAATCAGAACTACGTTAACGAACGATCGTACCGCCCCACAGAACGCGCGGATCAAAAAACATTAAGCCAAATCGATTCCGGGCAATCTGCACGAATCCATCTGAGAGCAAGAGTCAAGTCCGGATATAATCGCTTTTCTGCAGAGGTCAGAACAACAGGTGATTACAAGGATGTCCTGCTGTTTAACAACTTCGAGACGGGTCCTCTTATTCAGACGATCGATAAACGTTTGATATTAAATGGATTATACATTATTTTTGACAAATATGGGTCTGAATCAATCCAGGAATTTACACCACAAGATCTGAATGCTATCTATAGTAGCATTGAATCGGCACGCCAATTCTTCTGGGATCATACCAGTATCATCGATATGCACTGCGATACGCACATCATGAATACCAGACTACTGAATGATGAAGATTTCATCTACATTGATGAGAAATGGGGATATGTATTGAGTCCTGATAAAATTATCACGCGTTCGGATGATTTGCAGTTACCCTTGTTTCGGTATGATTTCGTCTATGTATTCTATCCCTGGGAAAACACTAATCGTAGTTGGACCGGATACCGAGGATATACCTATGGGACAATAAAAAATGGGATCAATCAGTATGCATTGGCAGCGCAACCCATTAAGCCCGGAATGGTCGAAAACAAAGAGATTATCATTCACGAGATATTGCGTATCATGTCCGTGTTCTATGAGAGTAAGGGGATTACTAATTTTCATCCACCAGACCAAAGAGAGCAAAATACAACGTTTTCGAACAATATCGATTATTACGCCTGGATTTTAGAAACCTGGCCTTCATCCAATTGGTTTTCGCTTGGCTATGGAGAGACAGTACCACAGGTCAAACTCCAGTATGCTGATCAAGGCGGCAGAGAACAACAGGTTCAGTTGTTCCAAAATTATCCCAATCCTTTCAATAATTTTACCACGATTCGATACTTGATCACCGAGGATTCTTCACGAGCAGCCGAATATTCGGTGTCTGTTTCCATCTACTCCGTTCTCGGTGAAAAGGTTCGTACGCTGCTCAATGGTAACCAAAAGCCAGGTATCCATTCGTTATTGTGGGATGGAAAGAACGATCAGGATGAATTCGTTCCAAGCGGTATTTATTTGTATAATTTGAAAATAAACGATTTGAATTTAGTCAAAAAATTGATTTTCATCAAATAAGTAAATACCTCCGGTTGCTAGCCTTGCATTTCTGGTATCGCTATGTTAAATTAATAACTTTGTCTTAAAAGTTGATTCAACTCGACGATTTCAACCATTAAGACATAACACGCCAAATTCGAGAACATCATGTATACCTTAACCATCATAAAGCTGATTCATGAAAAAATGTCTATCTCTACATGGCGGATACCTGATTTCTCGATCGAACATTACGTGTCGTTCGTGCTGTTACTGGCCTTGATCATTACCAACATCATATGGATATACCGCTTTTTATCCTACAAGAAAAGATCAAATTTAATATTAAATCAACTACACCAGAAGAATAGACTTTATTTCCGCTTATCAGAAAATGTGAATCAGATGATTCTTATCGTCGATGAAAGTCATCGTATCGTCGATGCCAATAACTACGCCAGCTCATTGTTGCACTATTCTAAACGGGAGTTGCGAAAGACTAATTTTAAAAATCTGATTCCGAGTGAATATTGGCCGCAACTCGCACCGACTTATATTCGTGATGCAATGATCGGCAGGAACACGGAGCGGATTCTCATCAACAAAGAGGAGGAACGTCTTCCGGTTCACGTTTACACGGTCGAATTTACGTATCATGATCAGACTTTCTTTATCGAATATTATACCGATACCGCGGCATTAGACAGGGCGAATCTGATATCAAGATTTATAGATGATAAATTTCGAGCCGTATTTGATCTTTCATTGAATTCTATCGTCGTTACCAACGAGAATGAAAAAATTCTCGATTGTAATTCTTCGTTCGAGACGATGACCGGCTTTAGAAAAAGTGAGGTATTAAATAAGAAGATTACTCTTATTCTTAAGTGTCAGTCTCATAATGATTTCATCGATTCAGATCTGAAGCAGGGACATGTCAGTGGGATTAACCGCTATTCGGCACAGACTGTTTCAAATTGTACTATTCAAAAAAAGAGTCAGGGCTCTGTTTCCGCCTTTTTCAATCGTGCGATTATTGAGTTTGGAAGCGAAAAACGTATTTTTTATTTTATCAATGAAATCGTGTCCGATCAGATGGTTAAGGAAGAATTGAAATCGTTGAAATTTGATCTGCAACGATTTTATAAAACATCGAACGATCTGATATTCATCCTAAACACGGATCAGAGTATTGCTTTCGCCAACGATCGCGTATTGAGTCTATTAGGATATGACCATAACGCGTTAACGCAGATGAAATTTTGCGATGTGGTTGGCACTGAATATGTTGAATATTGGAAGTTGATGTTCCAAAGCCTCGAGTTAGAGAAAAAGGACATTCATATTTCACTCGTACTAAAAACGGTGAACGATCGACCGCTCTATGTAGAAGGTAGTCTCTATGTCAAACAGATCGAAGCAGATCGACACGTTTATGGAATATTCACTGATGTTTCGGAAATATTAAAGACGATCGATGCGTTAAAACAATCGCAAAAACGCTATCTGGACATTTACGACAACGCACCTGAGATGTATTTTTCGGTCGATGCGAATGGAATCATACGGCTGGTTAATAAATACGGAGCGGAATATTTAGGATACAGCAAGGAGGAATTAATCGGTAGATCGGTTTATGATGTGATTTATCCGGAGGACATTGACTTAGTAAAGAACCAGATGCAGCAGATTATCGACAGGAAGGAGGAGAAGAGTCAGCTTGAATTTCGTAAAGTCAAAAAAGACGGCTCGATATTGTTTGTCGATGAGAATGTACGGTTTATACCAGATGAAAACGGAGAACCTCATGAATTACGAATTTTTTGTGCCGATAATACGCGTCACAAAGCAACGATACAGGCGTTGAAGGAGTCGGAAGAAAAATATCGCAAGTTGATTGAGCAGAGCAATGATGCAATCTATTTGCTTTATAATGATCGTTTTGAATTAGTTAATAAAAAATTTGAAGAAATATTAGGATATACACAAGATGATGTGGAGCAGCCAAATTTTAATGTCATGAATCTTGTTGCTCCGAGCAGCGAAAGTATGGTAAAAAAACGTCGTGATAGTCTGGCGGACGCTCAGGATAAAGGAGATCGCTACGAGTTTACAGCAGTGACTAAAAAAGGCGGGCATATTGAGGTGGAAGTATCTGTTTATCACATCGACTACAATGGCGGGGTCGCCACACAAGGTATACTTCGCGATGTAACAGAACGCAAACGAATGGAAAAAGAGCTGAAGGAGAGTGAAACCTATTTTCGATCGGTGTTTCAAGGAGCGAAAGACGCTATATTGGTAGAGTCCATTGATGGGCAAATATACGATGTCAATGACGCCGCCTGTCGCCTGTATGGTTACACGAAAACTGAGCTTGTTCGACTGTCTGTGACGGATTTGCTGCCGCCAACGATGTTGGAAAAACTACCCGAAATTAAGAGTGCTCATAGTTCGGGCCATGGCTTTTATCTGGCTGAAGCGGAAAATATCCATTGCGATGGCCACATGATTCCCGTAGAGGTATCGACCAGTGTCGTCCAAATCGATCATGTTCCCCGGATTATAGCAGTCGTCAGGGATATTACTGAAAGGAAGATCGCCGAACGAGAGAAATTAGAGGGAATACGTCTTACGGTTTCGGCGTTAGCAAAGGCGATCGAGTTGAGAGATCCACATACCTATGGTCATTCTGCAAAGGTCGCCACCATCGCTGAGATAATCGCCCGAGAACTTAGCTGGAGTGAGGATAAGATCTTAGGCTTGCGCCTGGCAGCCGAATTGCATGATATCGGTAAGATAGCCATCCCGGCCGAGATACTTGGAAAGCCGGCCAAATTAAACGAGCTGGAATATACGATAGTACAGGAACATGTTCAAAAGGGTTATGAGATTTTGAAGGATATTCAATTCCCGTTCCCCGTTGCTGAAGCGGTGTATCAACATCATGAACTGCTGGATGGTTCCGGTTATCCGCGCGGTCTTAAGGGTAGTGACATCATCGAAGAAGCACGGATCATCGGCATAGCCGATATACTGGAAACGTTTACGTCACACCGACCCTATCGTCCTGCTCTGGGATTAAATACAGCCATGGAAATGTTGACGCGCGAGTCAGGCCGCCTCTATGATGAAACGATCGTTCAATTGGTCGCACAGTTAGTTGCCAGGAGCAAGGGTGAACGATTTTGGAAAGTTTGATATCTCATGAACCCCTCAATCGGTCTCGATCGGTGTTCCCCATGAGTTGATCTTGCTGAACCATTTTTTGTTGTTTTTGTAAATCTGTTTATAATAACTGAACAGATCGTCATAAACCTTTCGATTCTTATGGTTAGGATAGAACGAATTCTGAATTTGGATATAATCTTTTATTTTATTATAATCATCGATATAACCCAAAGTCAAACTGGCGATTAAGGCGATCCCTCTGGCTCCTGCCTGTTGCGGATCATTCACCTGGTGAATCGTACGGTTACAGACATCAGCCATGATCTGACACCAGAGTCTACTCCTGGCACCACCGCCGATGATGTTAAGATGTTCAACTTTTTGATATAAGTTTTCGATTGTATCCATCGCCCATCGTGTGTTGAACGCAATCCCCTCGAGTATTGCTCTGGCGACATGAGTCACATCGTGTTTCAATCCCAGGTTGTAAAAGCCTGCCCGAACAAAGTCGTCATCAAGTGGAGCTCGTTCTCCGAACATCCAGGGAGTGAATAGCAGATTACGCGAACCAGGCTCTGCTTGTTCGGCAAATTTATCGAGTCGCTGATAAAAGTCGAGCCCGTCACGTTTAAGATTTATTCGATCGTCTATTTTTAAAAAAACATTGTTTTTTAACCATTCGAGACATACGCCAGCGGTCTCCTGATGCGCTATCGCCATATAATATTCTCGCGGATAAGCGCTTCCGGCACAACCAGCGTAATGCAATATATCGATTTTACGCTTGCGAAAGTGACCAGCAACCCAATTACTGGTACCCAGATTGATATGTAATTCGCCCTCCTCGATGGCACCTGAACCGATCGCCGCAGCACTCATATCACCGGCTCCGTTAATGACCGGTGTGCCCTCCTTTAAACCGGTTTTCCTGGCAGCCTCAGCGGTGATCTGCCCGACGATCTCGGCACTGCTTCTAAGTTCCGGTAACTGCTCGGGCGTGATGCCCGCTAAGCGGCAGAGGCTTTCATTCCATTCATAATTGTATTTTCTGGTATCCATCAACCACCATACATAAGCCAGATCAATAGAGGTTACCATGTGGTCGGTCAATTTGTAGACAACATAGTCCTTTACATCTAAAAATTTGTAGGTGTTCTGAAAAATCTCTGGTTCATATTCTTTCAACCATAGTATTTTTCCTATCTGGTCTTTACCATGATGCCCGGGGCAACCTCCTGTTATTCTGAGGAAGCGCAGCAGATTAAATATATTATAGCCAGCCACTCTTGGCGGCCTCCATAATCTGGAATTAATGATATCAGCAGCTCGACTGTCCAACCATATCATTGCTCGCATCAGTGGCGTCCCATTTTTATCTACAGGGACCATGCCTTGCATCTGTGCAGCGAATGTTATGCCGACAATGTTTCTTGGATCGACTTTCGATTTCTTGATAACTTGCTGAGTCGTCTCACAGACGGCATCCCACCATTCGTTGGCATTTTGTTCGGCAAATCCTGGATGAGGATGATGAATGGCATATGTTTTTTTTGCCGTATCGATGATTTGTCCATAAACCGTCATTAAGATAGCTTTGTCCGCACTCGTACCGAGATCGTGCGAGATAATATACCGCTGCTCCATCCTGTTCCCTCCTTGGAAATTAATTTGATGATGCTAAATGTAATGAGTTTTCTATTAAATTGCAACAATATTTTAATTGTGTTTTAATCTGTTTTTAGCTATATTAAGTGCAGCTAGTTTTGCAGATCATCCTGACATACGTGGGGACAGCCGGATGAGGGAATGAGGTGAATAATCTCGGATTCCATATCGTACAATGCATTTTTTTTAGCCTAAAGACAGGATAAATCATGGTTTCCTTGAAGCTGAAGAAAAAATATGATAAGTTTAGTACTCGCGGTATTATCTATGTACTCATCGCCTCGATCCTGATGGGGTATGAGTTATTGACAGCCGAAAAGATACGCTTCCTTATTGTTTTTGGTTATTCCGTAACCATCGTTATTGGTGTTATCTGCCTGTTATTTATTGAAGAGAAAGATTAGTCACACTCAAAAACGTCGGATGGATTGAAATCAAAACAGAGCAGAAGTGAAACTGCGATGATATTTATTGGTGAGCTCATGCGTGCTCCCAAGTAAATTAAACAATGCGGCACAGCCTGTCCTGACGATATCGTTCGAAAAGTGTTTGTCAGTGTACAGGATCTCGATCCAGTTATTCAAAGTTGCATCAAGGTTTCCCTTCGTCAGCGCGACTAAACCTCCGTTAAACAGATTGGCCAGCGTTTCATTTTCTTGTTTCAAAGTGATAAAATTCGGTGGATTCTTCATTAGTCCTGCTAATGTACGGATAGAATCAGCTATATCAGCCAACTTATCGCCTTCTCGAATATCATCTACAAAAGTCAGAGCTTGTTCAGGATCGGAGAGAAATACTAATCTCGCCAACGTGACACGGGCTTCTTTGTGGTGCGGATTGATTTTCAATAAACGATGTAAATGTTTTTTCGCCTTTTCGAGCTGGTTATCCTTAATCGCCGACAGGGCTTCATGATATAACAATTTGTCTTCTGAAGGAATATGATCATCTAACCATTTTCTGACGGCGTCTTCAGGAAGAGCACCAAGAAATTCGGCGATGACTTTACCTTTGTGAAACATTTTGACAGCGGGGATGCTTTGGACCCGAAATCGGGCGGCTAGTGAGGGATGCTGTTCTAAGTTTAACTTAACAAGGATCCAGTTTCTATCCGCTTCATCGGCTAATTTTTCCAAAACAGGGCTCAAGAGTTTACACGGAGCACACCAGGATGCCCAGAAGTCGACCACCACGGGCTGTTCGTAACTCGGTTTAATTATATCGCTTTCAAAATTTTGAAATTCAATTTCCATCGTTATCCCTTTATAGTAGACATATTAACTCGAATCCATTTAACTTCATAGTGATTAACTATGCGGAGGCTGGACAGTATACCTTATTTATAATGATATAATCTTTTCCAAAGTTCCTGATGTTCACTTAAATATTTAGTCGTACCTCATAAGCGTAATCAACCGATTTTTTTATGCTTCCACTTTCCTCGCTCAAACCAGACGAAGAACATAATGCCCTTGAGCATGGTGGTCGTGCCGATCACCCACCAGATCGCATTGACACCGTAATCCAGTGTAATCGAAAACAGATAACTTGCCGGTACACGCAGCAATGTTAATGGAATCGATATCAGGAACGGGGGCTTTGTATCTCCGGCGCCAGTAAAGGCTCCTTCGAGCATGATTTCAGGACCTAAAAAAACTTCGAATATGGCGATAGCGAATAGGTAGTCAGATCCGATTTTGATGACCTCAGCATCATTGATGAAGAAAGACATAAGCTCCTCACCAAATAAAATAAATAGTATAGATGAAAATAGCAGGAAAACGGATGCATAGATCAAGGATCGATGTGTCGCTTTCTCAGCACGATCCGGGTTGCCCGCTCCGATGTTTTGTCCCACTATTGCGGCTACTGCAGTGGAAAATCCGAACGCTATAAAGAAGGGGATGCCTTCGATGCGGTGACAGATCGAGATTGCGGCCATCGGTGCTGTCCCAAAATACGCAATATTTTTTGAGAGTATGATGTATATGATCGAGAATATGCCACCCAGCAAACCGATGGGTGTCCCAATTCTCAGGATTTCCAGGCTATGCGCCACAAAATCCTTTAATATGAATTTAAATTTAATCCTGATATGTTTTAACAGTGAAGATAGAATAATGAAGCCGATAGAATGCGAAATGACGGAGGCCAGAGCGCCCCCGGGCATACCCATTTGGGGGAAGCCGTACCAACCAAATATGAAGAACGGATCTAAAATTGCGTTCAGAAACAGCGTGAACACGATGACGATCATGGGTATTAATGTGTTCCCTGCAGCCCTGAAGATATTTTCCAAAGAGATGGTCTGGTAAATAAATACCAGTCCCAGTGTGATGATCAATGTGTAATTTTGTGCGTCTTTTGCGACATTGGGTTCTAATCCCAACAGGTCGAATAAAAATAGATTGATGCTGAAGGTAAGAGCCGCCAGCAAAATCGTGAAAAGCATCGTTAACATGACACCCTGAGAAGCCCATATCGACATTCGTTGGTAATTTCGAGAACCTGCGTTTCGCGAGACGAGTGCATTCAGTCCTGCTGCGACGCAATTTGCCAGCGATTTCAACGTCCACACCACAAAACTGGCGGCACCCATCGCTGCTACCGCTTCAGAGCCCAATTTACCAATCCAAAATAGATCGATAAACTCGAACAGCATGATCGAAATCATGGATACCATTGCCGGCAGTGATAATCTGAATATGCTTTTATCGATGGAACCTTCTGTAATGTGAGTGATATTGTCCATGAGGCAGAACCGTTATCTCCGAAATTATCAGGGATTGATCAATATAGTGTAAGCGAGTTAGGTTTTAAATTATTCCAACGTATTCTGGGGTCTAAAGTTTCCGGAAATTTTCAAACTACCATGCTTAAGGTGCTGTTTTACTTCCAACCGGTGGTAAGACGATGTGCACGCCGATAATTCGTGAGTAACCTATGATATAATCAAATGATCAGATTAGATGATTTTACTAAATTTTGTATGGATTGTAATGATCCTTTGCCGGTCACGTGCTTATCGACTAGTCTGTTATTACAGGTTTCCGGAACGAATAATAGCAACGACCAGCCATAGTCCAAGGAGTCCGGCGATGATATAACCTATGATACCGATCACAGGGAAACCGAACAACAGCGGACCTTTATCGAGCTGAACGATCATCGAAGATCCCACGATGATGGCGGCGATAATTAGGCTAAAGGATAAGCGGTTACTCGCTTTATCGATGTCGCGTATCAGGTTCTCCAGCCGTTGGTGCTCGAATTTAATGGTCAATTGACCTCTCTTTATTTTTTGCAGAATAGATTTCGTCTCGGATGGAAAAATTCGTATCAGATGAGCAAAATCATCGATCGTATCTACAAAATCACGTAGATAAATACGCGGATCAAGCTTCCGAAGCAATAATTTCTTGACATAAGGAGTGGTCAGTTCAATGAAATCGAATTCAGGATCGAGTTGTCGTCCCACTCCTTCGGTTATGATCAGTGCCTTTGCCATCATGGTTAGATCCGCAGGTAGTCTTATTCTATATCGTTTGATTATCTCCAGAAACTCGTTGATCAAGCGCCTCATCTCCAATTGGATCAGAGGGATGTGATAATATCGCTCAAGGAAGTCGTTGAGTTCAGTGCGCAGAGCTCTTTCATCGATCTCCCCTTGAATGATGTTCAAATTCTCAAATACACGCAAAATGCGATGTGCGTCTTTTTTTATAACAGCTGCTAATAGCTCTCCCAATGCTAATCGCAGTTCCTGGTCGATGGTGCCCATGATTCCGTAATCGATCGGTGCGATCACGTTATCTTTTAAGATAAAGATGTTCCCCGGATGGGGATCGGCGTGAAAGAAGCCGTGAATGAACACCTGTTCGAGACTGCAAACACCTCCGTTATAGGCAATTACCTTGCGGTCGAGTCCTGCCTTATCCAGCTCGGAAATATTCGACGCCTTAATACCTTTAATGTACTCCATAGTTAGAATTTTTAGCGATGTCAATTCCCAGTACACTTTCGGGATGTAAACCATCGAATTGCCCTCGAAATTTCTGCTGAACCGATCGATATTACGACCTTCCCGAATGAAATCGAGCTCGTTACGGATCGTTTTCGCAAATTCGGCGACGATTTGAGATGGCTCATAGATCTCATTTTCAGGGATATACCGTTCTATCAATGATGCCAGTTCATATAATATACTGATATCTGTCTCGATGAGCCTGCTGATATCCGGTCGTTGGATCTTGACAACGACTTCCTGTCCGTCTAACGTGATTGCGTGATGGGCCTGAGCTATTGAAGCGGCCGCGATGGGTTGTTCATTGAAATGGATGAATAATTTTGACGTAGGTTGGCCGAGTTGGGCTCGTATGATTTGATGCACCTGCTCGATAGGGAAACTAGGCACTTCGTCCTGTAATTTCTGAAATTCTTCTACCATATCGATCGGGATGAGATCAGGACGGACACTTAATATTTGCCCCAATTTGATGAAAGTAGGTCCCAGTTCCTGCATTGCGAGACGCAATCGATGAGCAGCCGTCACTCGTTTTAAATCTATCTTTTTATATCTGGGGATGATCGTCTTTCTCAACTTGATGTAGAACTCAAACTTGAGACGCGATATGATATCATCAAATCCGTATTTGATTAAAACGAGTACGATCTGCTGATATCGCTTCAAATTTCGATAGGTTTGTGTGATATTTGTTCTCATCGGATCTAATATCTCTCTTCAATAGTGTTCAATGACGTGCATGTTCATTTATCAACGTAAATATACTAAAATTATTTGTCAGATGACACTATAATATTCAAGAAATTTACGGATCGGATGCTTGATTCGCATTTCTTAAATTAATAATAGGCTTGATTTTATTCAAATTATTATTATATTTAGTAAGACACGGTAATAAAGTTCGTCGTGCATATCATACAAACACGAGGTGAGCATGAATAATTTAGAGATATCGACTTCTTCTTACATTAAATTGCAGGATACATTACCTCCTCCGATAAAGTTCCAGCCTGGAATACGTCGCGCGCCTAATCGCGGCTTACCCCTCTCTCCAAAAGAGATCGTTCTCTCTTTAAAAAATGCATTAAGGTACATTCCGGAATCATTGCACGAAACCCTCGCGCCTGAGTTCTTAACCGAATTAAAACAAATGGGGAGAATTTATGGATATCGTTTTCGGCCTCAGGGGAAGATTTGGGGTAAACCAATAGACGATTATAAAGGCATTCTCGAGGCAAGAGCGCTACAGGTGATGATTGATAACAACCTGGATTTTGATGTTGCCCTTTATCCTTATGAACTGGTCACTTATGGAGAGACGGGACAAATATTTCAGAATTGGATGCAGTACAATCTGGTTAAACAATATCTTGAAACGATGAACGAAGAACAGACATTGGTAGTGAGTTCTGGCCATCCTGTCGGTTTATTCCCATCAAATCGTTACTCTCCACGCGTCATCTCCACGAACGGTTTGATTGTGGGCAACTGGGATAATCCGGATGAGTTCAAACGCCTCGCAGCTCTCGGCACCTCAAATTATGGTCAGATGACTGCTGGTGGATGGATGTATATCGGTCCCCAGGGCATCGTTCACGGAACCTATATCACCTTGTTGAACGCTGGCAGAAAATATCTCGGCATCGATCCGGAACGTGATTTAAGAGGAATCTGTTTTGTATCATCGGGTTTGGGAGGTATGTCTGGCGCTCAGGCGAAGGCAGTTGAGATTGCGGGAGGAGTAGGCGTGATCGCTGAGGTCGATTACAGTCGGATTAAAACCCGATATGACCAGGGCTGGGTGAGAATGATTTCCGATGATCTGCACGAGATCGAGAAGTGGTTGAGAGAGTATCGAGTCGCCGGCAAGGCTGTATCGATCGCATATCATGGTAACATCGTCGATCTGTTGGAGTATCTCGAACGTAAGCAGATCGATGTGGAACTGCTATCCGATCAAACCTCCTGCCATGCAGTTTATGAGGGTGGCTATACACCCGTGGGAACTACGTTTGAAGAGGGGCGCAGGATTCTAAAAGATGAACCGGAGACATTTCGGGATTTGGTCGATCGATCGCTAAGGCGACATTTTGACGTCATTCGAAAGTTGACTGCTCGAGGAAGTTATTTTTGGGATTACGGAAATAGTTTCATGGCATCCGTGTTCAACGCGGGTGTGCATGAGATCGTTACAAACGGAGTGAACACGAATGATGGATTTATCTGGCCTTCCTATGTCGAAGACATTATGGGTCCGATTTGTTTCGATCATGGTTTCGGTCCGTTTCGCTGGATCTGTCTCAGCAGATCAGATGAAGACCTGCATAAAACCGATGTGGCAGCGATGAGTTGCATCGACCCGACGAAGAGCCCGCTAAATCGGGATAATTATCACTGGATCGAAACGGCGGAGAAAAATAAACTGGTTGTAGGTACTAAAGCGCGAATTCTGTATGCAGATGAAAAAGGTCGAGTGGAGATTGCCCTGAAATTTAACCAGATGGTTCGCGAGGGACAGGTTGGCCAAATTATGATCGGACGAGATCACCATGACGTGTCAGGCACTGATTCTCCGTTCAGGGAGACAGCCAATATTTATGACGGTAGTCGCATTACGGCTGATATGTCGGTTCAGTGCTTTGGGGGAAACATAGCGCGCGGCATGACGCTGGTCGTGTTGTCCAACGGTGGCGGCGTCGGTATCGGTCGTGCCAGTAATGGCGGGAATGGAATAGTACTCGATGGTAGCGAACGGATCGATAACGTCATTAAAAAAGGTCTTTCGTGGGACGTGATGGGAGGGATTGCACGAAGAAGCTGGGCCCGCAACGAAAATGCGATGCGCACCGCCAGTCAATGGAATCAGGTTCATCAAAGCGATGGTCACATTACGATGCCTTTCCTAACTAAAGAGGGTTTGGCCGAATCGCTGGTGAACGAATTCGTCAAAAAGGATACAAAAATGATGTAGATAGTCAGTTTTTTGCTGTTCACTAAAACGATGGAGCATGCTCAATGAGATTTAAAGTTGCATTATTACCGATTATATTCATGATGTTGTCTTTTCAAAATGTGATCGTCAATTCTGCATATGCTCAGGAAGGCGATATCAGTCACTCGATGTTGAGCCAGTTGAAACTTGCAGTTAAGAAAAGTAAAAATTTTGATGCTTTGAAGAATGCAGTGTCCAATAATGATCTTCAAACACTTGCTCTGGTTCGCGACCAGGTCGGTAAAATCGATCACTTTTACAACGTTACGATCGATTCGATAGGTAAAATCAAGATCACGAATCAAAAATCATCAGGGCGCTGTTGGTTATTTACTGCCCTGAATGTCCTTCGGTTGGATGTGATCAAAAAGTATGAATTGGATAGTTTTGAATTCTCAGAGACGTTCTGTTTTTTTTACGATCAACTCGAGAAGTCGAATTTGTTTCTCGAAGGGGTGATTGATACACGGAATCTGAATTTTGATGATCGTCGGGTCGAATGGTTATTTAGACATCCTATCGGCGATGGCGGGGTATGGAATATGGCCGTCGCCCTGATTGAAAAATATGGGGTGGTTCCTAATGAAGCGATGCCGGAGACATACCATAGCGAGAACACGTCCAGCATGAGTCGACTTTTGCGAACCAGGTTAAGACAGGGGGGATTGAAGATCAGAAATATGGCACAGGAAAGAAAATCCATTACTGCCTTACGGGAAGAGAAGTTAAATACATTAAGTGATGTCTATAAAATATTAATCGCCAGTCTCGGAGAACCTCCTGATATGTTAATCTGGCGGTATAAAGATCGTAAGGATCAAATCCATGAATGGTCGCCTATGACCCCGTTGGCATTTGCGAACCAAGTCATTGCTGGCTCACTACAGGATCAGGTCATGTTAATGAATGATCCCAGTCGAGAATATTACACATTATACGAGATCGAATTCGATCGTAATGTGCACGGTCAGCCTAACTGGACTTACATCAATCTGCCGGTAAATTTGTTAAAGGAGTATGCGAAAAAATCGTTGGTCGACGGATACGCCATGTATTTCTCCTGCGATGTGGGAAAACAGCTGAACCGTGATGAAGGCATACTGAGTACTGTGAACTACGATTATGAATCAATTTATGACATCGAACTGACAATGAACAAAGAGGAACGAATACAAACATTTGATAGCGGTTCGTCTCATGCAATGACTCTCGTTGCAGTGGATACGACAGCTTCAGGTGCGACTGAAAAATGGCGGCTCGAGAATAGCTGGGGAGCAGAAAAAGGACATAATGGGTACTTGACCATGACAGACTGTTGGTTCGATGAATATATGTTTAGACTGGTCGTGAGAAAAGATTATATGCCGGAGAATGTTCTGAAAATTCTTGAACAGAAACCCATAAAATTACACCCCTGGGATCCGATGTATCTGCCGTTTGAAGATCAATGAAGTTTATCAGGAAGGAAGACAAACATGAAGACATTTCAAATCATCATGACAGCTGCGTTCATCGCTCTGTATTCATTCAGCGCATTATCTGCCGATATCACCCTCGAAATCAAGACTGGCGAAGGTAGGAAAGCCATCAGTAGTTATATCTACGGAACGAATCAGCTTTTGTCCGGCACCGAGAATTGGACGGCCAGGAGAATAGGGGGCAACCGTCTGACTGGCTATAACTGGGAAAATAACGCTTCCAATGCCGGTAAGGATAACAATCACGTCAGTGATGGGTGGCTGACCAGCTCCTATGGCATTCCGGCGGGCGAATCGGATGTGCCGGGCAGATTGCTGACGCATTTTCATGAGACCAACTTATCGATGAATTTACATTCAATGATTACGGTTCAGATGGCTGGCTTCGTATCAAAAGACAAAGCCGGGATCGTCAGTGAAGCGGAGACTGCTCCCTCGGGTCGCTGGGTCGAAGCGCTGCCCTTTAAAAATGCTGAATTTTCATTGGAGCCCAATTTAGATGATGGCTTTGTATATCTCGATGAGATGGTGAATTTTTTGGTTGCCACCTACGGTGGAGCTGCTGATGAGGGTGGAGTAGAAGCGTATGCTCTGGATAATGAGCCAGCGCTGTGGTCAAACACCCATCCCAGAATACATCCGGAAAATGCGACTTGTACGGAACTCATCAATCGCAGCATCGAGATGAGTAAGGCGATCAAGCAAGTCGATCCTGAATGCGAAATATTTGGTCCCTGTCTCTACGGGTTTATGGCGTTTTATAGCCTCCAAAATGCGAATGATTGGAACAGTGTTCGTGGCAGTAAGAAGTGGTTCATCGAGTATTATCTGGAAAGAATGAAATTTGCCGGCCTGATAGCTGGTAAACGGTTGCTGGATGTTTTGGATGTGCACTGGTATCCGGAGGCAAGAGGAGATAATCGCATCGTTTTCAATAGTACGGGTTCGCTAAAAGACGCCCAGGCGAGAGTGCAGGCCCCACGCTCTTTGTGGGATCATGATTATCTTGAAGACAGCTGGATTGCTGCAAGTTTCAGTACATTTTTACCTTTAGTACCCAATCTTAAATCAGCTATCGATAAATATTATCCCGGCACCAGGATCGCCATCACCGAATATTCCTACGGTGGTGAAAATGAGATCTCTGGTGGTATCGCGATGGCCGATGTGCTCGGAATATTTGGAAAATATGACGTTTATTATGCGACCTATTGGCAAACGTCCTCATCCTATCCATATCATTCAGCTGCATTCCGGATTTATCGTAATTACGACGGTGAAAATTCTACTTTTGGTAACACTTCATTACACGCGGAGACATCGGATATCGTCAGCAGCTCAGTGTACGCATCGATGTTCGATGAGGATGAGTCTGAGTTACACCTTATCGTGATCAACAAGGATTTCGATGATTCGAAACTTTTTGAGATCAACATCCAAAGTAGTCAGATTTATGAGCGGGCAGAAATTTACGCATTCGATGAGACGAGCGCAGCAATAAAGGAACTGACACCCATTGACACCATAACCGATAACCACATCACAATCGAGATTCCCAGATTGACCGTGGCTCACATGGTTCTGACCGGCACTGCTTCTGCAGTCAGGTATGGAGATCATTTAGATGAACCTCTGCGAAGATCGTTTGAATTACTTAACATATATCCGAATCCTTTTAATGCGAGCTGCAGAATAGAGTACCCGGTTTCCGTCTCCTCAGATGGAACATTGTCGATTTTTAACCTGAAGGGAGAATCAATAAAGAGCTTCGCGCAGCTTCCGGCATGGGGTCATGTAATCTGGAATGGTTTGAATGGTAACGGACATCCGGTACCTTCCGGAATATACATCATTCGCTATCTGGACAGTTCCAGGGAGGCATCGATGAAGATCACTTACATGAAATAGTTTTTCATTTTACTTTAAAAGACGACAACATGTTTTCCGCACAAAAATAATCGAAGTCATGAGATAAAAAAATAATGACTAAATATGGTAATTTTTTAAGATGATAATCTCTATATATGGGTAGACCGAGTGAAAAATGTTATAAAATTGAAATATTTTCCTTGACATTTTTAAATTAATTACATATATTTTAATAAGGTTAACTTTCGAATATATCTTGTATTGATAGACAAGGTACACTCTATCAAATCATCGCGATTTGAATAGTTGTTCGTTTTCATTTAAATAAGGAGGATTAGAGATGAGATTAAATGCACCGAAGAATATCACATGGTGGATTTCATTGATTCTTGCTGTTTTAGCAGTATTAGGGAAATTTATTGCTATTCCTTTTATCACTGTTAATGCATTTTGGGTATTGCTTGTTGGTTTCGTGCTGCTTTGGTTGGGAACATTTGTAAAAGGACTTTAGTATTTAGTCTGTTCTTCAACTAACAGTGATAAGTGCTAATAAGCGTTTTCTTTCACGTTGTATTCAAGATCAAAACATAGGTTGAGCTGATTTTCGTAAAAAATCTGGCGTTTGCTGAGTGGCTGTGAGTATCAGAGGGTTTGGAATGGTTGTTGGACGAAATCAGCTCACTTTTTTTTATCTTCTCTGTATCCACGGATTAATCCCTTCTTTACTCGACTCATCAAGTCGCCTCACTTAAAATAAGATAAATTATAATTCTTGACATTGTGCGAAATTTTTTTTATTATATTCGGCATATGAAAATTGCCTTAAAGTATGGAGTCTATGGTTTATGTCTGGTATCTTTGCATTAGATAGGGATAAAATTGTGCTCCTGATTATCGATGTACAGGGAAAATTGGCGCGCCTTGTCTCCGATAGTGATGAATTTGTCGCGACATGTATGAAATTGATAAAGGGTGTACAGATTTTAAATATCCCTGTGATCTACACGGAACAGGTGCCTGAGAAACTCGGCGGCACGATACAGGAGATCCATGAATTGTTGGATGGCATCCCAGCCGTGATTAAGCAATCGTTTAGTTGTTACCTTAATCAGGATTTCGTATCTGCATTGGAAAATTCAGGCAAGAAAACGGTGTTCATCGGTGGGATTGAAGCACATGTTTGCGTTTTTCAAACAGCACGTGATCTACTGATGCACGGTTATGATGTCGTCCTGATTGCTGATGCGATATCATCCAGGAGCAAGTTTGACAGACAGATCGCGATCGATTTAATGAGACAGGCCGGAGTGAAGATAATGAGTCTGGAGATGGTGTTATTCGATCTGCTGCAAACGGCCGTGGGTGATGAGTTCAGGCAAATTAGCAAATTGGTCAAATAGCGCGATGCAACCGACTGATGTACTTCTCCCAGCACCTCCTCGAGAGGCTTTTTAAAAGAAATCGGAGTACGCTGCAATGCAGTCAAAACGAATAAAACGAATTGGATTATATAGAAGGAGAAATGATAATGAGATCGATAACCTGGCTGTTATTTCTTATATTTTGTTTTAGTGGGGGATTTTTGTATGCTCAGGAACCCGTGGTCATCACTCACACCGATGTTCCCGCTTCGATCGGATTAAGATATGAAAAGCAGGTGTTCAAAAATGGAATTCAGCAAGTCGATGTAAGCAGCACCGGAGCCAATCAAATGTGGGATTTTACATCGTTTGATTATCCGATTACCGAAGTGTGGGAAGTCGTGGCAAAGGAGTCCACTCCGTTTGCAGAAGATTTTCCTTTAGCAAATCTCGTCTACAAGGTAACAGCATCGAATCATGATACGGTCACCTACAATTTCGTGCGACTCACAGAGGAGTATCTGGCAGAATTGGGGCAGGGTAAACAATTAGGAACAGAGACGACGCGCCTGGCTAAATCCTATTTAATGGCAGCAAAAGCCGAATTCCCGGTCGCTGCGACTGACGAACCATGGGTATCAGTTCCCATCTATGAGACAACGTATGAAATTGCCCCTGGATTAGTGTTCACAGTGCTAGCCCATGATTCCAATTATTATGAGATCGACGGATGGGGAATCGTGAAGACACCACTGGGCGAGTTGGAATGTATTCGTGTAAAACAGATCCATCAAATGGACATTTATTTAAAAGGCAGCGACAACCCACTTTTACCGGCCTATGAGAGTTACATCGTTTATAGCTGGGTTTCACCGATCTACGGTTTTGTAGCGACGATCAAGAGCAAAAAGGGGGAGACTGAGGTTAATTTTTCTGAGGCAGCGGAGATAACGGTGATGTCTAAATTTAACCCTACTGCGGTTCGGCAAGATGCAGGCTTAGCCCATACAGGTTGTTCGCTCAAGTTATTTGACAACTATCCCAATCCGTTCAACCCGGTCACGATGATTTCGTACGACTTACCCCAGGCGTCACGTGTAAAATTGCAGATCTACAATATGCAGGGCCAGGAGGTAGCGAGGTTGGTTGACGAATATCAGGCGGCGGGTCAATATAAAGCAGCCTGGAATGGGGAATTTCAACCTTCTGGCCTCTATGTTTACCGGTTGAATGCAGGCGGAAATATCATGCAAAAGAAGTGTACATTGCTCAAGTAACTGTGATAATTTCAATAGTTTGAATTTTTGACTTGACAATTGATAAAAATATAATTAAATTCTTTTTATTTAATTTGCAAACGAATTAGTATGAAGATATATATAAATAGGCTTGAAGAAGGACTCAATGAGCTTACTCATGATTATGAAGCCGAGTCATTAGACCTTATATCGTTAGTAGATCGTGAAGTAAGGTTTAATGATCCTGTCCATGTTCAGGTCAATATAAACAAAGTACATTCTCAGTATTTTTTCCAGATCTTTGTCGAGACTTCAGCAATCTTCGTATGCGACCGCTGTCTAGAAGATTTTGAGATGTCGATACGAGACAATTTCAGGGTAGTGTATTCGACAGAGAAATCTTATCTGGATGAACAAAACGATGATCTGGGTATACGATATCTTCATTCAGAGAGCGATGTGGTCGATCTCAGTGAAGATGTCAGAGAGTCCGTGTTATTAGCAATTCCGATGAAAGTTCTCTGTTCAGGGGACTGTAAGGGAATATGCCCTGAATGCGGGGCTAATCTCAACAAAGGATCGTGCATCCATCAACAGCAGCGTATGGATCCGAAATGGGAAGCATTAAAGGGATTGTCAGATAAACATAAAAAGAACAACTAAAATCGAGTTTCTATTTAATCACGCTCATGTCGGATTATTGTGAACTAGTCGTTCGACATGAGCGAATTTAATTTTTACGAAGGGTAAGAAGATTATGCCACTACCAAAGAGAAGACATTCGAAAGCAAGAGGAGCTAAACGCAGGACAAACTGGAAGTTAGATTCACCCACTGTGATGAATTGTCCCAATTGTGATCAACCCAAGTTACCACACAGAGCGTGTCCTAATTGTGGTTATTATAATAACCGGATGGTTTTTATACCAAAAGAGAGTTAATCCGAATCCTATGAAAATAGCTGTAGATGCAATGGGAGGAGATTACGCTCCTCAGGCTATTGTCAGTGGAGCCGTTGCCGCGGCGATGGCTGTTAAAAATCGATTCGAGATCATCCTGGTGGGTGATGAAGAGGTTTTGCGGCACGAACTGTCACATTTTTTTCATGCGAAAGATCTGCCTATAAGCATACACCATGCAGCGCAGAAGGTAGAGATGACTGATGCGCCGTCGGTTGCATTAAAGCAGAAACGTGATTCTTCGATAGCCGTTGCCATGCGATTACACAAAGAGGGTCTCGCCGATGCCGTGGTGAGTGCCGGCAATACAGGGGCAGTCCTGGCTTCGGCCCTGGTGTCTTTAAGAAAGATTAAGGGAGTAATCAGGCCAGCCATAGGCTCTCTGTTGCCAAACGGTCGCGACGTGACTCTTATGATCGATGCGGGAACGAACGTCGATTGTAAACCGGTGCATCTACTGCAATTTGGTTTGATGGGAAGTATATTTTTCGAAAAGATGATAGGCAAAAAAGAACCGGCAGTGGGTTTGCTGAACATCGGAGAAGAAGAATCAAAAGGCAATGAAGTATCTCAGAGGACTTACCAGCTTCTCCGATCGAGTAAATTAAACTTTATCGGCAACATCGAAGGGAATGAGATATTGAAAGGCAAGGTCGATGTCGTTCTTTGCGATGGTTTCGTAGGTAATATCATTCTAAAGTTTGCGGAATCGTTTAATAAGATTTACTCGTCAAATTTACGCAATAAGATCGGGAAGCGGTTACAATACAATTTAGGAGCTTATCTACTCAAACCAGCATTTATGATGCTGAAAAAGACGTTCGATTATGCCGAATATGGTGGTGTACCGTTACTCGGTGTCAACGGAGTTTGCATCATTTGTCATGGTAGCTCCTCTCCCAAAGCGATCAAGAATGCTATATTCGAAGCAGAAAAGATCAATAACGAGCATGTGAATGAGCACATAGAGGAAATCCTTGGAAAATTTAGCGAGGGAAAAATTGGACTTTAAATACGATTCAATGATAACGGGTCTTGGATTTGCGGTACCGAAAAAGGTATTAACGAATAAAGATTTTGAAAGAATGGTTGATACGAGTGACGAATGGATAGTGGAACGTACCGGAATGAAAGAACGTCATATCGGAGAGGAAGGGGTAGTCACGTCTGACCTTTGTGCCGATGCTGCTAAAATTGCCATGGAGCGCGCCAATGTGAGCGCAGAGCAGATCGATGCGATCATCATCGGTACAATCACGGGTGATGTGGGTTTCCCGGCAACGGCCTGCTACGTGCAAAACAAACTGAACGCAGTAAATGCCGTCGCGTTCGATATCAGCGCTGCCTGCTCTGGTTTCCTCTATGCGCTTGAGTTAGCCGACGCATATATAGCATCTGGTAAATATAAAACCATCCTGACTATTGGCGGAGAAATGCTCAGTCGTGTCACCGACTATCAGGATCGACGAACGTGCGTCTTGTTTGGAGATGGCGCGGGCGCTGCAATCATTCAGCCATCCGATGGTACGAGGGGAATTATCAGTACCTATATCGGGACAGATGGCCATTTAGCCGATCTGTTAATGATGCCGGGTGGTGGAAGTAAATATCCGGCTTCGATAGAGACCGTTAAAGAAAGAATGCATTATATACAGATGGCTGGCCAGGAGGTATTCAAGGCAGCAGTGAAGACCATGGGAGATGCAGCCGTTAAAATATTGCACGATTCTGGTGTCCCCGGTGATAAATTAAAATTACTGATCACTCATCAGGCGAATACCAGAATAATCAATGCAACAGCCAAACGCATTAAAATACCCATGGAAAAAGTGTTTATTAACATCGAAAAATATGGTAATACCTCGGCTGCCTCCATACCGATCGCTCTCACCGAAGCTGTCGAACAAGGCGTCCTGCAAAAGGACGATTTATGCTTATTGGTGAGCTTCGGTGGTGGCTTCACGTTTGGGGCCGTATTATTTAAATATTAAGGCTTTATTCATGAAGAAAGTTAGTCCTCTTTTGCTGATTTTGCTGGTGACGACTCAACTTCAGGCTAAAGAAAGATTAAATTTCTTGGTACCTGCACATCCTGTTCTTTGGGGTGTTGAAACGATATATGTCGATCAGACAGCGAAAGAGGATAGTTTTACTGTCGATTTTACCGATTCACTCGTTTGTCGTCTGCGTCGCATCGAATATTTTAAAATAATCGATCAAGACTACCTGAGAAAGAATTTTACAGGTCTTTTTTTCGATGATTCATTGACATATGCTGAAAAAATGCAAATTGCGGGTGATTCGATCGGCGTGGAGATCGTACTACAATGTTCTATTGACAATTTGATTCTCGGTCCGGACGAAGAAGGGAGTGATGAGGTGGTAGCGAGGGTGTGGACGGGTGAATATGAGAGAGATAAATTCGGTAAAGTGCTTTACGATGAGATCGATGGTGATACTCTGCGCATTAAAAAGTTTGTAAACAGAAAAATTCTTAAAAATTACCGCTATCGTAGGGCAACTATCGAAACATCGTTCCAGGTAAGCGATTTTTCGACGCATGCCTTACTCATGAAAGAGAAAATATGCAGTAAATACGACAGTGGCAAAATTTATGAATCTGAATATGGATCGCTGAGATCGTATCCGGAGATAAGCGATTCACTCATGATACAGGCGATTGAGGGGGTTGTGGCTCACATCGAACCTCAATATCGAGTCAAGAAACGTCATCTGCAACGAGATGAAGGCTTGATTGATGAAGCCGTCCTGTATGCGATCGAAGGTCTGTATCCCGAAGCGATCCGGACTCTGTTAGAGGCTGAATATATTTATCCCGAGCATGCATCGGTTTACTATAATCTTGGTATCATCCATGAGGCAATCGGAAAATACCACGAGGCCATTTCCTATTATAAAAAGGCGATATTAATCGATGATGAGGATAAACTGTACCGCCAGGCTTTAATCGAGCTTGAGAAGGCAGCAGAACAGAGACGTAAATTGATACAAGAAGGAGCTGAATAGTGGCGAAGAAGGCGTTTCTTTATCCTGGACAAGCTTCACAATATGTTGGAATGGGTAAAGATCTGTATGAGCACTACGAGAAAGCTCGTACGATATTTGATCGTGCACAAGCATTTCTTGGCTTCGATCTGAAGCGTGTCTGTTTCGAGGGTCCGGAGGAGGAATTAAAACAGACAAGAATTACACAACCTGCAATTTTTATCCATAGTTACATCGTAACACAACTATTAAAGGATAAAAACATGTTGCCTGATTTCGTGGCTGGTCATAGTCTCGGTGAGTACAGCGCGTTAGTGGCGGCGGGTGTGTTGTCCTTCGAGGATGCCTTGAACGTTGTCAAGATACGCGGCGAACAGATGCAAAAGGCAGGAGAGATTCATCCCGGCACGATGGCTGCGATTATCGGACTGGGAGAGGCTGAGCTTGCTCAATTGTGTCAGCAGGCTTCACAGGTAGGAGTTGTTAAAATTGCGAATTACAATTCTCCTGGTCAATTGGTAGTCTCCGGCTCTGTCGAGGGTGTGAAGGAGGTCATGAAGGCGGCTAATGAAAAAGGCGCTAAGCGGGTCATCGAACTCGTCGTCAGTGGTGCGTTCCACTCGCCTTTAATGGAAGATGCACAGAACGGATTAAAGCAAGCGCTTGCGGAGGCAAAATTTGGGGACGCCCTTATCCCGGTTTATCCGAACGTCACTGCAAAAGCTACTGTCGAAGCAGAGGAGCTTCGAAAAAGCTCGTTTTTGCAATTGACACATCCGGTGTTATGGACGGATATTATTCAAAATATCATCGCTGCTGGTGCTGAACAGTTTTATGAAATCGGTCCGGAAAAGGTACTTACCGGATTGTTGAAGCGAATCAATCGCGACTACTCATGCGTCGCGGTGGGTACTGTTGAACAACTCGATACGATTCAGTCTTGATATTGTTGTTCGCAATCTGCAGTACAGAATAGCATAGATAGCTGAGGCAGATAGAATATTAATAATCATAACGTGTGGTGGCTTCAGCATTTTTAAAATGATCGATGCAGAAGGTATTCATTCCTACAATGAATACACTTTGATTTCTCACAGAGGGGAGAGCAAAAGATGGTATTAAAAGATAAAGTCGCGCTTATTACTGGAGGAGCTCGCGGCATCGGTAAAGAGATTGCGTTGGAACTGGCCAGACGCGGCGCCGATATCGTGATTTGCGATCTGATCGAGGAAGTTTCTGCAACGGCTAAAGAGATAGAAAAATTAGGAGTGACCGCTGTTGGTTACGTTGCAGACATAACGAATAAAACAGATGTCGACCAGTTGATGACGAACATACTGGCTAAGTTCTCTCGTCTCGATATCCTGGTGAACAATGCCGGTATCACACGAGATAACCTATTAATTCGCATGAGCGATGAGGAGTGGGATTCGGTAATCGCGGTCAACCTTAAGGGGACCTTTAACTGTCTTCGTGCTGCGGCTAAAATTATGATCAAACAGCGATCAGGGAAGATAATTAATGTGGCTTCGGTCGTCGGAATGATGGGAAACATGGGTCAAGCTAATTATGCTGCTTCGAAAGGAGGAGTGATCAGTTTGACCAAGTCGGCTGCAAAGGAGTTAGCGAGTCGCGGAGTGACTGTCAATGCAGTTGCTCCCGGATACATCGAGACGAAGATGACTGAGGTGTTGTCGGATAAAGTGAAGGAGATGTTTGAAACTCTAATTCCGATGAAAAGAGCCGGAACTGCTAACGACGTTGCACGAGTCGTCTCATTTCTGGCGTCAGCGGATGCAGATTATGTAACAGGACAAGTAATTAAGGTAGATGGTGGCATGTTGATGTGATGTTTACATGCTGAAAATTTATTAGTTTACATTTTTTCATTTAACAAGAGGAGAATTCAAATGGCTTTAGAAGAAAGAGTAAAGGAAATCATCGTAGATCAACTCGGCGTTGATGCGAATGAAGTAACAGAAAATGCTCATTTTATCGAAGATTTAGGTGCCGATTCATTGGATACAGTTGAATTGGTCATGGCGTTCGAAGAGGAATTTGATGTTGAAATTCCTGATGAAGATGCGGAAAAAATTATCACAGTCGGTGCTGCAATCAATTACCTGAAAGAAAAAGTAGGTGAATAGGCACTTATAAAGAAATAGCAAAAAAAATCAGTAAATTGAGCGCGTCGGAACAGATGAATCATCATTCCGGCGCGCTTCGGATTGATGATCAGATAATTTAGTCAAGGAGCTTTCTTTATGAACAAAAGGGTAGTCGTCACTGGAATGGGAATTTTATCCCCTCTTGCGATCGATCTTGGCAACTACTGGACATCTCTAGTTGAGGGTAGAAGTGGCGTGGACTATATTACTCGGTTTGACACGACAGATTTCGACGTCAAAATTGCAGCGGAGATCAAGGATCTTAATATTGATGATTGGCTTGATAAAAAAGAATCCAGGAAGATGGATGGGTTCACGCGATATGGAGTCATCGCTGCTGAACTTGCTGTAAAGGATGCAAATATCGATTTTGATAAAACAGATCGCTCACGAGTCGGAGTCATCACCGGTTCCGGAATCGGTGGCATGGAAACGTTCGAGAAAGAGTATCGAACATATTTTGAGAAGGGTCCCAATCGCGTCAGTCCATTTTTCATTCCAATGATGATCCCTGATATCCTGCCTGGTCGCATTAGTATACAGTATGGATGTAAAGGACCTAATTACACTGTGATATCGGCATGTGCGTCCGCATCCCATGCAATCGGTAACGCCTTCAGAGATATCAAACACGGCGTCACCGATGTCATGATAACTGGAGGAAGTGAAGCCACGATAACTCCGATGGGGATCGCCGGATTTTCGAACATGAAAGCGCTGTCAACGCGGAACGATGATCCGAAGCATGCCAGCAGGCCGTTCGATAAGGAGAGAGATGGTTTTATCGTAGGAGAAGGCGCGGCGATAATCATACTCGAATCGGAGGAGCATGCGATAAAAAGGGGTGCGAAGATCTATGCAGAGATATGTGGTGTGGGATTTTCGGCTGATGCCTATCATATTACTGCTCCGGTTCCTGATGGCGAAGGCGCAGCTCAGGCTATGCTCGCGGCGATAGCAGAAGCTGGTGTCGGCACTGGCGAGATCGATTATATTAATGCACATGGCACATCGACACCGTACAACGACAAAACCGAGACGCAGGCTATCAAGAAGGCGTTCGGCGACAGGGCGTATGATATTCCGATTAGTTCGACCAAGTCCATGATTGGTCACTTGTTGGGTGCATCCGGTGCAGCCGAACTCGTGGCAACTATATTATGTCTTTCTCATGATACGATTCATCCGACGATCAATTATGAAGTTCCTGATCCCGAGTGTGATCTGAATTACACTCCAAATAAGGCAGTCAGAAAAGAATTGAATTACGTTCTCTCTAATTCTTTCGGTTTTGGCGGACATAATGCATCAATTTTAGTCGCAAAATATCGTTAAATTATATATGCTGAATAGAATGGTACAATTTTGAAATTCTTATCTTTTTTTACTCGAATATTCAGAAAAAAAAGCCTAAAGATTCTTAGTGATGATTTAATCAGCGAGTTGGAATCGAAGTTAGATTATCAATTTAAGAATAAAGACGTACTGATTCAAGCACTGAAGCATCGTTCATTCCTTGCAGTGACGGGTGAATCACGATTATATTCCAATGAGCGTTTAGAATTGCTGGGTGATTCAGTTCTCGGAATTATAGTCACCGAGCACTTGTATAAAAAATACCCTGAAAAAGAGGAAGGTGATCTGACATCGATGAAGTCGCTCATAGTCAGTCGCAAGATTTTAGCTCGGACCGCTAATAATCTGAATTTGGGCAAATACATCTTATTAAATGATGCAGAAAAGAAAGCAGGAGGTCGTCACAGACCCTCCATCGTCGCGGATGCGTTTGAGGCACTGACCGGAGCCATATATCTCGATGGTGGTTTAATGGAAGCGATCAAGTTTATCCACAGCTTTCTGCTAGTGGATCTGAGTGATCTGCTTACTGAGGAACAAAATCAAAATTACAAGAGCATGTTGCTCGAATATTCACAGAGCCAGAATTACGGCCTGCCTGTCTATGTGGTGAAGAAAGAAACTGGCCCCGATCACAATAAAACCTTCACCATCGAAGTCAGAGTAAACGACTCGATCAGAGGAATCGGAATCGGCAATAGTAAGAAAAAAGCCGAACAAATCGCAGCAAAGAATGCACTTAAAAAACTGCTAGTTAATTGATCCGGAGGAGATTGATGGATTATTTCTTGAGCGAACAGCAACTCGAGCTACAAAAGTTAACCCGAAAAATAGCCGAAGAGAAGGTTAGGCCCGTCGCTGCGCAATACGATCGATCGGGCGAGTTCCCATGGGATCTAGTAAAATTATTTGCAGAGCTCGATTTGTTCAGGGTGTTTATTGAAGAAGAGTATGGCGGGCTCGGTGGTGGTGTGTTAGATCTGTCCATCGTGACCGAGGAATTATCGAGAGCCTGTGGCGGTATTGCCATCTGCCTGGCTGCTTCTGCCCTGGGTTCATTTCCGATTACGCTCTACGGTACTCCTGAACAGAAAGAGAAATATCTCCCTGCGCTCGCAGATGGCACTTCGCTCGGTGGTTTCTGTCTGACCGAGGCCGAGGCAGGCTCGGACGTAAGTGCGATGAAAACCAGAGCTGTCAAAGATGGTGATCATTACATTTTGAACGGCACCAAACATTTTATAACCAATGGCAGCATTGCTGATGTCTATACGGTTATCGCCTCCACCGATCCGACGAAGGGGAGCAGAGGAGCATCCGCATTTATCGTGGATAAAACGATAAAGGGATTATCGTTCGGTAAAAAAGAGGATAAAATGGGTATTCGTGCCTCAGTCACCAGTGAGGTGGTCTTCGAAGATTGCATTGTTCCTATGGCCAATAGAATTGGCAGCGAAGGACAGGGATTTATGATCGCGATGAAAACGCTGGATCGCTCAAGACCCGGCGTCGCTGCTCAGGCAGTTGGTATTGCACAGGGTGCACTGGACTTAGCCGTAGAATACGCTCGCGGTCGAACACAATTTGATCAACCGATCGCTTCATTCCAGGGGATTCAATTTATGCTCGCTGATATGGCGACTCAAGTTGAAGCCGCACGTTCATTGGTTTATGCGACAGCGAGGATGGTCGATTCTGGAACAAAGAACATAGGAAAAGAATCGGCCATGTGCAAACTGTTTGCTTCTGATGTCGCGATGAAGGTAACCACCGATGCGGTTCAAATATTCGGCGGTTACGGGTACATGAAGGATTATCCCATAGAAAAGTTTATGCGAGACGCGAAAATAACACAGATTTATGAGGGAACAAATCAAATACAGCGCCAGGTCATCGGTCGAAGTCTCATTCGTGAATTCGCCGGAAAAAGCAAATAATGATGTCTTTTTAAAATAGTTTTTTACGATCTGATGCAATCTAAAACCTTTATCCCAACTGAAACAAATTCAAATGGGTGAATGTAGGCATCGATCGGATTATCTTTATGATTGGATGTAAGAGTTGCACCTGTAAATCCAGACGTTTTACGATGGATTCAACTAAAATAATTACTCATTCCAATGTACGTTTACAAATGCGTAAAATGTAAAGATTATACGAAAATAAGCGTTATTTCATGGTTTCACCAAGAACTTAAAAAAAATTACTTGCAATATTAATATTAATTCATTATCTTTATGTGATAAATGTTCCAGGATCTAACAGATAAATTAGAAGTTATCGTCAGAACGATACGCGGACAGGGGAAAGTTACCGAAGCGAACATTTCCGGTTCATTGAAAGAAGTACGTCGTGTTTTATTGGAAGCCGATGTCAATTACAAGGTTGCCAAACATTTTATCGAATCGGTCAAAGAGAGAGCGTTAGGTCGAGAGGTAATAAAGAGCATCACACCTGGTCAGCAGATCATTAAAATTATTTACGATGAGTTGGCCGGGATCATGGGGAAGGTTGATGTACCACTGGATCTTAGTGGTAGTACACCCCATGTAATCATGTTGACAGGACTACAGGGTTCAGGCAAGACGACACTTGCGGGCAAATTAGCGGCTCATCTGAAAAATATAAACAGGACAGTCATGTTGGTTGCGGCGGATATCCAGAGGCCGGCAGCGGTTAGACAGTTGCAGGTGGTTGGGGAGACTGTGGGTGTATCCGTATTTACCGATTCCGATTCTAATCCGGTAAAGATCTGTCAATCGGCTCTGAATCATGCTAAAAGATCGGGAATCGACACAATAATACTCGATACCGCAGGACGTCTTCATATCGACGAACCGTTGATGAATGAATTACTCGAAATAAAGTCGAACACGAATCCCAGAGAGATACTCTTTGTCGCCGACGGGATGACGGGACAGGATGCGGTTAATACGGCGAAAGATTTTCTGCAGTGGATTGATTTTACAGGGATAGTTCTTACAAAAATGGATGGGGATGCACGAGGTGGAGCGGCATTATCGATCCGAATGGTCACGGGTAAGCCTATTAAATATTTAAGTGTGGGTGAAAAGATGGACGCGTTGGAAAAATTTCACCCCGATCGAATGGCTTCCCGGATATTAGGGATGGGTGATGTATTGACTCTCGTGGAAAAAGCCCAGCAAACAGTTGATCAGGAAAAAGCAGCCAAATTAGAGCGTAAATTAAGGCGACAGGAATTTACATTCGAAGACTTTTACGATCAAATCCAACAGATAAAAAATATGGGACCGCTCGATCAACTGATGAAGATGATACCTGGGCTGAAATCCAGCATGCTCAAAGGGATGTCGTTTGATGATCGCTCGTTTTCGAAAATAGAAGCCATTATTAACTCGATGACAGCGGAGGAGAGACGCAGGCCCGGGATTATCAACGGCAGCAGACGAAAGCGCATCGCAGGAGGTAGTGGTACTACGGTGCAAGATGTTAATCAGTTGCTGAAACAGTTCCAAATGATGCAAAAAATGATGAAAAATATGAATAAAGGTAAATTAAAAGGCTTTTTATTTAACTAACATTAGAACTATCAGGAGGTAAAGCAATTGGCGGTTAAGTTGAGACTACGACGGATTGGTAAAAAGAAAAAACCACATTATCGGATAGTTGCAATCGATTCACGTGTGTCGCGTGACGGTAAATATATAGATAAGTTAGGGAATTATAATCCTTTGGAAAATCCACCAGAGATCTCTGTCGATGAACAAAAAGTCCTCTTATGGTTAAATCGAGGAGCAATTCCCACAGATACTGTTCGAAGTTTATTTCGCCGCGTCGGTATCATGATGAAATGGCATCTAATGAAAAAAGGCTATTCCGCAGAAAAGATCGAAGAAGAATTTAAAAAATGGGAACTTCTGAGGAGTGAAAAAGAAAAGCGCGAAGAAGCTTTGAAAGTCCAGAAGCTACGCGAACAAAAAGAAGTTAAATCCGTAGAACAGAAGGAAGCTTCTGAGGAAGTAAAACCAGTAGTCGCAGAAGAGGTAGATGAAGTCGAGATCGAATCATCCTCTGCCGACAATGATACAGTTACAGAAGAACCTGAAATCGTTGCACCAGCAGCTGAAGATGCACAAAACAACGAAGGTGCTGAAGATGATGAAAAGTCAGCTGATTAGCAGACTTGATTGGAGGTGGTTTATATTACCAGGATGGATCTAGCTGACATTATTGATTGTACCATAATTAATCCAGATGGATTTTACTCCAGTTAAGACTAAAAAAGTAGAGGAGTTCGGTTATGAAGGAATTTATTGAGTTAATTGCGAAGAATTTGGTGGATAAGCCCGATGAAGTCAAGGTGACTGAGATCGATGGCGAAAGAACCATCGTTTATGAATTACGAGTTGGTGAGGGTGATTTGGGTAAAGTAATCGGTAAACGTGGTCAGACAGCGAAATCGATCCGTATTATCCTTGCGGCAGCCTCTGCGAAACGAGGTAAGCGAGCTGTCCTTGAAATATTGGAATAATATGTGAGAAATGAAATTCGTAACTCCGATTTTATTTCCATCGGAATTGTCATAAATGCTCAGGGAATCAAGGGTGAATTAAAAATATATCCGATAACCGATGAGCCCGAGCAATTCGAAGATCTTGAATTTATCTATTTGTCCACTAAAGGTGTAAGAAAACGCTATCAGGTTCAACATGTCCGTTTCACCAACAAACATGTCGTGATTAAGTTGGAGGGGATAGACGATAGGACCACAGCCGAGAATTTGAAGAACTCTCTTATCGAAAGAAAGTTGTCAGAATTAAGACCTTTAGACGAAAATGAATACTATATATTCGATTTGATTGGATTGACTGTCATCACGATTTCCGGAGAGAGCCGTGGCCAAATTGTCGATGTCCTTACCAATCCTGCCAATGATGTCTATGTAGTTTCAGATGGAAGCAATGAATACTTCGTACCTGCAATTAAAGACGTCGTTAAAAAAATCGATCTGGGTGCGGGAGAAATGGTAATAGATCCGATCGATGGTATGTTCGAATAATATGAATATTCATATACTTACTATCTTCCCGGAATTTTTCAAGAGTGCGCTCGAAACAAGTATTCTAAAGAGAGCTATCGAGAGAGAGTTAGTAGTTGTAGATCTTTATGATATCAGGGCGTTTACGACGGACAAACATAGTCAGGTCGATGACTACCCTTATGGCGGCGGCCCGGGAATGATTATGAAACCCGAGCCCATATTTAAATGTATTGAACATGTTCTGTCTAATATTGACGAGGCTGAAACCAGAGAACTGGTATTCTTGACTCCTCAGGGTCGTCATTACGATCAAAACATAGCGACAGACTTCATTCGAGTTGATCATCTGATTCTTTTATGCGGACATTATAAAGGGATAGATGAACGGGTCAGGGAATATTGGTCGATGAGGGAGATATCATTGGGCGATTTTGTAATGAGCGGCGGCGAACCAGCAGCCATCGCCATCATCGATTCCGTCGTCAGGTTATTGCCCGGCGTATTAAGTGATATCAATTCAGCTGTAACAGATTCATTTTATGAGAACAATCTCCTCGATTGTCCTCACTACACGAGACCCGAGGAATTTCGTGGCATGAAGGTCCCATCTGTATTAATATCAGGAAATCATGCCGAGATTGCAAATTGGAGAAGAAGGAAATCATTAGAGCGAACATTTAAATACAGGAAAGATTTACTTTCTGATGAAGATATTAAAGAATTAAATGATGAGATATAGGAGGTTGGATCGATGGATGTTGTTGATCAGGTTGTTCAAAGTGAATTGAAAGAGGATATACCTGCATTCGAGCCTGGTGATACGGTTGTCGTTCACGTAAAGGTCGTAGAAGGTGATAAAGAGCGAATTCAGCTTTTCCAGGGTGTCGTTCTTCAGAAACGAGGCAGTGGCGTAAACGCCACATTTACAGTTCGAAAGGTGTCTAATGGAATCGGTGTAGAAAGAATATTTCCAATTCATTCGCCGAAGATCGCAAAAATCGAACGGTTAAGAGCCGGTAAAGTGAGAAGATCGAAGTTGTTTTACCTTCGCGGACTACGGGGTAAAGCGGCTCGTATCGATGAAAAACGATAATTTGCTCTTTTTAGAGGATATAAAATAACCGAATTCGATTGTTCGAACTCGGTTTTTTTATTTTATCGTACCGGGGATTGTGAATGTCTTTCACGCCAGGCGGACGTGAATTGCTTTATCTCCCCGATAATCGCTGCGCCTATCGAAGCAGACGCGTTGACCCTCTCGCAGGCGTCTCTGTTTTATGGTGATATCTAAATCATTGATATGAACGAATAATTCATCATCTTCATTCGTTATGATGAAACCGAATCCTTTTGAAGAATCCCATGATTTTACATAACCATATTCCATGTTAAATTAAACCTCCTTGATTTTCGAATAATGACTGACTCGTTTATTCTAAGCTCTGATTTACACGATAATATCAAGTAATAATCAGGCATTTTCATCTTATACAAGAATACATCATCAGGATTTCATTTCTATTGTAACTAAGTTCAAGCGGTCCATGTGAGCTATTTCTTACGTGTTTCAGAGGTGAAAGTCATCTCCCACATCGTATAGCTCCGCTTCACCCGATTATGAGGTATTATCATCGGGTTATTTCTATAGCATTTAACCGAATAATCCGTAAGAAGAAAATGGTGATTGAATCAATTTTCAACCTTTATCTACGTGCAAAAGATGCATGTAGAACAACTGAAGAACCATGGACTAATCTGCTCTTATCTCACTGCGGTATCAAACCGCTATCCATGTCTCAATATACGATTCTAAATGATGAACTGTTCCAAAATCAGTCCATGCGTACGATTTATACGCGTCTGCATTCAGAACAATTCGGATTAATCCAGCTGGAAAAGCATGTGCCGGATCATACGAATTACTCGTCATTCTACTATTTGCTATCTTTCCTGGCTGCGATCGGTGTGAGCAGATCATGGATTAACCTCGAACCGCTGATCATGAACATCTTCATCAACCAGCAGGAGGATGGGCTGTTTACCACAGGTTATCGCAGGCGTAATAAATTACCTCTTAGTCTTTTCTGTGTCAGCGCACATCTTACTGCAATATTGAGCGGATTGGGTTATGGCGACACACCGAATATTAAAGCCTCTATCCAATATATTTTGAATACCAGGAGAAGGGACGGGAGTTGGCACTGCGATCTTTTAAAACAACGAGGCGAGCGTGATGAAGATGCACCTGGATGCCTCAGCGCAAATATTTTTGCTCTACGCGCTCTGGGGACAAATGGTCTGACCGACCAGAATCTCATTAGAGCTGCTTTCGATCAAATTTTAACTCGTTTCCTTTCTAATGAACGCTGTGCTGACTGCTGCGATCTGGGGCATGGTCTTAGCAGTCGCAAATTACGATATCCGGAACACTATATGGGACTCGACTATTTACATGTGTTGGATACGTTGTCGTTATTTCCTGATCAATGTAAAAGCCGTGCATTTAAAGACTTTCTGGCTATTTTGTTACATAAAAAAACTCTGAATGCTTTTTTCCTTTCGGAAAAGAGCATACCTGCATGGAAAAAGTTCGATTTCGCTCAGGCTAAGACTGCATCAGGATGGATAACGGCGATAATTTGTCGAGCCTTGAAACGAATTTATCAATTCTAAGATGATGCGCAAACTTCATTGTCGATAAGGCGAAATTTCCGAACTCACGCTAAGATGAGCTCACGGTTCAGATATGGTTCGCAATAGGGTTCTCCTGCGCTGACGGGTACGATCCGAGAATCTTGATAAATGAAGCGATTTCTCCCAGATGCCGCAACGCATTCTGAATCGGCTCATCGGTGCTGCTGCCGGAGAAATCGAGAAAAAAGAGGTACTCCCATGGTCGTCCCTTGCGAGGCCTTGATTCGATTTTCGTCAGATTAATGTCCCTTAGAAAGAAAACGCTCAGGCTCTTGAATAACGCTCCGGGCATGTTCTTCGTCGCGATGACGATCGATGTCTTGTTCGGTACGCCTATTACATGTGCTTCCTTACTGATGATGAAAAATCGGGTATAATTTTCAGGATAGTCTTCGATTTCTGCTTGCAGTATTTGCATGTTGTAATCCTGTGCAGCCTGGCGACTCGCTATGGCGGCAACTGTCGGATCTTTTTTTTCAGAAATCAATTTGACGCTGCCGGCAGTATCATAAGATGAAACCGCTTCAATACAAGGATGCTGCGCTAAAAATTTACGGCTCTGTTCCAACGCCGCAGGATGAGAATAGACTGTCCTTATTTGATCAAAATGTGCTCCCGGTAATCCGATAAGGTTTAATGCTATCCTCAGGTTGACTTCACCAACGATGACCACATCTTTTTCGAGTAACAGATCGAAATTGCGGTGTATGCTACCGTACGTCGTATTTTCGATGGGAATGATCCCATATTGAGCTCTCCTGTCCTCCACCATTAGGAATACTTCTTCGAAAGTGGGACTGGGAATGCACTCAATCTGCTCCTTAAAAAATAACCTGGCTGCTATTTCACTGAACGCGTAATGTTCTCCCTGGAATACGATTTTTTCCGTCATCTTGCTCTCGTTTTCTCCTCCTCAAGGAATCGTATGAGCGTATCCAATGCTTTCGAATAGCCTTTAATTCCGTAACCGTAAAGCTGCGCGATGCAAACATCCTCTATGACTGATACCTTTCTGAACGGTTCACGGGATTTAATGTCAGAAATGTGAACCTCGACCGTGGGTAATTGGATGCCTGCGATTGCATCGCGAATACTATAGCTGTAATGCGTCAGCGCACCCGGATTGATTATCACACCGTTTGCCCATGTCCGGTATTCATGCAATAGATCGATTAACACGCCTTCGCTGTTGCTCTGATGGATAATGAGCTCCACCTTTCTCTCCCTGGAGTATGCATACAGCATATCATTCAATTCGCGAAGCGTCGTATGGCCATAGACCTCTGGCTCTCTCTCACCGAGGAGATTCAGGTTGGGACCGTGTAAGATGAGTATTTTATACATTGGGAGTGTGATCGGGTTTAAAGTGTATGTTTACCTGATTTTTATTATACGAAAAATAATTATAATAAAAAAAATATCAAAAAACAAGCACTTTAAGCGTTCCGTGATCTAACGCCTAGTCACACCTCCTTCAGGCTGTTTTTGCTTGCTTTTTATCAATTTATAGCTTATAATAAAAAAAATATATGAAGAGCCAGTGAAAGATCCTCTATAACTTTTCAGGAGAAATGTATGAGAAAAAGTGAACCTAACCTGCTACAAATAGCAAGAGCTCCATTTCTGTCGTCGATCGTATCGCCGATCGCTGCCGGAACCTTGCTGGCAATCATTGTGACCAAAGAATTTGATCCGATCAATTTCTTACTCCTACTGATCATCGGTATAGGCCTGCATGCGGCGACGAACATTTACAATGATATTTATGATACGCTTCAAGGTACCGATATGATCAATACAAACCGTAATGAATTTAGCGGAGGGTCAGGTTTCCTCGTTTATTTCCCACACCTGAAGTCGCGTATGTATCGAATCGCTCGTTTGTCTTTGGTCATCGCGTTTTTAGGTACATTGATACTAAACTTTCGTATTGCTGATCATTTGAGAATAACGCTGTGGTGTTTATACGGTTTCGCTGCGTTTTTCAGTAAATTTTATACTGCCGAACCCGTAAAACTTGCTTATAGAGGATTAGGAGAAGTTTCGGTGTGGTTTGCTTTCGGACCGATGGCAATTTTGTTTGCAGCAATCAGTCAGAATGTCGCCTGCCATCCAGTCGTTATCTCTGCCATGCCGATTACGGGAATAAGCACACTCTCGATACTTCTTATCGGACAGATGATCGATTATGAGGCTGATAAAGAAGCAGGTAAATGGGGGATTGCCGTGAGAAAAGGATTGCGCGCTGCTCTGATCTGCTATATTATCGTTCAAAGTATATTAATGATTAATGTAATTTTGCTGGCTGTATATTTCATTCCAAATGGCTTATACCTGCTAGTTGGTTTGATTCCATACATGTTGTTTTTTAATAAATCATGCAAATTATTGTCACAATATACGAATATCGAGTCGCTGAAGAAAGCCGCTCAAATTAATGTCCAGATCCATCTGCTATTCGCACTGCTGTTCAATTTGGGATTACTGTTGGTTGTGATGTTTTAAACGGTAGCTCGCGAGCTTAAAATGAAAGAAGTTCAGTACAGCGAAGACGATGAGCGTATTGTGGTGCGGGTTTCAAAGCGCGGTTGATTCCGGGTGTACTCCGGTTTCGCTAATTCCACGTATAAAATAATCAGGATCGTTAATAAATCGTAAAAATATGACGATGAAGGCAAGAGATGCTTCGATCATTAAGGGTTTGTCCTGATACAAGTCTGCCAGCATCGATTCCCTGATAGCGCGTTCAGGGTGGTTAAAGTGTGAGATGAAGAGGCCATCCAGTTTTTCCCCTTCCCGGGGGGATGTGATCGCATCAATCCCACCCCTTAAGACATATTCCATCGTCTCGATCAGTAAGTGTCGCAGCTTTGTTACGGATCTTTCATGATAACCGAAAATATGCAACGCATTACGCTGTGCTTCTTTCATACTCGCGTGAGCTAAATATTGAAAAATCCGCTGAGTAGGTTGATCATGACGCAATGAGACTTTTTTACGTATAAGGGACATTAAAACGGTGTTTTTGAATAATTGATACATTCGCTGAGCACCATTGAACGCTGAAGAAGGGGCGGGATGGGGAATGTCTGGTTTGTATCCTTCATAATATGTATTGAACATCAATTGAAATAGCTGCTCAAAAAAATCGATTTTTTCGAGCGGATCGACCAGATCAATCCGCATGTCCAATGTGTTATCCAGTCTATCGGCCAATTTTATTCTTATTATCTCCGGATTGTTTTGAACATTATCCAGCATTCGACCAATGTATTGGTAATACGTCTCATCTGAATTCCTCGATAACATTTTGAGACGTTCCAGTAGTACATCCTGTTCCTCAGTCGAGAAGTATTTTAAAAATGTATTGAACTTACCCTGACCATTGATCCACTTTTCAATGGTCATTCGCTCGGGTTTAAAATCCTCGAAATTGTCGTGAAGCAGCTCAGTAACCATATCGATCAAACGTGGACGCTTGACCGCACTTACTAATAGAGCCGTCGCCCGTAACGGATGCAGAATGGACAGAGAACCCAGACGCCGTTTCTTTTGACCGTAAACATCACCCAGATATTCGAGTACCGCTAAGAAAACAGACCTCTCCCGCGAGGAAATGGTGGCGTTTCCAATAATAATACTTAGAATGTTTTCCCATATTATCTTTTGGGTGCTCAGTTGATAATTGAGGACCGCAGATAATCTGAGGAATTCTGTCAGATTATGAAACTGCATGGCAATTTATCGTAACAATTTACCCGTTAATAACTAAAATAATAATAACAATTAGTTAAAATGTCAAGAAATAAATGATAAAAACGTATGCATAGGACTCACTATCAAGGAGTACGTTACCTATCCCCTGGAGTAGCACGATCTAATTTATCAGCAAACGTTTGATACGTTCGGTCGTCCCAAAGGCAAAAAATAATCCGCTTAATTGTCGTTTCATTTTCGCTTAAAAACCGAATCGCTGTATCAACCATAATATCAGCACATTGCTCCACAGGATATCCGAATATCCCTGTACTGATCGCGGGGAAGGAAATACTCTGTAATTTATGTTGCGAAGCGACTGCCAGAGAGTTCCATGTGGCATTTTGAAGCTTCTCGCGTTCGTTCCCTTCACCCATACGAGGACCAACGGCATGTATGACGTGTTTTGCCTTCAGTTCACCTCCGGTGGTTATCACAGCCCCTCCGACGTAAGTTCCTCCGATTGCATCACATTCATCCTGGATCTTTGGACCACCTTTTCTCCGGATAGCGCCAGCAACTCCTCCTCCGAGCACTAATTGAGCGTTCGCTGCGTTAACGATGGCGTCTGTTTCGAGATCCGTAATATCACCCTGAATCAACTCAATCGAGGTATTTTTAATATATTTTTTCATCACGTTCAATTTTTTCCCGTAAAAGTGATTCGCATCACGTTACAGCTTTGTATTTTTTGTTACATTTAATTAAAATTAATCCCGCATACATTTTTCCTTCTCGTTGTTAAAAAAACAACGAGAGGGAAAGATTATTCGATCTTTTACAATATAGAATTCCCATTCCTTCCCTCCTTATATAATATAATTCGGTAGTTAACCATCGTCTCCTAGCAATAGGAGACGTATATCTATATATCAATATCTGGGAATTTTTGTGTTCAATTTCTTTATTAAACTATCAAATTGTACCATCTTGTTCCATATCCTGCAACCATCCACGACTTCTACATGAGGCGGTATTGCGCTTCGTTCAACTTTCACTCTGAATAAATACACAATGAGTTTTCAACAGGAGTCATATGTTGATTATTTTCAGTCCTCATCCCGAGCCGCATGAGACCTGCTTCGATATGCTATCAGCAGACAATAGATCAGACCTCCGTACAGAACAATTGATCCGAATATTAACATGATCCAGGCCGACAATGGCATCTGTTTCTCCTCTGCTATAAACGTGAGGTTGATTTTCGATGTAATAGATATCCGAGCACGGCAAAAAAGAATAAAACGCCCCATCCTCCGAGCGTTGTCGCCCAGCGCGGATATTGATTATATGTTGATCTGAACTCATTTACGAAATTTGAGATCAGAATGATTAACAGGACAGCGGGCGTGATGTAACGCAGTGCAATAACCCACCATTGTCCCAACGAAATTTCTGAAATCGTATTGAGATATCTTCGGAACTCCTGTATATCGTACACGTAACCGATGATGATGCACTGGACAAGTCCAACAGTGACCAATCCGAAATCACAGATCCATTTGTCCACAATGTCAAACCAGTAGTAACCTCCGGAAGTGGTGAAGATCAACGAGATGAAGAATGCGATGATCACAAAAATAAGGGTGACCCGATTATGAGATAGTTTCCATCGGTCGTAAAAGCCAGTCGTAAATGCCTCTTGCAATGCAAATGCCGAATCAATCCCCAGTGACAGCAGTGTGATGAAGAAAATGATTCCAAATATGCTGTTCAGTGCAGGGAGTTTTGTTATGGCAGTCGGATATGCGACAAAGGCCAATCCTGTACCACTGGTTGTGACGTCGGGCACTGGCAATCCCTGCATATGCGCCAGATACCCTAACATGGAGAAAACTGCAAATCCCGCGAAAAAGCTGGTCCCGCAGTTTGCTAAAGCCGTTATCCAGGCGCTGTTGGTAATCTCTGATTTCTTCCCCAAAAATGAACCGTAGGCTATCATCACACCAGAAGCTAAACTGAGTGAGAAAAATATCTGACCGTATGCCATCAGCCAGATCGATGGTTCTTTCAATTTACTAAAATTGGGCACCAGGTAAAATTTTATTCCTTCAATTGCACCGGGCAGGGTCAATCCTCTGATTAAGAGTATGAGCAGTAGAAGCGTAGGCAAAGGGACGGTTATCAATACGACCTTGCTGACATTCTTCACGCCCTTTCTGAGGATGAGATAGATGAGCGCCCAGGTGAGCAGCATTCCGATTACTAAATACCATATGGGGGCGCCTAAATGCCCCGGTCCTTCCGATCGCTGCAGCACCTGGTTCATAAAAAAATCCTCTGCATTGCTTCCCCAATCGATGTTTATCGAGTGCCAGAGGTATACCCATGACCATGAAAGTATTGTCGAATAATAGATAACTATACCCGCACTGAGGCCCGCAGCCCACCAGCCAAACCATCGTAGTTTGGGACGTATCGATCCAAATGCATCGGGCGCGGCGCGCTGCATGCGTTGACCTAACCCCATTTCCAGAATAAGCATCGGAATTCCAGCCGTGAATAATGCGATAAAATACGGGATGAGAAATGCGCCACCTCCTCCTTGATAGGCAATATAAGGAAACCGCCATACATTACCGAGTCCGACTGCCGATCCGATAGCGGCCATGATAAATGACGTTCTGCTCTCCCAACGATCTCTTCCTTCCAATTCTGCTTTCTCCTGAACAAATGATAAACGAAATCCTAATTACTGTCATTTTTTGTACTGAGCGAGTGATTTGATAAATTCTGTCGCTAATCCTGAGACCTGCGACATCAAATCTGCATCAAGCGTCTCCAGAGTGTCGGTGCTTTTATGCAGATGTTGATACCCTCTGGTCGTCACAAAATAAAAGGTCGGAATATTCGCATCATGAAAAGCCTGCGCGTCAGCTCCGCCACCTTTGCCTGATTTGTATGATAATAGTTTATATCGTGAGCGAAGCTGCTCTAAGTTTGTATAAAGTTCGGGATTACTCGTTCCGCCATTGACCCTGATACTATCTCCCCGTCCCACGCAATCAAAATTGAGCATCGACACAATGCTTTGTGCATCGATAACAGGATGATTGACGAAATAGGCCGAGCCTTCCAGGCCTGATTCTTCACCGGCAAAGGCGATGAAAACGATGCTTCTTTTCAACTCAGCTCGCCTCTGGCTCAATCCATTTGCAATTTCCAGCATGCAAGCCACCCCTGAAGCATTATCGTTTGCTCCGGGGAAATATATGTCGGCCGATTGCCTGCCCACATGATCGAGATGCGCACCTACAATAATATACTCGTTATTTAAGTCAGGATCTGAACCCTTTAAAATCCCGATGACATTACACGTTGATGCATCAGGGCGATAGCTTGAATTCGCAATGATTCGTACATCCCGCTTCAGATCAAAAGACATCGGTGAGTACGCCGAGTCAATGCGTGCTGCAAGGCTTTTCACCGTATATCCGCTTGAACGAAGCAGATCGTTTGCGGCTGATTCGCTGATGTGTAATTGAGGGACGTCAGGAATGTATTCACCCGGACCATGCGCGACGCTCCCGTAAATCCCCGGCAGCCAGGCGTTCGGATGACTCACCAAAAGTACGCCTACTGCCCCATGGGCAGCAGCAATAGCGGTTTTGACGCGCGGAAAATTGTAGTCCTGCCATTTGACATCAGGATTCGTCCATCTCGGCACCTCTTTAAACATTAAGACCACCCTGTCGTTTACATCGACTGCTTGGTAATCGTCATATCCTTTTTCCGGAACGCTTATTCCATACCCACAAAATGTGACCGGTGCGATAAAATCACCACTTCCTGTAAATCCGCGAAACAGATAGTCCTGATTTAGTTTATATGACGTAATTATTTTGCCGGAGTCGACGAGGTCGAAGGCTGATGGTATAATGATCTGATTGAACTCGATGTTAAAATATTGTTTATAGCCCTCATTATTGATTGAACTATTGATCGGGATCAATCCTATCCGTCGGAATTGCGTCGCGATGAAATCCGATGCCGTATCATATCCATTGCTACCGCTGACTCTTCCGTCCAGTTGAGGTGAACTAAGATAGGTAACGGTGGCCAGGATATTTTCTCTGGAAATAGATGCTTTATCGCCGTTTCTACCGATGTCCGGGATCGAATGACAGGATAACACCAAAAGCAGTAGTGATACCAGGGAAGTGGATCTTAGTTTATAATTCATAGAAATTCCTCTTAATTCCAGGTCAAATTTTTATCGGTTTACCGATTGGTCGAGCTATCGCACGTTTCACAGGTTCGGATTCAGTCCTCCATTTGAGAGTGCTTTTCTAACCATCGACTCGATGCCCATGTTCTTTTTTGCTTAGATCAAATTGTAATCAGAAAGAGTCGTGAACGACTGTTTGATGATGATAAAAAACACGGTCGTAAATGGGATCGTAAATAATAGGCCGAAAAAACCCCACATGGATGCTCCGATCAATAATAATATGATGATAAAGATGGGATGTACTTTTATAATGCTCATCGACCTGAGCGACAGGAATAAAAGTTTGTAAATCAAACGGATAAGTGCCAGTGCAATGATCAGTGCCACGGCGGTTAAGATCGAACCGCTATCGAGTAAGATGACCGTTAAGATGATAATCGCACCAATAAAACTTCCAAAGTATGGGATAAGGTGGGAGAGACCCAGCGCGAGTCCTAAAATAAATGGGTAAGGTACCCTTAATGAACTGAGTGCAACCGTTGCAAGAACTCCCACAATCAGTATCATGATCAATTGTTCTTTTAGCCAAATGAACAATATCCCTTTAATGTCAATAAATAATTGCATGATCGGTTCGAAATAAATGTTCGGAAGCATTTGTAAAAAGTTTCTTTTCAACCGGGCTCCGTCTCTTAAAATCAGGAATACGAAGACAGGAATCGTTATCGATATGACCAGAAGTGACGAGTCATCGAAAAATAGATTTTTGGTTCTACTGAATAGGAAATTGATAAATTTACTGTATTGATCGATCAGAAAATGGATGGTATGACTATTGATTTGAAGATTCAGAGAATTTTTCAGATTAGATAACAGGACATTCGGTTCTATTATTTGATTCATATGATTAAATTCGATCGAATAGACTGGGATTAATTTAAAAATAAACAACGAGATGATCGTTATCAAGCTGATCATGCAAAGCATAAGCGACAGGTCAGGGCTGATTCCGTAGTTCTCAAATTTTATTTCCAGCGAGTACAGCATGATTGAAATCGTGCCGCTGAGAAAGAGAATTAATGCTACATCCTTAAGATAAGGAATTAACAGAACGAACGTTATGCAAATTAAGATAATGTATAATAGTGCATTCTTATTTGAAGTCAGTTGTGCAATCATAATTTGAGCAAGTTACCTGATTATATTCGATCTCGATAGAGTATCGCGTATTCGAAGTATCTCATCCGTTTTCTTGGCAAGATTTGAGGATACCACCACGCCTAATTTCAACAGCAATTTATTTCCAAATCTTGGATTCCTGTAGAGCAAATCAAAAAGATCGGGTCGGAAGATGCCTATTAAACAGCAGTCGTCCAGAGCAATGGCAGTCAACTTCCGAATACTGTCTGAGAACAGACTGTCTTCACCCAGAGTATCTCCCGGTCCGAACAATGCGGATTGATCGTAACCATTGGAACACGTCTCTTTGATGACTTTAACAGTCCCTTCATCGATGAAATACATCCCAAGTCCGGGTTTATTCTCTTGAAATATTATTTCGTCTTTTTTGTAGTAGCGAACGTATACGATGTTAGCCAATTCATACATTTCATTCTTCGAAAAATCGTTGAATAAGCCTGTCGATTTAAGTTTTCGGATGACTTCGATGTTATTTTTGCTATTCGAATTAAATATATGTCTTAGATCAAGTTTCATGCCATTAATATAAGAATATCAATTTATTATGTCAAGAGAATTTTAATCAAGTGATTTTTTTTTGTTGCTTTTATCGCAGAAAAATTTTATCTTTTACGCTATGACTCAGATGAAATATGTAATATTATTCCTGATGATCACGACCCAGGTTTTCGCGCAATCGAATCGTCTGTCACGTCAGAGAGACGATCTTAAAAAGATACGTTCGGAAATCGTAGAAATAAAGAAACGGCTCGAAAACGAGAAGGCGAAAGAAAAGTCCATCCTGGATATGTTGTCTGCCCTGGACAGAGAAATCGATTTAACCAACGGATTAATAGAGCAACTGAAGCGTGAAGAGAAACGTTTCGCGCAGGCCATGATTCAAGTCGCCTACGAACTCAAGGACAAGCGCGAGGAATTAGACAGGTTGCAAAAGATCTATGAAAAGAGATTGGTATACCTTTATAAACACGGAAAGTTGAGAGATATCGATCTTCTGCTAAGTACCGATTCATTTAATCAAATCCTGATCTGGGTCAAGTTTCAAAGATTATTGGCGGAAAATGATCGACGCAATTATAACAATATGATGAATAAAAAGTTGGTCATCGAGGATAAGAAGAACAAGTTTAAGGAAGAACTCCTCACGAGGCGACAGATCATCGACGAGAAGACAAAGGAGCAGATCAATTTAAGCAGCACCAAAAAGCAACGAGAGGTCGTTCTGTCCCAGGTTCAGGCGAATGAACAACTGTATGTAAAAAAATTAGAAGAATATCAGGTGTCGGCGAAAGAGATAGAGCGGATCATCAACGTTCAGGAGACGAAACGAATTTCGATGGGTACTGAAACAGTCTCAAGCTTCCCTGCATTGAAAGGCAGAATGATCTGGCCGGCACAAGGTGAGGTAATCACACATTTTGGTAAAAACAAGCATCCGGTACTGAAGACGGTCACTACGAGTCTGGGTATCGATATTCGATCGAAAGCCGGTGAAGATGTACGCGTTGTGGCGGAAGGGGTTGTAACGGCGATCACCTGGCAGCGAGGGAGGGGAAATATCATCATCGTGGATCATCTGGGTGGCTACTATACGGTTTACACCCATCTGCAAAATATTTTCGTGCAGGTGAATAATAAAGTCTCGCTCGGTGATGTGATCGGGACCGTTGGTGAATCGGGTTCGTTAAAAGGACCGATGCTGCATTTTGAAGTATGGCAAAAGAATCAGGTACAAAATCCATTAGAGTGGTTGGGGTGAGATCGCAGTGTTTGAAAGCATGATCGGACAAGATAAAGTAAAAGAAATTTTATTACGGACGTTAAGCCGAAAGCGTATTCCACACGCTCTGCTATTCCACGGTCCGAAAGGAGTCGGCAAAGAAGCCATGGCGCTTGAATTGGCCAGGGCATTTATCTGTCAAGAGGATGAACTATACGCATGCAACCAGTGTAGCGATTGTCACCGAATCGCCCATTTGACGCATCCTGATGTTTATTTTATCTTTCCGTTTACAGGGAAAATTACAGTCGATGAGGAAAAAGCAATTCTAAAGAGTGTCGTGGACAATCCATACATGCGGTCGAATCCATGGGCTACTCCGTCTATATCTATAGAACAGATCAGACAACTGAAAAAGGAATCTTCTCTCAGCACTTTTGAGAACAAAGGGCGCGTGGTAATCATTGCCGAAGCTCATCTGATGACACCGGAAGCAGCGAATTCCTTGCTAAAACTGTTGGAAGAACCGCCGTCGAAAATGTATCTTATCCTTACTTCTTCCAATCATATGGCGTTGCTACCGACCATCATCTCTCGATGCCAGTGTTTGCGTTTCGATCCGATCGAATGGCGTGATATCGCAGCAGCATTAACCCAGAGAGCTTCTGTTGAGGAGAGCCAGGCAAACATTATCGCCAAGATTAGCAGCGGTAGTTACAGGAGAGCCATCGAGTTGCTTGATGAAGACATCGATAATAAACGAACGAAGGTACTGGATCTTTTGCGTGCGATTATAAAAAACGACTTTGAGCGACTCCTCGCGATGGAGGAGCTGGTTAAGAGCGAAGAAAAAAATGAGATCAAAGAATTGCTTAATTTACTTTTACTCTGGTTTAGAGATGCATTAATATACATTGAAGGTGAGGCGAATAATAGTACGATTATAAATATCGATCAGATCGATATATTAGATAAATTCTGTCATAGTTTTGAAACGTTGGATGTGAAAAGAATAACGGACGAAATAGAAACTGCAATCCAGTTAATAGATCGTAATGTGTATATTAATCTTATTATCTTGAACCTTTTTTATCGACTGAAACACAATCTGAGGAGAAAGTAATATGCAGGATACAGTCGAACTTGTGTTCAAAGGAGAAAGAAAAGAGATTTATTCGAATCCGCAGCAATTTCCTCTGAAAATTGGTGATTATGTGATTGTTGAAGCGGACAAGGGTGAAGATTTGGGAATTGTGAATCAATTCGGTCCTATTTTATCGATCAAGAAAAAAGATAATGTCCTCAAGGCGATCTTAAGAAAGCCTGATAAAGACGAAATTAAGAAGTACCATGATAATCGACATAAAGAGAAAGCTGCGTTTTCAGTTTGCAAGGCGAAAATTGAAAAACATGGTCTGAAGATGAAGTTGGTGGATGTAGAATATCAATTCGATGGAAATAAAATAACCTTCTTTTTCACCGCAGAGAGGAGAGTCGATTTTCGAGAATTGGTAAAAGATCTTGCAAGCATTTATAAAGTAAGAATTGAGTTGCGTCAGATCGGTGTTCGCGATGAAGCCAGAAGAATCGGTGGTTACGGAATCTGCGGACGAAAATTGTGCTGTACCTCGTTTATTAAAGAATTTGAGCCGATTACCACGCATTGTGCTAAAGAGCAAAATCTGCCGTTGAACCCTCAGAAGCTATCCGGCGTCTGCGGGCGATTGATGTGCTGTCTATTATATGAAAAACAATATTATCAGGACGAGATGAGTCAATATCCTCGACTGGATTCGAAGGTCAAGTCGGTCAGGGGCGAAGGCGTGATCTCAAAAATTGACGTATTCGCTCAAAAAGTCTATGTTCGTTATGAGGATGATAGTTATGAGACATACTCAAAGGATCAATTGACCGAACTGGTGATCACGGAGACGGCGGAAGCTGATGAAAGTTATGAAGAACTTGAGTACATGGAAGATGATGAAATCTCGAACGATTCATAATCCGTGTAATCTTCAAAATCATCGTTAAGTGCCATTCGAATCCAATCATGCCTTTCAGCATCGTCAGTAGCGTGAATAGAGATCCATAACAGAGATACTTATTTATGAGGAACCATTAATTGAAAAAGAATAAAAAAATATTAGTCACCGCTGCTCTCCCGTATGCCAATGGCCCGATTCACCTTGGTCATTTAGCAGGTGCATACTTGCCGGCCGACATTTACGTCCGCTATCAACGGGCAAGAAATCGTGATATCATTTTTATATGTGGCTCCGATGAGCACGGGGTTCCAATAACGATAGCAGCGGAGAGACAAAACGTCACACCACAGGCAATCGTGGACAAATATTATCAAATACATAAAGATTCATTCGAGAAATTCGGTATTCAATTCGATAATTATTCCAGGACATCGTTGAAAATTCATCATAAGATGTCACAGGACATTTTCCTGAAACTCCATGGCAAAGGGTACCTTAGCGAAAAAACAACGACACAATTCTATTGCGAACACTGTGATCGCTTTTTAGCCGATCGCTATGTGGAGGGTATCTGTCCCTTCTGTAACCATGAAGGTGCTCGTGGTGACCAATGCGAGAGCTGTGGCCGTTCAATCGATCAGATCGAGCTTATCGAGCCACACTGTGTTACATGTGGGAACAAACCAGTTATCAGAGAAACCAGCCACTGGTTTCTTAATCTGAAACACTATCAACACCAGATCCGGGATTATTTGGATAAACAAAACCACTGGAAGGAAAATGTGAAGAACTTTTGTTACGGTTGGCTGAATACAGGACTGGAAGATCGGGCTGTCACCCGCGATTTAAAATGGGGAGTACCCGTGCCGCTGCCAGGATACGAAGATAAAGTCCTGTATGTATGGTTCGATGCCCCGATCGGTTATATATCGTCCACGATCGAATGGTCACAGAAGATAGGTCAACCAGAAAAATGGAAAGACTACTGGTTAGACAAGGAGACGCGTCTCATTCATTTCATCGGAAAAGATAATATCGTATTTCATGCAATCATCTGGCCGTTGATTCTTATGGGACATGGCGATTATGTGCTTCCTTCCGATATCCCTGCGAATGAATTCCTCAATTTGGAAGGGAATAAACTATCCACAAGCAAGAACTATGCGGTTTGGCTGGATGAATATCTTGCTAAATTTCCGCCGGATCCGTTACGATACTGCATCGCGGTGAATGCTCCTGAGACTAAAGATTCTGATTTTTCCTGGAAGGATTTTCAGACCAGGAACAACAGTGAACTGGCTGATATACTTGGTAATTTCGTTAATCGGACACTCACATTTGTCAATAAAAATTTCGATTCCAAAATACCCGAAGCAGGCGAGTTGGATGCTTTGGATCAGAAAATGCTTACCAGGATCAGGAAGACACCGAATAGAGTAGGCAATTTCCTGGAAAATTTTGAAGTGCGCAAAGCGTTAACCAATCTGATGGATTTAGCACGATTCGCCAATAAATACTTCAATGATCAAACACCATGGTCCACCATCAGGGAAAATCCGGAAAAATGTAAGACTACATTAAATATCTGCTGCCGTGTGTGTAAATCGCTGGCCATCTTGATGCAACCATTTCTGCCGTTTTCGGCTGAAAAATTGTGGTCCATCTTGAATCAAGAGGGCGTGGTATCTGACTGTCAATGGGATGATGCTGCAGAAGCCGACTTCCCTCCGGGTTTTACGATAAATTCCACGGCTATATTATTTGAGAAGATCGAAGATGACCAAATTCAACCGGAGATCGATAAATTGAAAAATATCATTGCGAAGAGAAGCACTGAAGATCAACCCGAGGTATCGAAGAATAACCTGATAAGCTACGACGAGTTCAGCAAGGTTCAATTAAGAGTTGCCAGGGTTCTGGAAGCTGAACGTGTGGAAAAGGCAGATAAACTGTTAAAATTAAAAATCGAACTTGGTGATGAAACTCGCCAGATCGTCGCCGGTATCGCTCCGTATTACCAGCCCTCGGAATTGGTCGGAAAGTTGATCGTCGTGGTGGCAAATTTAGAGCCGGCAAAGATCAGAGGCATCGAATCCAACGGTATGCTGCTCGCCGCGTCGCTCGATGATAGGAGTCGGCTGGCCCTGGTGACTGTTGATTCCGATATCACGACAGGAGCGAAGATTAAATGACACTGATCGATAGTCATGCTCATCTTTATTTTGCAGATTTTGAAAATGATCTTCCCGATGTCATTGATAGAGCCAAGAGCGAGGGTGTCAATAAGATAATCAATATCGGGATCGACCTTGAAACGAGTAAGAAATCGATAGAGCTTGCGGAGACCTATGAATCTATCGTTGCATCGGTCGGGATTCATCCGAATGAAGCATCTTCTCTTGCCAATGATTACATCGATGAGCTGATCGCTTACATCAAACATCCCAGGGTCGTAGCGATAGGGGAGATTGGGCTCGATTACTTTAGAGATCATACGCCCAGAGAAAAACAACTGCAGATACTGTACGAGCAACTCGATCTGGCACTGGATCTGAATATGCCGATCATCGTTCACAATCGAAACGCCTGGACCGATATGCTCAATGTTCTCGAAGATACGCGTTATAAGAATAAATTGAGAGGTGTAATGCATTGTTACTCCGGTGATTCCATAGTAGCGAGGAGAATATTAGATCTTGGATTATATATATCGTTCACCGGTGTGATAACTTTTAAAAATTGGAAGGCAGTCGATGTATTAAGATCAGTGCCAATCGATAGATTACTGCTGGAGACCGATTGTCCGTTTATGGCACCGGTTCCGTTTCGCGGAAAACGATGTGAACCCGTTTACGTCAAACTCATCTGTGAGAAAATTGCATCAGTACTCGATGTACCGTTTGAAACAATCGCCGAAACAACGACGAAAAATAGCATGCATTTATTCGGATTTTGAGACGGACCATCTTTAGAAAATAAATCGGTCATCAAACCTGAACGCGCTTTGAGGAGAAGCGCGTGAGGGGGAATTGATGCATGGCCATTCACAAAATCTTCTATTCAACAAGAAGGCATGGCTTTGAAGCCTAAAAAAAGTCTGGGACAGAATTTTTTATGTGATGAGAACATCGTCCGTAAGATCGTTCACGTCATCTCTCCGGAAGAGCAGGATCAAATCCTGGAGATCGGTCCGGGTTATGGCGTGTTAACAAAGTACCTGATCGAGAAAGTCGCACAATATGTCGCCGTTGAGCTGGATCATGCATTGTCAGAGCGACTGCAAAAAGATTATTCAGATAACCCTCGTGTTCGTATTATTGAGGACGACATCTTAGAAATTGACTGGATCCAACTATTTGGTCTCAACGACAGGTGGAAGGTTGTTGGGAATATCCCGTACCATCTGACGAGTGAGATTATTTTCAAGGCAATTTCATATCGGAACCACATCTCTGAGCTGATACTGATGGTACAGAAGGAGGTCGCGCACCGCATAACGGCCGAACCAAATTCCAGGGATTATGGCATATTAGCGATTATGAGTCAGCTCTACAGCGATGTAAAGATTCAATTTCCTGTTTCCAGAAATGTGTTCTATCCGAAACCGAAGGTGGATTCTGCTGTGGTCGCCTGGAAATTCTTCTCTGGGCCGAGATATGAGTTATTCGACGAAGAGTTCTTCCGTAAACTTGTACGCGCTTTGTTCAACCAGAGAAGAAAAATCATTAGAAATTCTTTAAAACTAATTAACGAACATTTAAATGTTGATGATCCGGTCGCTAACAAAAGACCAGAACAATTATCAATTCAAGAACTCGTAACCTTGAGTAATCGGATAGCTTATGGAACAGAGAGATATTAAGGAAGTCGTAGACAATCTGAATTTCCTGGCAGAAGCCAGGGATGAGATAATGATCAAAAATATTCTGGTGGATCTTCATCCCGCTGATATTGCTGATCTTTTTCATCATATCAATGAAAATAGCAGAGATTACATCTTCAATCTTTTGAATGCGGATCTTGCTTCGGATGTCATGGCCGAGTTGGATGAGTCCGCACGCGATGATTTAATAGAAGAACTGGATGAAAATCGTTTGTCTGAGATTGTGGATGAAATGGATTCAGACGATGCTACAGATCTGCTTTCCGATTTACCCAAAGATATCGCCAAAAAAGTCCTGGATAGAATCGATGTAAAGGATTCACAAGAAGTTAAGGAATTATTACGCCATGATGAGGACACTGCCGGTGGAATCATGGCGAAAGAATATATCGCAGTGCATCAAGACTCGACCGTCGATGAGGCGATTCAGGAGGTCAGGAAAAAAGCAGAGGAAGTGGAAGATGTGTTTAATTTATATGTGACGGACGAAATGAATAATCTGGTCGGTATATTATCTCTAAAAGATCTGATCCTCGCGAAGGCACATCGGAAGGTCTCGGAGATTATGAAACGAGATATAATTTCAGTTAAAACAAGCCTGGACCAGGAAAAAGTCGCCAACATTGCAAAAAAATACGATCTGGTGTCCATACCGGTGATTAATGAAGTCGGCAAACTCGTCGGCAGAATCACATTTGATGACCTGGCCGATGTGATGGAGGAAGAAGCGTCAGAGGACATTCAGATCATGGCAGGTATCACTGAAGAAGAAGAAATCCGAGAAACGTCTCCTTTTCGAATTATGAGAGTCAGATTGCCATGGCTTCTTGTAGGCTTCATCGGTGAACTGATATCTGCATATGTATTAAAAAAATTCGAACTTTCACTCAATCAAATAATAGCAGCGGCCTTTTTTATCCCTATTATTATGGCGATGGGAGGTAATGCAGGTATCCAAGCATCTACCACAATGGTGCGTGGGATGGCTACTGGTGAAATAAATATGCTTTTCTTCAACAAGAGAATTTTAAGGGAGTTCTTTGTATCATTATTTACAGGATTTATTCTGGGGCTACTCATCCTCTTAACGATTGTATTATGGCTAAACAATATGAATTTCGGACTCATCATCGCTTTAGCGCTGATGGTCGTTATTGTCAACGCTTCCCTGGTCGGTGTTATTGTTCCGGTTATTTTGAAGCGATTTAACATCGATCCGGCGATTGCCACCGGTCCCTTTATCACGACATCCAATGATGTATTGGGGTTGTTCATCTATTTGATGCTAATAACTTTATTTTTGCCCTATTTCTAGATGCCAATAGAAAAAACAAAAGCGATCGTACTGAAGAGTCAGAAGCTTGGTGAGACGAGCAAGATCATCACTCTTTATTCAGATGATTTTGGTAAAATAAAAGTGGTTGCCAAAGGAGCCCGGAGCTTGAAAAGCCGATTTATGGGTTCTTTAGAAGACATAAATTATATTTCTGTCGTTTTTTATTATAAGGAGAACAGGGATCTGCATCTTATCAATCAGGCTGATATCATCGAACCTTTTAAACAGATAAAGTCAGATCTTGTAAAATATGCACTGGCTTCCCTGGCATGTGAGATGATGATCCGGTCGCAAATTGAAGGACACCCCAATAAGAGCTTATTTAAACTTTTACTGAACTATCTTTATGAACTGTGCACAGTATCTGAGCAGAGTGAAATATATTTTTTTTGGTTTCAGTTGAATTTTTTAATTAACAACGGCTTTAAGCCTAAAATCGATAAATGTCTGCATTGCTCAAAATCCTATTCGTTGGATGAGACGTACTATTTCTCCTATGCCCGGGGTGGGTACGTCTGCCAGGAGTGCGATGCCGAAGACATCACGAAATTAGAAATCAGCGGACGATCGCTGAAATTTCTGAGTGAATTGGACGATCTGAACTATATCAAATCACTATCAGAACCGGTTCCGAGCAATATCGTCAGAGAAACATCGCTCGTACTCTATCGTTTAATGCAGTACCATGTTTCAGGTCTGGAACGATTGTCCTCATTGGAATTTTTAAGGAATGTGTGGTCATATTAACGATTCGGCTCAATGAGGATGAAGCTGTGTTTCGACGCACGAAGTGAGATAACTATAGAATCTATGAATAAAAAATAAGGATACACAGATGTCAGCGAATATGGAATCAACTATTATGGAAAAAATCGTTTCACTATGCAAGCGGAAGGGATTTATTTTTCAATCGAGTGAGATCTATGGTGGCATCACAAGCTGCTATGATTATGGTCCGCTCGGCGTCGAGATGAAAAAAAATATCAAAGACTACTGGTGGAAGAACATGGTCCAATATCGATCCGATATAGAGGGACTCGATGCAGCTATTCTGATGCATCCGCGAGTTTGGGAGGCATCGGGGCATATTGCAGGATTCACTGACCCGTTAGTCGACTGTAAGAAATGTAAACACCGTTTCAGAGCCGATCAGGTCGATACACCTGGTGTCTGCCCCGATTGCGGAGGAGAACTCACTGCAGAAAGACAGTTTAATTTGATGTTTAAGACGTTTATGGGCCCGGTTGAAGATGCAGCTGCTATCGTATACCTGCGACCCGAAACGGCACAGGGTATTTATGTGAATTTTTTGAATGTTCAACAGGCAGCCAGGCGTAAGATACCGTTTGGCATCGCCCAGATCGGCAAGGCATTTCGTAATGAGATTACGCCAGGAAATTTCACATTCAGGACGCGTGAATTTGAACAGATGGAGATGCAATTTTTTGTGAAACCAGGAACCGATAAGGAATGGTTCGAATACTGGAAAGAGCGACGTATTCAATGGTATTACAAATTAGGTATCGATAAAGATAAACTACGTTTTCATCAGCATAATGAAAAGGAGCTCGCTCATTACGCGACCGCTGCGTACGATATCGAATATCAATTCCCATTTGGTACCATGGAATTGGAAGGAATTCATAATCGAACTGATTTCGACCTGACAAAGCATAAAGAATATTCAGGCAAGGAGTTATCGTATTTCGAAGAAGCGACAAAGGAACGTTTCATACCTTATATCATCGAGACATCCGCCGGGTGCGATAGGACGTTGTTAACGACACTGATCGATTCCTATGAGGAACAAGAGCTCGACAATGATACCCGAATCGTGCTTCATCTGGCCCCTCATATCGCTCCCATAAAAGCAGCCGTGTTCCCGTTGGTCAAACGAGACGGGATGCCAGAACTGGCACACAAGATAGTGGATTCACTGCGTTTGAATTATATGGTATTTTATGATGAGAGTGGGGCTGTGGGGCGGCGATATCGGCGCCAGGACGAAGTTGGTACACCGTTCTGCATTACCGTCGATTCACAATCACTGGATGATCAGACGGTTACAATACGCGATAGAGACACGATGCAGCAAGACAGAATATCGCTTGATAAGATCGCCCAATACATCGCAGAGAAGGTCGCTGTACCACAAATTTAGCAGTTTAGAAACTTGATAAATAATTTTCTGACCTGGAGGTTACTGATGTCTTATAAACATTTTGCAGTTTTAGCCTTTTTATTGTTCAGTAGTTGTGATCTCGGATCCCAATCCATGGTGCCAACGAAGATCCATGTATTCGCCACGAGTAATATCATTGGCTACTTGTCTCCTTGCGGCTGAGGCAGCTCCCGGCGGGGAGGTTTGGCTCGGCGAGCCGCTTATGTCAATGATCAGATAAAACAACCCGAACATGTTTTAAACCTGGATTGCGGTGATTTCCTCAGTGGAGGACGCGAAATCGATAGCATTAAGGCAGATTTTTTGCTCAAAGGTTTTTCCAAATTGAACATAGACGCCATCAATGTCGGCGAACGCGATTTTATGTTGGGTCCTCAGTGGATACTCGACATTCAAAAGAAATATGAACTGCCGTTCATCTCTGCCAATGTCTATTTTCCGGATTCATCGCGCAGATTTCTTGATCCGTACATCATTCGAAAGTTCAAAGAGGTAAAAACGAATGATGCCAGGATAAATTCGGTAAAGGTAGGGATATTCGGAGTCGTTTTAAACCGACCGGTTCTTGTTTACAGTAAGCACACACCCAAACTGATCACGACGGATCCTTTCAGGGAGACTGAGAAAGTATTGCGAGAACTAAAGGGTAAATGTGATGTGGTGATCGCACTGGCTCACTTACCGTCCAATGAATTGCACGATTTTCGCAATCGCTTTCCCGATATCGATCTGATTATCGGTGGTCATTCCTTCTATAATGAGATCATCGCGGATTCAACGGGACTGGGTACCCTGATTGAAACTGGCAGTAAGGGTCAATTCGTCGGTAATATCGAGATGATATTGGATAAGGATAGAAAATCTGTACAAGTGAATGCGTTTAACCAATCACTCGAACTCGACATGCCGCAAGATCCTGATCTGAAGACGCTCGAAGAGGAGTCTGAGGAGGCGATCAGACGTTTTTATGATGCGAGGACAAAACAACAAAGTATTCATTAGTACCATATCAAAAAGCAACGCGCGAAGGATGCAGACGACAAGACTACTTACATTCCGAACATACGAATGCTTCGTAAGAGAGAATAGGCCTGCATCGTTAATTGGGAATTATACGTTGTTATTCAGGTGACATATGAACCTTGAACAAATTTTGGATGTTTTAAGAACCGATCCGGCTATTCAACGAAATATAACATACTGGAAGACAATACCGGCTGTAGATCCAGTTTATGCCGAATGGCCTGACGCACTCGATCCGCGTTTGATCGAAGTGTTGACGAAAAGAGGAATTACAAGACTATTTACCCATCAGAGCAGCGCTATCCAGGCTGTGTTGAATAAAGAGAATGTTGTTATCGTGACACCAACGGCTTCGGGTAAAACCCTCTGTTACAATGTGCCCACGATAGATGCGATATTAAAAGATGATAGCACACGGGCGATTTACCTGTTTCCGACAAAGGCGTTAGCCCAGGATCAATTGAATGAGTTGTATGACCTGGTGAAATTATCCGGTGAGAAGATCAAAACGTATACCTTCGATGGCGATACACCTGCTTCCGCGCGGCAAGCCATCCGAACGGCTGGTCAAATCGTGATCACGAATCCGGACATGATGCATCAAGGTATCCTGCCGAATCATACGAAATGGATTAATTTGTTTGAAAACCTGCACTATGTGATCATCGATGAATTACATTACTACCGTGGTGTTTTCGGGAGCCACCTGAGCAACGTTATTCGACGTTTAAAAAGGATATGCAAGTTTTATAATTCCGATCCACAATTTATCTGCTGTTCCGCTACCATCTCCAACCCTAAGGAACTGGCAGAAAAAATCATCGAAGAGAAATTTACATTAGTCGATAACAACGGAGCACCTCGAGGTGAAAAACATTTCATCCTCTACAATCCACCCGTTGTGAATAGTGAATTGGGTATCAGAAAATCATCGATCACCGAGACGAGCAATCTGGCGAAGAAATTTCTTTTCGCCGATGTGCAGACCATCGTGTTCGCCAGAAGCAGGCTCCGGGTCGAAATTTTGACCACATATCTCAAAGAAGCGATGAAGAGCATGAAAAAGTCCGTCAACAAGATCGCCGGCTATCGTGGTGGATACCTGCCTAATGAGCGACGACGCATCGAGAGGGGGTTGAGGGATGGTGAACTACTGGGCGTGGTGAGCACGAACGCTCTCGAACTCGGTATCGATATCGGGCGATTAAGCATCTGCATCATGGCGGGATATCCCGGAACCATAACCAGTTCCTGGCAGCAAGCCGGACGAGCCGGCAGGCGAATGGAAGTCTCTGTGGCCGTACTCGTCGCTTCGAGCGCACCTCTGGATCAATATATGATTAACCATCCGGAGTATTTTTTTGAACAACCTCCGGAAGCTGCGATCGTCGATCCGAATAATCTAATCATATTGATGAGTCATATTAAATGTGCAGCGTTCGAGTTGCCTTTCGATGAACATGAGACGTTCGGCGTCGATGCGACTCATGAGATACTCTCGTATCTCGAAGAAAATGGCGTACTACACCATGCCGGGGATAAATGGCACTGGATGAGTGAGACGTATCCGGCGGAGATGGTCAGCTTGCGAAGCGCATCACCCGATAATTTCGTTATTATCGATACCACCCATGTTGACCAGGTTATCGGTGAAGTGGACTACTTCAGTGCACCGATGTTGATTCACGACGATGCAATTTACATCCACGGCAGCCAACAATATCACGTTGATAAACTCGACTGGGATCGCCGAAAAGCATACGTTCATCGGGTCAGTGTGGATCATTATACAGACGCTCAAACCAAAGTAACACTCAAGGTGCTCGATGTCTTCGAAAACATGGAAGTAAAAAAAGGAGCCAAAGCATTCGGAGAGGTTGCCGTTACATGCCTCACGACGATGTATAAAAAAATAAAATTTCATACTCATGAGAACATCGGAGCAGGTATCGTCACGCTTCCGGAAAACGAGATGCATACTACGGCCTATTGGTGGGAATTCGACAAATCATTGGAGTCGATTCTCGGAATGACCACCGACAATTTTGCGAATACATTAAAATCACTGGCCAATGTTCTCGCTAACATCGCACCAATTTATGTGATGAGCGATCCGCAAGATATTCGAACAGTGCCCATGATCAGGGCACCGTTTTCGGGTCAACCCACTATTTATATTTACGACGCTTATCCTGGCGGAGTCGGTTTCAGTCAAAAATTGTTCAGGATCCATAACGATCTCCTGAGCGCAGCCAAGAGTCTTTTGAAACAGTGCCGCTGCGCTAGCGGATGCCCTTCTTGTGTAGGACCAATATTAGAAGTAGGTGACGACGCAAAAGAAAATGCACTAAAAGTATTGGATTATCTAGAACATTAAATTAATGAGGTGACCTGACGATTCATCAGCCCATGCAGCGGATAGTCTCATCGAATTGATGTAATGGATAAAAATATGTTGATATTCATTTTTTATTTATTATATTAAATAAATGCTTTGTCTCAATTATTTAAATGTGCCGTCAAAAAAAGGTGGAGTTATAAATGCAATTTGAAAAAGAAGACAAAAATGAGATCACGATCATACGAATTCATGAAGAACGTCTGGATAGCCAGGTCTCACCGGAGTTAAAAGCCTATTTACTATTGCTGGTTGAACAGGGGGTTGATCGAGTGCTCGTCGATATTTCAAACGTGCAATATGTCGACAGTTCTGGTCTGGGGGCTTTGTTGTTTGGGCTTCGTCAATTACGAATGTTTCAAGGCACATTAATCATTTTCGGTGCTCAAAAACGGGTGTTAAATTTGATTCGAATCGCAAAGCTGGAAAATATTTTGCTGCATTACGATACCGAGGATGAAGCGATCAAGAGTTTGAGTGCGGAGCCTTAAGCTGCTTTAAATTGTGTAAATAGAATTTTCTGTTACGACTTTTTTATGGATCACTGTCTATCCGTGGTACTCGTGGTCGATGGAATATTGACATGTTTCGATCGGAAACGCATAACGTAACACTTCATATCATTCGGAGGTAACTACATGGCTGATTATGAGAAGACATATCATCGCAAGATATCTGACGAAGAGGCTCAGGGGCAATACATCATGATATTAAAAAGTGATCTCAATTTTTTCCCTAAAATTGGTAAAGAATTCAAACTCCTTGTGAAAGGAACTGAGGAAAAGACATTCGAAACGACGATCCTGGCGATACCATGCTGGTGTATGGGACCGAATAAACCACATGAACATTATCGTATCGACGCGAAACCGTTCAGAGATATTTTCCCGATCCACTTTAGCAAAAAAATTAAAATTAAAAAAGAATCTGAATCTGAATATACCCTTGAATAGACCATGATTCCGATAAGAGATATGATCCCCTCGCGGAGATTTCCCATTGTAACTATCCTCATCATCGTATCGAATGTGCTTATATTTCTATTCCAGTCCTCATTGGGTAAATCAGCCAACGATTTTGTGTTGATATTCGGTATGATCCCGCAACGGTATTTCTATTTAACAAATATCGAGCCATTGAATTTAATCGAACGGTTTTATCCGTTTTTTACATCGATTTTTCTTCATGGCAGTTTGATGCATTTGATTGGTAATATGTGGTTTCTATGGATTTTCGGGGATAACGTTGAAGACCGTTTCGGAAGAAAATGGTATCTATTTTTTTACATATTAGCAGGATTGATCGCTGGCTTTGCACATGCCTATTTGAATTCAGGTTCAGCCGTTCCAACTGTCGGTGCCAGTGGCGCCATCGCGGGAGTCATGGGGGCTTATCTGATTTTCTATCCTCGTGCGAAAGTGCTAACGATAATTCCGTTGTTCATATTTTTCCCACTTGTCGAGATATATGCTGTCTTTTTTCTAGGACTCTGGTTTCTATTTCAGTTTATTAGCGTCACGGTGGAGATGATCAGCACAGGGAATGATTGTTGCGGAGTCGCCTGGTGGGCCCATATTGGTGGCTTTATCACCGGTATTTTAGTCGCTGGCACCATGTCACTTCGGGTCAGAAAAACCTGAAATTCACGATGGCGTGATCAGTTGATTTATTTTGACCTGATCAAGGTTTATCGTTGTCTGTGTTTTGTATATATAGATACGTCAATATTGTAAAATATGATCAATTTATTGCTATTTGATGATTACTTCTCGATAGCAAACAAAAAATAGTATTCGTCATGCGAATATTTTTCGCTTGACTTTATCTGTTTTATATGTTATATTTAAAGTGAAAAACTGATATTATATTGCGATAAAATAATAAAAGTAATCTCTACTTTTTATATACAGAGTTTGAGACGGTATCCCAGTTCAATTAAATTATCTCCTTTTAATTACATAGAGAAAAAGTGGCCCTTTCTTAATCGACTCAGGCTACGATATCTGTGCTGAGCGGCGAACGAGGTGCGGATATAGATCAATTTGAGTGAATTTGAGAGGAGGATAAATTAAAAATAAGCGCGAATAATTACTAATCTTTGAGGTGGCGTAATGAGTACAGAGCAAAAAGAAAAATCTGTAGAAGTACTTCAGGATGAACCGATCATTGGGAATAGTCCTGAGGCAAAGAGGATGAGAAGGGCAGTAAAGAAACTGGCAAAAATCGATAGCAACGTATTAATTCATGGAGAACCGGGAGTTGGTAAAGAGTTTTTAGCCCGACACATTCATATGACCAGTGCCCGGAGAAACCGCTCCCTGGTGCGAATTAATTGCGGATCGCTGGGCAAGACAATTGATCAAAAAGCTCTTTTTGGCGAGGAGCTGGAAGGAGATTCTGCCGTAACACGAACAGTCGGACTGCTCGAGAAGGCTCACAAAGGAACGCTGTATCTTGATAACATCAGCAAACTAAATCAGGAGTTTCAAGAAGAATTCCTATCTGTTCTCGCTGACAGCAAATTCAGGAGAATAGGTGGCAGGGACAGTATCGAACTGGATGTTCGTGTCATCGCTACGGATGAAGAAGATGTGACTTCCTTAGTCGAACGCGGCGTTTTTAGCCGGGAACTGTATCATATCCTCAACGCGTTGACGCTGCGTATTCCATCCCTTCGTGAACATAAGCAAGATATCCCGGAACTATTCAATTATTTTCTCAAGAAGTTCTCCGCAGAAAATAATCGCGAATTGCCACCGGTCGATTCAGAAATTTTTGAATCGATACTCGAGTACGATTGGAAGGGCAACGTTAAAGAACTAGAAAACACGGTGCAAAATCTGGTCGTCATGTCACCGGAGGGCGAGTTATCCAGTGAATTCCTGCCGTTCAGGATAAAGAAACACCCATTCGACTTCCTGGAGCCGCGAAATCTTAAAGGCATCGTCTCTGATGTTGAAATTTACTTGATTAAAAAAGCGTTAAATAAATTTGGCGGAAATCAGGTGAAAGCCGCTAAGCTCTTAGGTATCCCGGAAGCAACTTTACGTTTCAAAATGAAAAAGTACGGTCTGCCAAAAGAGTAGCAATATGTTTGGAATACAACGAAAAAGGCAATTTCAAGCAAATTGCCTTTTTTTTAATGATTGACTGCTTCCACAATCGACCAGGCAACCAGTTCAGCTGCTACCGTCCCTAATGACAGTAGACTATTATTGTCCATTGCCACTGTATTGGTGGAGACGGCGAAGACGATGTCCCCATCAAATGGTGTATGAGAGGGGGAAATGGCTCTGGCAATACCGTCATTCGCCATCTGTGCCACTTTGGTTGCTTCCTCTCGTCCCAGTCTAACGTTAGTCGCCACGACCCCAAGAGTCGTGTTTGTAAACGATGCGTAATGATCGAGGTGATTCGCAGTCATAAAATCTATCGGATCGAAGAACGTCTCGGTTTGGTTATTGTATGCTCCGGCAATAGTCTCACCGGTACCCGGATTGATTATATTCCCCAACGCGTTTAATACGACCAGCACTGCGATGATGGCGTCGCCTCCGAGATGGTATGAACATGAACCAATACCGCCTCGCATCGAATACTCGATACCGGCAAATTTGCCGACTGTCGCGCCGATTCCTGCTCCGATGGCTCCCATCCGCTTATCGTTTGAACTGGCCGATACGGCTGCGTTGTAACCCATCACTTTGTCAGGCCGAACCGATGGATCGCCTGTATTGAGATCGTAGATGACGGCTGCCGGCAGAATGGGTACCCTGGCGATTCCTGTATCGTAACCGATGTTCATCTCTTCGAGGTATTGTACAACCCCGCTCGCTGCATCGAGCCCAAACGCACTTCCACCGGTCAGCAAAATGCCATCGATATTCTGTACCAGACGAGTGGGATAAAGCAATTCGATCTCCCTCGTACCTGGCGCAGATCCGCGTACATCGACGCCCGCCGTAAAACCATCATCCGGAAAAATCACCGTGCACCCGGTCAGCGCTCGTTGGTCATGGGAATGGCCCACGCGTATGCCCGGGATATCACATATATGACCTGAAAATGTCACTCGTCTTCTCCCATCGATTTGAACCGATTTAAAAAGCTTCCTTTACGACCAGGTACCTCTAACACAACACCGCTGTCACTAAAGAAAAACAGATCACCAATAACCAGGCCGATCGATTTTCTTAAAGGTCTCCAGTTTTGTCGATAAGCTTCATTGTCGACTCGTGTACCTTCGCGCGATTTGGTGACCAGTCGTACGCGCTGTGGGAATTCACGGTTAATTAAAAATGGAGAATGGGTGGTGTACATGATCTGATTCTTCTGTGCCAGATGTTCCACGACTCGAAGTAAGTCCTTTTGCCCTGCCGGATGAAGGTGAATCCCTGGTTCGTCGATTAAAAATATGTACTCGTGTACACGCGTGTTGTATGTCTGTGCCAGGAAATTTATGTAAAACGATAGATACCACCTGAAACCAAGGCTCCTGGTCTCCGGAGTATCGAATACTGTGGTATTATCGCTGACATCGATGTATAAGACTTTTCCGTTCACATTTAATTTAATCTCGATTGTGGGCTCCTGAGACCAGACCCTCCTGATATTTTCGGTGATAATTCGTCCCGCCTCCACCGACGCTCGGCGACCACGGGTGGAATCTTCGAAGATGATCTCATAATTATCAATTCCACCAATTTTAAGCAGATTACGCTCGGTTGTAAATCCAGCTTTTCCATCCACAAGATTGAAATAATCGACCCTGTTTTTGAGTAATGGTATATTCTCGAAATATAAAATATTAGGCAGACAGGATAACAGTTTTACGATATCGATGTTTTCAACTTCCATATCGTCGATATAAACATTATAATCAACCGCATCCGGGCCTTGCCGTTTAATATAAAAGCTGTTGACGTTTTTGAAAACGTCAGATACCATTAACAATTTCCGACGGTTTTCCTTTGATATTTTTGAGAATTCAAACGCGATTTCCGGACATTTTTTCTGATAATAATGCTCAGAATATTGGCAAGTCAATGTGTTATTGTAGGGCGTGTCAAGCTTAAAGGCCTCTAATGCTTTTAAGATATTCGTCTTGCCACTACCGTTTGGACCAATCAGAATCGTAATTCGAGGATCGATAGGTAGATTCATCTCAAAGATCGATTTGTAAGCTCGGATAAAAACATTCGAAATTATCATCACATTACTCCATTTCTTATGATGTTCATACTAATATAAAACGCTATAGTTTTTAAAGCAAGAAAAAAATACAAGAATTGCCCATCAGGGATGCACATACTCTGAAATGACTCGAATGACTCCGCATCGCTGTCTGAAATCTACTTTAAATCTTGACTATTATGTAATTTTATCGTATATTTATTATTTTGATTGTGTGTAATTAGATTAATTTCAATGGCCAGGTGATATAATTTATGGGTCAACATCGTACGATGCTTATGAGAGAGCGATCATTTCGTCAATCAGTATATCAATAGAGAAAGGGCGCTGCCATGTTTGAAGAGATCAAAGAAAGCATAATCGATTTGAATCGGAAAATGAACGATTTAAGAGGTTATCTTTGAAATAGATCAGAAGATCGAAAAAATTAAAGACCTCGAATCCACGACACTGAATGAGAATTTTTGGCAAGATCAGGAAAAGGCTCAGCAGACGATGAAGCAGATCACGATGAACAAGGATGTGGTGGATCAGTGGGAGAAGTTGAATAATCGTTTGTCTGATCTGAATATTCTGGTCGACATGGCTGTTGAGGAAGGTGAAGAAAGCGCTCTTCAGGATTTTGAAAGTGAATTATCCTCGCTTCAAAAGGAGATTAAAGCTTTAGAATTTAAACGCATGCTGGGTTTACCCGATGATACAAGGAACGCTTTATTGACCATACATCCCGGCGCAGGCGGTACTGAGAGTCAGGATTGGGCACAAATGCTGCTGCGCATGTATTTGCGCTGGATCGAGAGAAGAGGATTTCAATCGAACATCCTGGATTCGCAATCAGGCGATGAAGCCGGAATTAAGAGTGCTACCATCGAAGTCATAGGCGATTATGCTTACGGTTATTTGAAAGCTGAAATCGGAGTTCATCGACTCGTTCGCATCTCTCCGTTTGATTCGAACAGCCGTAGACATACCTCGTTCGCTTCGGTATTTGTTTATCCTGAAGTCGATAACGAGGTTGAAGTCGTCATCAATCCATCTGACCTGAAAGTAGACACGTATCGAGCAAGCGGTGCAGGAGGTCAGCATGTTAATAAGACCAGTTCTGCGGTTAGAATTACTCATATACCGACGGGTCTCGTCGTTCAATGTCAGAGTGAGCGTTCGCAACACATGAACCGCGCTAATGCCTTAAAGATCCTGATGAGCCGCTTATATCAGATGAAACAAGAGGAAGAAAGAGAGAAAATAGATAAATTAGAGAAAAGCAAGAAAGATATCGCCTGGGGCAGTCAAATTCGATCCTATATCTTTCATCCGTACAACATGGTGAAGGACCACCGTACCAAAGTTGAAACCTCGAACACTCAGGCGGTGATGGATGGTGATCTCGATGAATTTATCTATCAGTATTTACTGACTTCAGAATAACCCTGTAGCTGTTAAGGAAAAATATGGTGAGACCTACGAAGGCTGAGATCGATCTGGCCGCTATAAGACACAATCTGTCTGCCATCCGCCACAAGGTCAGCCCTTCCGGAATCATGGCCGTAGTAAAAGCGGACGCCTACGGGCACGGAGCCGTTGAGGTCGCCCGCCTGGCCGTAGAAGCCGGGGCCAACTACCTCGCGGTCGCTTTGGTCGAAGAGGCCTGTGAGTTACGGCTGAATGGTATCAGTTCACCTATTCTCATCTTCGGGGGTGAACTCCAGGATCAGATCGATGAATTGCTGCAAATCGATGCTGATATCACGGTTTACTCGCTGGAACTGGCAAAATTATTTTCCGAGAAAGCTTTCAGCTCAGGTAGAAGAGTATCGGTTCATGTTAAAGTCGATACCGGTATGGGCCGCGTCGGTGTACCATGGACACAAGCGGCGCGATTCGTAATCGAATGCAAAACACTGCCCGGTTTGGACGTCAAAGGACTATATACGCACTTCGCGACATCGGATGAGAAAGATAAGGAGTTTGCCAACGAACAATTAAGCAACTTTCGTTCTGTGATTGCCACACTCGAATCGAAACGGATTCGTTTACCCCTCGTTCATGCGGCCAATAGCGGTGCTATTCTGGACATGCCAGATGCTTATTTCGATATGGTGAGACCGGGGATTATGATGTACGGGTATTATCCGTCGAACGAGACCAGCGAAAGCGTTCCCTTGAAACCTGCGATGAAATTCAAATCGAAAATAATCCATCTTAAGGAGGTCGATGCGCATACGTCGATCAGTTATGGACGCACCTATTACACCGCATCCAGGACCCAAATTGCCACCATACCCGTCGGATACGCTGATGGCTATAACCGGTTGTTATCCAATAAGGCCTATGTGACGATTAACAGCCATGCATATCCCGTAGTCGGCAGAGTGTGTATGGATCAGACATTGGTCGATGTTGGGATAAATTTCTCTGGCAAAATCGGTGATGATGTTATTTTATTTGGACCTAAAAGTGAAGGAAATGAGTTTACAGTTAATGATATCTGCGCAATGATAAATACGATCCCTTACGAGGTATGCTGTTGGGTATCGAAACGGGTACCAAGGATCTATCGAAAATAGAAGAACTGCATTAGAGCAGAATAAAAAGCGGAGAAAAATGTGGACGAGTTTAAAACATTGACAGACATAAGGTTAAATAAATTAGACCAACTAAAGGAACTTGAAATTAATCCTTATGCGTATCGTTATGAGATCACAGGTTCAGCGAGGCAGATACTCGATGATGTGCATGCCTATGAAGGTAAAAAAGTCTCGCTGGCCGGGCGATTGATGTCGGTTCGTGAACATGGAAAAACCGCGTTCGCTCATCTAATGGATTCAAGCGGCAAGATTCAATTTTACGTTCGCAAAGACAAGGTGGGAGATCAACGATACGACGTATTCAAATTGCTCGATATTGGAGATATTATCGGCATTGTCGGGGATGTATTTATCACGAGAACCGGTGAGACGACGGTGTTTATCGAAAGTTTCGAACTGCTCGCAAAATCGCTGCGACCTCTACCTATCGTAAAGGAAAAGCTGGAAGAAGGGGAGCGGATCTTATACGATGAATTTACCGACAAAGAATTAAGATATCGCCAGCGTTATGTGGATTTGATCGTGAATCCTGACGTCAAAGAGGTCTTCTTGAAACGCAGCAAGATCACGCAACATATCAGAGAATTTTTACTCAATAAGAATTATCTTGAAGTCGAAACACCCATCTTGCAACCGATCTACGGAGGAGCGGCTGCAAGACCCTTCATCACACACCATAACGCACTCGATATCGATTTGTATCTGAGAATCGCGGACGAGCTCTATCTCAAGCGTCTTATCGTGGGCGGTTTCGATGGTGTCTTTGAGTTTGGTAAGGACTTCAGAAATGAGGGCATCGATCGATTCCATAATCCGGAATTTACGATGTTGGAGCTCTATGTCGCTTATCAGGACTATCATTTCATGATGGCACTGGTCGAAGATCTGGTCGTAAATACGGTCGAGTCACTCACCGGAGGAAATCGGATCACCTTTGGCGAGCATGAGATCGATTTCAGCACTCCCTGGCCGCGATATAAGATGTTTGATATTATCAAACAGTATACTGATGTCGATTTATACCAGAAAAATAGAGATGAATTGAAAGCGATAGCGAAAGAACTCGATGTCGAGATCGATCACGGATTTAGCGCCGGCAAGATAATCGATGAGATATTCAGTGCAAAGGTCGAACCGAAGCTGATTCAGCCCTGCTTCGTTATCGATTACCCGGTAGAGCTTTCACCGTTAGCGAAAAAACATCGGACTGAAGAAGGGCTTGTCGAACGATTTGAGGGTTTCATTGCGGGGAAGGAATTTTGTAATGCTTTTTCCGAATTGAACGATCCACTCGATCAACGCGATCGATTCGAAAAACAAGTCGAATATAAAAAAGAAGGTGATGAAGAAGCTCACGAGATGGATGATGATTACATCAGGGCGCTGGAATACGGCATGCCTCCCACAGCAGGGCTCGGTATCGGAATCGACAGGTTGGTTATGATCTTAACGAATTCACCCTCTATCCGTGATGTCATCCTTTTCCCACACATGAGGCCAGAATAATGTCATATGAATTTTTCATAGCGAAACGCTATTTTCGATCTAAACGCCGATCAGGCTTTATTTCATTGATCAATTATCTATCAATCGCCGGGGTGATGATCGGGGTAGCTGCTTTGATCATCGTGCTGTCGGTGATGAACGGCTTTGAGAACGAAGTCAGGTCGCGAATCATCGGTTTCGATGCCCACTTGAGGGTACGAGGATTGCTCTATCGGCCGATACCTAATAATACGGATATGGTCACCTATTTGAAGAGCATGGATAAGGTCGCCGGGGTTTCACCCTACGTCTTCAATAAAGCCTTCTTAAGTCATTCTTCCTATCAGGATGGTATCCTGATCAAGGGGGTAGATGAAAAAAGCATCGAAGAGGTCTCTGATATCAAGAAAAATATTATCTACGGAAGCATGGACCTGGGCGATGTACATGTCGAAGAGGGAGATACTCTGCCGGGTATCGTCGTTGGAAAGAGTCTGGCGCTTAAATTGGATATCGGGTTGCATGACAAAGTCTTTGCGTTCAGCCTCGCAAATCTGAAACCGTCGTTCGGCTTGATACCCACACCCTTTGTAAAGGCATTTCGAGTGACCGGCTATTTCGAGACCGGACTATACGATTTTGACGATACGTTCGTGTATATTTCACTCGAGTCGGCACAAAAATTGTTTAAAATGGGTGAACAGATCACAGGATATGAGGTAAAACTTAAAGATCTGAACAATGCGAATGCTGTCAAAAAGGACATTGAGAATAAATGGGGTTATCACTACATCGCGGAAACGTGGTTCGAGAGGAATAAGAATCTCTTTTCCTGGATGCAGATTGAAAAATGGGCCGCTTTTATCATTCTCAGCTTGATCATCATGGTCGCTGCATTCAACATCATCAGCACATTGATTATGGTAGTCATGGAGAAGAAGAAAGATATAGGAGTCCTGAAGACCATGGGTGCAAATTCTCTCAGCATTCAGCGTATTTTTATACTACAAGGGGTGATATCCGGTGTGATCGGCGCCGTGCTGGGGAGTATTATCGGTTATCTTTTATGCTGGTCGCAATTAAAATATAAATGGTTCTCGTTGCCATCCGATATCTATTTCATTAATTCGTTACCGATACAGATGCGTTTTCTTGATTTCGTACTGATCGTGATTGCGGCGATACTACTGTGTTTTGCTGCGACACTCTTTCCGGCCAGGAAAGCATCAAAATTGGATCCCGTTGAAGCTATACGATATGAGTAAATTATGAATAAAACATTGTTATCGATTAGAAATCTGCAAAAAACCTATCTTATGGGTAAAACGAAAGTTGAAGTACTGAAAGGAATCGACTACGATATCGAGGAAGGACACATCATCGCTATCATAGGGCCTTCCGGAGTCGGTAAAAGCACTTTGTTACATATTCTGGGAGCACTGGATCGACCAAGCACCGGTACTGTACAAATCAATGGGCAAGATGTCTTCGCTTTGAATGACAACGATTTAGCGTCGTTCAGGAATCATCATGTTGGGTTCGTTTTTCAATTTCATCATCTGCTGCCCGAATTCACCTCGGTTGAAAATGTGATGATGCCTGCTATGATCATGGGAGCGGACAGGCGGACTGCGCAAAGCAGGGCCATGGAGCTGCTCAAGGCTGTGAATGTGGAACATCGTTATAACCATAAACCCGGTGAATTATCCGGAGGCGAACAGCAGCGTGTCGCCGTCGCACGAGCGTTGATCAATTCGCCTAAGCTATTGCTCGCAGATGAACCATCCGGGAACCTGGATCGTACATCCAGTCAGTCGCTGCATCAACTATTTTGGGAATTGAATAACAAGCTGAACCAGACCATCGTGATCGTGACTCATAATACCGAATTGGCCGGGCGAGCCGATCGGGTGCTTGAACTATTCGATGGCAAGATCAAAAATAATATCAACGTTTAAGGTGGCCAGGCGGAAAATAATGACGATTGAACCGTGAGGCATAAGCGGGGAACCCCAGAATTGCACAATTGCATGAACCGGAGGCTGTATTAAAAGTTCAATCTAACGAAATTATACCACATAGTATAGAAAATAATCATTATTGAAATCTATATGATATGGTATTGAGCCTGTTTTAAGCACTTGTAATACAACCCCTGGACACATGTCGATAGGAGCGATGCCAGATCGATGAAACCTGTTGGTCACAAGTAGCGTTGAATTATTAACGGAATTAAATATTTTGTTTGAATATGAACAATTATGGTATAAAATTTGTAATATATTGACTGGATTCATAAAAAAAACTTTGGAAATAATGGAAAATATTTGTATTTTACAGATGTATTAACATTCACAATAGATATCATTTCGATTTACAAATACAGGCTTTTCAGGAGACGATAATGAAAAAGAATTTTTCGAGTCGCGTACAGATGGTTATCCAGTTCTCCCGTGAGGAGGCACTAAGATTAGGGCATGACTATATCGGAACAGAGCATCTGCTGCTGGGTATCATTCGGGAGGGCGACGGCATAGCCATAGAGATTTTAAAGAATTTAGGTTGTGATTTAGATGAACTGCGCAAGGCGATCGAAGATGCGGTTAAAACAACGGCAGACACGATGACGATCGGTGACATCCCATTGACGAAGCGAGCCGAAAAGATACTAAAGATGGCGTACATGGAAGCTGAAAAATATCGATCTGAAGTCACTGGTACCGAACACCTTCTGCTTGCTCTGGTGCGTGAGCGCGAGGGAGTGGCCGCTCAGGTGTTGTCGACATTTGAAGTGACGTACGATGCGATCCGTGAGGAGTTAGAAAACATATTAAGGGGAACACCAACCTCGCGTGAAAGTGGCCAGAAGCGTTCGAAAACACCGGCCCTCGATCACTTCGGCCGTGATCTCACCGCGCTGGCACAGCACGGTGAACTCGATCCGATCATCGGTCGTGACGAAGAGATTCAGCGCGTGGCTCAGATTTTGAGCCGGAGGAAAAAGAATAATCCGGTGCTCATTGGTGAGCCCGGTGTTGGGAAAACCGCGATCGCGGAAGGTTTGGCGATGAGAATCATCGAGAAAAAAGTGCCCCGCGTGCTCCATAATAAAAGGGTGATCACCCTCGATCTCGGTTCAATCGTTGCAGGGACTAAGTACCGCGGCCAGTTCGAGGAGAGAATGAAGGCGATCATGAACGAGTTAGTGAAGGTTAAAGACGTGATACTCTTTATCGACGAATTACACACCATCGTGGGCGCTGGCGGTGCGTCGGGCTCTCTCGATGCGTCAAATATGTTCAAACCTGCCCTGGCTCGCGGCGAATTACAATGTATCGGTGCCACCACATTGGATGAGTATCGACAGTACATTGAGAAAGATGGCGCCCTGGAGCGACGATTCCAAAAGATCATGGTCGATCCACCCACGCTCGATGAAACGCTGCTCATCATCTACGGTCTGAAAGAAAGATATGAACTACATCATCATGTGAAATATTCGGATGCAGCGCTTAAGGCGACGGTGAAATTATCTGACCGCTACATCACCGATAAATTTTTCCCTGATAAAGCGATCGATGTCCTGGATGAAACCGGAGCCATGGTCCATCTCGCTAATATCGTCGTACCGGAAGAAATTCTGAAATTGGAAGACAAGATTAAAGCGATCCGTAAAGATAAAGAGAGCGTGATAAGAGCGCAGGAATTTGAGAAAGCCGCAATTTTCAGAGATCAAGAGAAGAAATTAGCACGACAGCTCGAGGATGCGAAACGTAAATGGCAGGAGAGCGAAAATCAGACCGTGGTGGAAGTCAATGAAAAGGATGTGGCGGATGTCGTGTCCATGATGACCGGTATCCCGGTTACCAAGGTGGCTCAATCCGAATCAGAGAAGCTTCTGAAAATGGAGGAAAATCTCAAAAAAAGAATCATCGGACAGGATGAGGTTATATCGCTGTTATCGAAGACGATTCAACGGACAAGAGCCGGCCTGAAAGATCCGAACCGACCGATCGGATCATTTATATTCCTGGGACCAACCGGAGTCGGCAAGACACAGCTTGCTAAAGAACTGGCTACCTATCTTTTCGAAGATAAAAATGCACTCATCCGCATCGACATGTCCGAGTACATGGAGAAATTTTCTGTGTCCCGACTCATCGGAGCTCCTCCGGGTTATATCGGTTATGAAGAGGGGGGACAGCTTACCGAAAAAGTAAGACGTCACCCGTATTCCGTGGTATTGTTCGACGAGATCGAAAAGGCTCATCCGGATGTATTCAACATCCTGCTGCAAATTCTCGACGACGGTAATGTGACCGACGGGCTGGGCAGAAAAGTCGATTTTAAAAACACAATTCTAATCCTCACCTCGAACATCGGCGCCAGACAGATCGGTAAGAAAGGCGGAATCGGATTTAAACAGGAAAATGTGGCAACTGATTATGAGTCGATGCGCTATAAAGTGCTGGAAGAGGTGAAACGCATCATGAATCCGGAGTTCCTCAACCGAATCGATGAATTGGTCGTTTTTAAATATCTTGACAAGGACTCGATGATTCAGATCGTCGATCTGGTGATAGAAGAGATGCTGGAAAAAGTAGCCGATCGACAGATTGTCATTAACCTCGATAAACGCGCAAAAGAATTCATCGCTGAAAAAGGATTCGATCCTGTTTCCGGTGCGCGCCCGTTAAAACGAACCATTCAGCGCTATATCGAAGACCCTATCGCCGAAGAAATCTTAAAAGGTAACTTCGTCGATGGCAGTATCATCGAAGTTAAACGAAAAAAAGAGCAACTGTCGTTTACAGAATCCGGTCACAAGGCCGAACGCATCGATTCGGATGATGATACATCCAATGTAAGCTAATTATCAGTTTCATCATATCGGTTCTAACCCCACTTCGTGGAAAATCACTTTACTGTGAATATCCAGAAGTGGGGTTTTTTATTGTCAAAATGACATACTTGCTATCCTCTATGTTATTTTGGCAATATTGTTAATACAATATGTCAAATTTTTATATATTTAAATATTGTGGATAAATCAATTAATATCAATAAATTATATATTATAAATCAAATGGCATATTGTTTGTAATACGATGAGTTGAAGTTGTTACATTGCGTAATATTAAATATTGAACTTTAATAGAGGAGGTTATCATTATGACGATAGTTCGATGGAGAGGGTTAAACGACCTCGAAGCATTGCGAAAAGAAATGGATCAGGTATTTAGTTCATTCATGCAAGGACCTTCCGAAGCGAATGAGGAGACATCCACCAGCTGGTTCCCCATGGTCGATATCTACGAAACCGATGAACAGTATGTGATCAAAGCCGAATTAGCTGGCATGAACAAGGAAGATGTGAAAATTAATATTTCTGAAAATAATCTAACCCTCAAAGGTGAAAAGAAAGAGACCGAGATTAAGGAATCAAATACCAGGTTCCATCGACGAGAGAGGGTATACGGCAACTTCCAGCGAACGTTCTCGTTACCTTATCATGTCGATCCCCAAAAAGTGTCCGCAGAATATAAGGATGGTTTGCTTAGCATCATTCTACCTAAAAAAGAAGAGGTTAAACCGAAAGAGATACAAATCTCTGTCGGATGATAAGACGAATCTCTTTAGAAGTGTGTTTACAGGGAGTGAATTACGGGGCTTGAAAGAACAATGAACCGAAAAAAGATCGGACGTTCCTCAATATAGAGTTCGAAATCGTACGGTAATCGGGAACGATCGATAAACCGTGATCCACTCCCTCTTACTACGGAACAATTGTAAAATTTCACCGCTATAATATGTAGTGTAAGATCAATGAGTTTAAATTCAATGAGAGACACGCATATTAAAAATTACTACGACATATTGGGCGTTGCGCGAGATGCTCTGGCGGATGAAATAAAGAAAGCCTATCGAAAATTAGCGATAAAACATCATCCTGACACGGCGAAGACGGATAATACGCGTGATTTTTGTAAAATCCAGGAAGCATACGATGTACTGATCGATGATAAAAAACGCGGCATATATGACGAACAGCTTAGACGTCATCAATCGCAGCCCTCACCTACACGAATGTACTACACTGACCAGGGGCCGCGTACCCCTGTCCTTTATGAGGAACCTTACTATCTCGAACTAATATTAACGCCAGAAGAAGCAGCGCATGGGATCACAATTCCTCTTACGATCCCGATAGAGAAACCCTGTCCCTATTGCCTGCATCGCGATTATATCTTCAAGTTCATGTGTAATTACTGTCACGGCAGTGGAATCATGACGGTTCGGCAACGTGTAAATCTCGATATCCCACCTGTTCGGTCCCATAGGGCTACATTTGAAATCAGTCTCAACGATTTCTCGCCCATACCGCAATGGTTAAAGATTCTAGTAACCGTCGATCACTAGGATCCCACCAATTTTCTAATAAATTTATAACAAGGCAAAACGCTGTCATTGCGATCACGCGGAGCGGGAGAAGCGATCTCCTCACTTCTTGCACCTTACCCATTTCTGCTAATCCCAGAAGATTGCGTGCATTGCCTTAAAAGGCAACGCACGCAATGACAGCATTTATTCTGACAGTGCTTAGACATGTCCTTATTTCTTATCAGAACATGTGTCGTTATTTCAACAAGACCATATGGCGCTTCAGCACCATCCCACTCGACTCAAGAATATAAAAATATAAACCTGACGACAGATCTCTCGCATCGAAATTGACTTCATAATACCCGGCTATCAGCGGTTTCTCAATCAACGTACTCACGCGTTGGCCGAGTAAGTTATAGACAGTTAATCTTGCGAAACCGGATCTGGCTATTTCAAACGGAATCGTCGTCGTCGGATTGAACGGATTTGGATAATTTTGATGTAATAGATATTCTCTTGCTATCTGCTGATCCTCATCATCGACTCCGATGAATTTATCCGCCTTCTTTACGACTCGCAGATCATCAAAATATACGGTTCCGCTAAGCTCCGCGCCGACTTCGTGACCTAGCTGATAGCTGTCCATTCTGTAACGTATTCCATCGAGTGCTGAATTACCAATCCAATCCCCGGTTTGTTCCGTATCGCCAAGATCCCAGGACATGAGTCGCCAGCCATACCAGTCGATCTTTATCCAATCGGAAACCTCGTGGACTGCCCATGTGTTGGTACCATCGTCTTCGTCGATACAGAATCGAAATAGATTATGGCTGCCATCTCCGAAAACGTAACTCTGAAGTACATAGCTCGTGTCAAAAACCACTTCTCTGGGAGCACCGCTTGCCAGATACTCACGGATTAAAAATTCCGCAGCACTTTCATCCCATTCGTATCGGAGAGTCGCCGCAATTCTTTGCCGCGCAGAGACCTTGGGTAAGTAAGCTTCGCTCGTCATGATGAATTCGGTATTTTGCTTGATAATCCCCACAGTCGATCCGCTGTAGTCCGGGCGTTCCCAGCTGCTGTTTGAGAGGAATGAATCGATAATTTTTATCTCCGCATATTCCTGCGCTTCAGTCTTAAAATCGATTTGAATGGCCTCTGTAACGACATTACCGATCGTGTCGGTAATCGTGCTGTTGACGAGCAACGAATAGTAAGAGTCACTCGACAAAGCTTCGATCGGTTGTGCATAGAGAATCGATCTTTCTTTCATATCGGTGATCGCAAAATTGGTTTCCACTTCTTCGGTGTTATACATTAGCATAATTGTCGTGTCGTGAATCGAACTTACGTCAAGGTACTCATCAAAGGTCAGCGTCATTATATCATCGATCGCAAAGTCTTCCATTCCTCCCGATATTGGCGGATAGCTTTGGATTACGACAGGTCCCTGATCATCAAACGCCAGCGTTCTAAACGTCAACACAAAGTCTTCACCAGCGACACCGTCGCCATTCCCATCCAGATTCACACCGTTGATGTCCTGTGCCAGATCCTGTATCGTCATGATGTATTCCGTGTCGTATTCAAAATTATCTTCGATATCGAGGATTAAGCTCTTCGCATCGGTCCATAGATACTGTGCGATTTCCACGGTGGGAGTAAACGCGATCGCGTTTTCAACTGCTGTCATTTCCATCGACTTCGAAAATAAAATCGTAACGGATTGATTGACGGCGATCGTATCACCTGACAACGGAACGGTAGATATCACATAAGGAGGAGCAGAGTGTATAGGCTCGCTTTCTATTCCATTCGAAGGTTCAGATTCATTCCAATATCTATCCAACGATGTGGCGAAATAGTAATAGGTTTGATTGTAATCCTGGTTTCCTGAGAATGAATCGATGAACGTATGAAGCTGATTACCGAAACAAAATTCCACGATATCATCGCGGTCTCTCTCCATATTTGCATCAGGTGAACGATAGATGGCCGTCCAGAACGATTCAGTAGACGATTGAGGCGGTTGTACGTTAATCTCCACATTCAATGAATCGATCATCGATAGTGTTAAGACCGGACTCGCGGGGGCATCAGAATCGATAATCTTCATGGCTCGTATCTTCGCTCTGCTGGGGAACAGCACCACACTGGCTTCGTCCCAGTACTTGCGGTCTGCCCAGTCGCCGTAACTGAAGAACTGGAAACCATCCACGAACGATACGGCTCTCGACTTTTCGATGATATCCGGATGGCGGTACCATAAGTTATCCTCATCTAATTTATAAGATGGTGGCCCGACAGTATACAGTCGTCCATCGTCGATGCCGTCCTGTATCCATTGCCGCCAGCATTTTGGACAGCCGCCTGTTAACACACTGTAGAACTCTGCTCCGGTTAGCCAATGATAGTGCATGGGCATTAATTGTTCGATATAGCCCTCGTTAAACCAGAGCGCCGGATCCTGGAACACCTCTCCGTATCCCTGCCAATAATCCCAATTATAATTACCCAGCACAGCCGGGGATAATCGCACCCAGGGTTTCACCGCCTGGATCGAATCATGCAAGGCCTTCACAAAGTCGGTTACCGACCAGCGCCACCAGTCCTCCCATGAATCAAAACCTTCCGGAACACCGGCGCTGTACGGGTGCAGATAATCATATAGATACCGTCCGCTGGCGTTCTCCTGCATATCCTGCAACTGTTCCGTCATGATGAATCCGCTTGGTAAATCGAGATCATCGACCGCCCTGGCCAACGCTTTCGATTCAGCTGAATTACTGAATTCATTCCAGCGGACATAGTCCAGGTGAAGTCCATCGATATCGTAGTTACGCACGATTTCCATGGCAACCTTGACCAGATAATCGCGGACTTCCGCCAGTCCCGGAGAAATTGAAATAGATGATGTCATGGGAATTCCGCTCTGATCGCGACAGATCCATTCCGGATGCTCATGAGACGGAGAACCAGCAATTCTATCCCTGGCTTCGAAGACGTTGAACCATGCATGTATTTCTAATCCTCGTGCATGCGCCTCTTCTACTGCATAACCGAGCGGATCGAAGCCCGGATCACGGTGACTCGCATATTTACCCCAAGGTTCATAGGAGGAGCGATAGTATGCGGTACCGTTTTGCCTGGCCTGCCAGAGTACAGCGTTCATGTTGGCTCGCTTATGATTATCCAGAATCGTCCGGATGTTCGCCATATTTTCTTCTGCACTGGCTACAGAATCGATCAATTCCCATGTTATCACCCATGTCGCCCGGAATTCTTCATTCTTTTCTACTGATAGGGCAGATGTTGCAGACATAAGTATAACGAGAAAAATTAGTATTCTTTTCATTAAAACTCCTGCGTGTTTTTTAAGAAAAAGCCGATGAGATAGTGACCTCATCGGCTTTAACTAAAATGCTAAGTCATTACAATCCGGTTGATTATTTAACGAGCAACATCTGTTTGGTGAACACGTTGCCGTTAATTGACAGTTTATAGAAGTAATGACCTGATGCCAGGTTAGATCCATCGAATACGGCTCGGTAGCTGCCAGCATTCATCTCTTTATCGATCAACGTGATAACCTCTCTACCCAGGACATCATAAACCTTCAGCTCGACCTGTCCGCCGCTCTTGAGAGCAAACGGGATGATCGTTGAGGGATTAAATGGATTCGGGTAGTTCTGATCAAGACGATAATCCTTTGGAACTTCAGCAACCGGTCTGATATCGATATCGATATAGCCTTTCACAAATCGCCAAACCGCACTGGCATTGAAGCTAACGGCATAAGCAGTATCACCGGTGGCATTGAACGCAACGCCGCGCGGCCC